>NZ_JBFUFO010000042.1:0-52592 GCF_056403395.1 Variovorax sp. P2_H12 | reverse complement strand
ATCGTCTTCATCAGCGGCCATGGCGACATCACGATGGCGGTCAAGGCGGTCAAGGACGGGGCCGTCGACTTCGTACAGAAGCCCTACCGCGAGCAGCAGTTGCTGGACGCGATCGACGAGGCCTTGCGCCGTGATGCCGGCATGCGGGCGGCGCCAGCCGCCGATGTGCATCAGGGCCTGGCCAAGCGCATCGCCGCCCTGACCGATCGCGAACGCGAGGTGATGTCGCTGGCGCTCAAGGGCTTGCCGAGCAAGGTCATTGCCAAGGAGCTCGCGATCAGTCACCGCACGGTCGAGCAGCATCGCAGCCGGCTGCTTGAGAAGCTCATGGTCAACTCGATTACCGATCTGCTGCGATTGAATCTCGAACTTTCGACCCAATAGCCACCGACAGTCGGCGGGTCGCGCCCGTCATCGATTCGCCGCCATCGCGTTTGCAGTGCTTCAGGGCGCAGCGGTCGCCGGCCCGGCTGCATCGGCCTGCGCTCGCAGCCCGGTCAGCAGGCGCTGATAGTCCGGGTTGTTGCGCAGCAGCTCCCGGCCGGTGGCAATCAACCGCGCCACCTGCTCCTTGTCAAGAACGAAGCTGGTCGGGATCTCGTTCAGAAAGCGGCGCAGCGGCGGATCGGGCACGTCCTCGAAGCTGAGCTGGATGAAGTACGAGCTCACCGGCCTTTCGGGCGTCGAGAGCTCGCGGGTCCAGCGCTCGAGGCTCTGCTGGGTCTGCCGAAGCGTCGCCACGTTGTAGCGATGCAATTGCACGTTGGTGACCGCGTTCATCGTCTGCCCGAAGGTCGGCGCCCGATTGCTCTCGCCGATGCCCGCCGGTGCATCGGCGGCAGCGTTGACCGAGATGATGGCGATGCGACGCGGCGTGGCGATGCTGAGCGTGCTGACGTATTTTTCGGCGCCGCCGGCCAGTTCGACGGCATCCAGCAGTGCGCGAAGGCCCAGGTTGTCGGTGATCCCGCCGTCGACGAACTGGGCGTACCTGTGCGTCACCTTGTTCTGGTAGGCGAGGTCGTCCTGCACCACCATGCGCAGGTAGACGTTGTCGCTGTTGCTGTTGCGCTTCTTCGCGGCGGCCAGCCAAGGCGGCATGCTGCTCGCGCAGCCACTGTAGTTCTCCGCCACCACCGGCCCGAAAATCACCGGCACGGCGCTCGAGGCCGTGACGGCGCGCGCGAGCGGGAAACTGCTCAAGTCCGAGCACAACAGGTCGAAGTATTCCTGGACAAAGGAGAATCGCCCGCCCGTGCTCAGGTCGGAACTGTTGATCAGGATCAGCGGCGCGCCGCGCCTGGCCAGGTCGCCGAAGGTCGCATCGCCGAACAACGATTGCTGGTAGTAGGCCACCGCCATCTCGGTGCGGCCATCGCTGCTGAACCAGCGCGTGGGGTTCAACAGACCACGCAGCAGGACGCCCTGGACGTCGCTGCGCAGAAACCGCTCCTCGTAGTCGACGAAGATGCGATTGCCGTAGAGGCCGTAGTAGGCCGATGTGAAACTGCCTCCGGACACTGAGCTGATGACGTTGATCGCCTCCAGCAGGCTCTGTTCCTTGCCGTCGATGCGCACGCGGGTGTCGCGCAGTTCCTGCATGACCCCGTAGGACAGGGCAGCGGCGCGCGTGCCGCCGCCCGAGAAGGCGACGGCCAGCGTCAAGTCGCCGGAATGTCGGGCTGGATTCCGGGCGAATTCGCCCAGTGAATAGACAGGGTCCCGGCGACCCTGCGCCAGTGGCGCGTTGTCGACCACGCCGTAGGTCGTGCAAGCGCCGAGGGCCAAGGTCATGACCAGCAGCAGCAGCGAACGCCGGCGCAGGAAGACCGCCGCCGCAGCCGTCATCTCGCTTGCCGATGAAGCTGGCTGTCTGGGATGCAGCTACCCCTTCCTCACCACCGAAGTGGCGATGGCCTGCGTGATGGTCATCTTCATCTGGTCGCCGACCTTGACGCCATTGAGCATGGCCGGGTCCTTCAGCTTCACCTCGGTGAAGTGACCGAACGGACCCCGGACCATCACGGTGCCCTTGGCCTGGTCGATCGCCCAGATGTTCGACACCATCGTCGTCTGCTTCATCGCCGCGCCGCCGGGCAACTGTCCGACCTGGGCGCGGTCGACGGCCGTCGTCGACGTGGCCATGCGGATGCCGTTGCCCGTCTGGAAGTCGAGCGCCACCGACTGAATGTAGGTCGCATCGACCATGTCGCCGACCTTCACCTGCGCCAGGTTCTTGACCCGCGGGTCGACCATCACTGCGAACTCATTGCCCTCCGGACCCTTGAGGGTCACGATGCGGTTCTTCTGGTCAATCGCCGTCACCTGCGCGGAGATCGAAATCTCTTTCAACATGTCCCGGACATCCAGCACCTTGGGGGTGGTCGAAGGCGTGCTCGGCTGCGCCAAGGCCGGCGCACCGAATGCCAGCGCCGAAGCCAGAGCGAGAACTGTGTAGTGGGCTGCTTTCATTTTTCAGGTTTTCCTTTCATGTCCGGGTAGCACGGACCGCTCGCGGGACCCATGCCAGATCAGACGACCTGATATCGCAGCGATCGCTCGCACCCCGCCCTGTGGATTTTCACGATTGCGACAAGGCGCGCCATCCGGACGGCCACGCAGAAACACGTACGTGGCTTAGGTGGGCACCGGGATAGGCCACCAGGTTTGCATGACGTAAAAACGGTCGACCCATCGAACCACACGATGACTTCTTCGTTCCCAGGAACTTCCATGCAGCTTGCCATTCGGCCCCGCGGGGCCAGGACCTTCGCCCTCTCATCCATCGCCGTCCTGCTGCTCGGCGTGGCACTCATGGAGCAGTCCGCAGCGCAGCCTACAGAGAGTGCGCCGGGGCCCGTGGTCTTCCTCGACCAGGGCTGGACGCCCGCCGAACGGGCCTGGTACTACCAGGTCTCTCAGGGCTCGGCCGTGATGTCCTACGACCTGTTCCTGAACCTCGAGGTGGCCGGCGGCCGGGAACTGTTCCGCTCCGACGCCAACAGCGACCGCTTCGGCCTGATCACCCAGCCTGCCGATCCGCAGAACAATCCCGATGCGCTGCCGATCGGGCTGAGCAAGACGATCGTCAAGAGGAAGGGCAGCAACGTGGAGGATGTGCAGGTCGGACTGACCTGCGCCGCCTGCCACAACGCGCAGCTGAACTACCAGGGCAAGCGCATCCGCATCGACGGCGGCGTTGCCAACGCTTTCGACATGATGGGCTACGTCAACGCGCTCGATGACGCAGTGCAGGCTACGTTGGCGGACAAGCAGAAATTCGATCGCCTGGCGACCCGGCTTGGCGCCATGAGTGCGGAGGCCAAGGCAGAGCTTGGCAAGCGCTTCGAGCGCGAGGCCGGCCCCATCCATTATTTTCGGTCGCGCACGATCGCGACCCCGACCATCTGGGGGCCATCGCGGATCGACGCGATCAGCGCCATCGTCAACCGGCTCGTGTCCACGGAGACCGAGATTCCGCAGAACCTGTCAACGCCCCTCGCGCCGACCAAGCCACCCTTCCTGTGGAATAGCCCGCAAGGCACGTGGACCCAGTGGCGGGCAGTGCAGAAGGATCCGATCGAGCGCAATCTCGTTGAAGCCATGGGCGTCTTCATGCCGATGAACCTGCATTCGAAGACGCCGGAGGAAGGGCTCTTCGATTCGAATGCGCTATTGCTCAATCTGCAACAGATCGAGAATCAGTTGACGCGGCTCGCACCGCCCAAGTGGCCCGAAGAGGTTTTCGGCCGCATCGACCGCCAGAAGGCCGCGGCCGGCAAGGCTCTGTTCTCGACCCATTGCGCGAGTTGCCACAACGCCTGGCCCTACACGTGGACTGCACCGAACAAATTCGGCAAGCGCTTCCTGGAAGTGGGCGTGGTCCCGCAGAAGTATGTCGGCACCGACCCGGGCCAGTTCGACAATACGCGTCCCTACTCCTTCACCGGCGCCATTGCCCCCTATCTGCCGGGACCCTTCAAGGACAAGGCCATGATTCCGACCGGCGCCCAGTACGCGCTCACCGTGAAGTTGGTGCTGGACAAGGCCTTGTCGCAGTTGAAGCTCAACGAAGAGCAGACCGCCAATCTGCATGGCTATCGCGACCTTCCTGTCGCTCGCCAGACCGAGGACGCGTACAAGGCCGCGCCGCGCGACGGCGTCTGGGCCACGCCGCCGTTCCTGCACAACGGCTCAGTGCCCAATCTCTACGAAATGCTGGTCCCGGCCAAGGAGCGGACCAAGAAGTTCTATGTCGGTCGCGAGTTCGACCCCGTCAAGGTGGGCCTGGACACCAGCGGCAAGAGCGGCAGCTTCCTGCTCGACACCGAGCTGCGAGGCAACTCCAATGCCGGGCACTCGTTCGAGAACGGGCCACGCGGCAATGGCACCATCGGACCGCTGCTGACGGAGTCGCAGCGCTGGGCGCTGGTCGAATACCTGAAGTCGATTCCCGAGGAACCGGGCCGGGTCACGCCCTTCGGCGGCCCGCCGAATGCGGTCACGGGGACCAGCAAGTGGTCTCGCCACTGAACGGAGGCTGAGGCATGTCCGACCACGTCGATGGCCCGCGCCAGATCGGTGACCCCTCGGCCGACCTGACCGATCTTTTTGCCTTCACCAGCCCGGCGGACCCGAACCGCACCGTGCTGGCGGCGAACGTGTTTCCGTCCGCCGGCACGCTGGCAATGTTTTCGAACGCGATCGACCACGCCATCGTGGTGCGCCGCCTGACGATCGCCGGCATGGGTGAGCAGACCAAGTTCAGATCGAGCGATCCGGAGCTTCGTTTCACTTTTCGCTTCGATGTGCTGGAGCGCGCCGCGGAAGGCAAGAGGCCGGTGCAGCGCGGCACTTGCACGCTGCCCGGCGGCCAAACGATCCGCTTCGTCGTCGACGACGAGAAGGGAGCGACCTCGGCCGACGGCACCTACCGCGTGTTCGCGGGGCTGCGCTCCGACCCCTTCTACCTGGCCTGGATCGTGGCCGAAATGAAGAAGTTTCCCAACTTGCTTCAACACGACAACGTGCTGAGCTTCCTGATCGAGTTCGACACGGCGCGCGTGCTCGATCCGGCGAAGGGTTCCCTCTTCGGCGTCGTCGCCGAGACCCTCCCGATACCGAAGCCCGGCGGCTTCATCGGCCACGAGCCGCCGCGCATCGACTGGGTCGGCCGCCCCGAGCAGACCAACATGCGGCTGAACAACAACGGGATGGCCGGCACCGACGACCTGCGCGACCTGTGGAACCAGCAGACGCCCTTCGCGATCTCGGAGGAGTTCATGCCCCTGTTCCGCAAGCGCATGGTCGACAGCCTGAAGAACTGGGACCTGCGCGACGGCAAGGCCGACTGGACGCCGGCGGCGCTGGCCGCCAACGCCAACATGTTCCTCGACGATTTCATGGTCATCGATGTCGCGAAACCGACCTCGGACACCAGCCACCTGGAGATCGAGAAAAGCACGCTCGCGGGCCGTCCGCACCAGACCGGCGGCGGCCGAACGGTGAATTCCGACGTCATCGACATCCTGCTCACGTGGATGGTGAACCACGACAGGGAGTTCCTGCAGGGCGGCTCGACCGGTGCGACCAAGCCGGGCACGTCGAGCTTTCCCTATCTGGCCTCCCCGAACGCGGAACTCCAGAACGTGGCCTTCTCCGTGGATCTCGCCGCACCGCCTGACCAGGTCTGGGCCCTCATCGGCGGCTTCGGCGGGCACTGGCATCCGCTGATCGCGAGCATCCGGTTGACCGGCACCGGGGTCGGTCAACTGCGCACGATCGAGACCATCGACGGCAAGCAGATCATCGAACGGCTCGACGCGGTCGACAACGCGCAGCGAAGCTACCGCTACACCTCGATCGCCGGCATCCCGGCCACGGACTACACCGGCATGCTGGACGTCAAGCCCAAGGGTAGCGGCAGCTCGGTCGAATGGCGCGTGCAGTACATGCCCGGCGGCCAGCCCGACCTCATCGTGAAGACCATCAGTTCGACGCTCCTGAAGGCCGGCCTCGAAAGCCTGAAGCCGCGCTTCGGGGTCCCCAAATGATCGCCGAACCCGATCTCGAGACCGGTCCTGTGCAGGCCACCGACGGCGCCATCGCCGCCATCAACCTGAGAAGCACGCTCGCGCAATCATGGAACCGCTTCTGGCAGGCGCCGCTGCGGTCGGGCATCGCCGAGGGCCTCATCGAGCAGGAACATCTCAACGCGCAGTTCCTGGGTGATCTGGAAGCCTACGACCGGCTGGAGCAACTGGCGGGTCACCTGCTGCGGCGGGATCCGGACTCCGCCCGCACGGCGCTCATCGAGGCCCAGGTCGCAGCATCGACCCATCGCTTCGCCCATGCGAGGGAATGCCTCGCACGAGCCACGCAGCGAGGCTGTCCCGCGCTCGACGCGGAGCGGCTCGCGATGAGCATCGACCAGGCCTGCGGCACATCGCTGGAAGCGCTGCTGCAACAGAGGCTGCGCCTCGCCGAGCGCCCGGGACGACTGGAGGACTGGGTGCCGCTGGGCTCCCTGCTGGCCGACCTGGGCGAATTCGACGCCGCGGAGCGCGCCTACTGCCGCGCGCTGGGCGCCTACCGCGATGTCTCGCCATTTGCGGTCGCATGGGTCTGCTTCCAGTTGGGTGTGCTGTGGGGTGAACGCGCGCCACAGGCCCAGACGGAGCGCGCGGCCCGTTGGTACGCCAAAGCAATCGACTACCTGCCCGGCTACGTCAAGGCACGCGTGCACCTTTCCGAGATCCACCTGGCCGAAAACCGCGGCGCTCAGGCTCGCGCGTTGCTGGTTCCGGCGCTCGAGAGCGGCGACCCGGAAGTCAGCTGGCGTCTTTCCGACGTGGCGCTCGCGCTGGGCCGGCCGGCCGAAGCGCAGGCGCTGACGGAGGCCGCGCGCAGCGGCTTCGAGCGCCTGCTGGCCAGGCATCCGCTCGCCTTCGCGGACCACGCGGCGGAGTTCTATGCCGGCAGCGGCGACGATGCGCGCCGGGCGTTCGAACTGACCCGCGTCGACCTCGCGAACCGTCCGACGCTGCGGGCCTTCGAGTCGGCCCATGAGGCGGCGATCCGGGCCGGCGAGGCACTGGAAGCCGCGGACATCCTGGCTGCGGCCCGCCAGCGCTGGGGAGCGACGCCCGCCTTCAGGCAGTCGCCGCTGGCCGCCCCGCCGCTACACCCGGAGACCGGCCATGCCGATTGACCGCAGGACCTTCGTGCTCGGCMGCGGCGCCGCKGCCGTCGGGGGCGCGCTCGCATCTCTGGGTGCGGTCGCTGCCGTCGATCGGATGGCCGGGCGGCTGCCGGCCGCTGCGGCAACTCCGATGCGCGACGTCGCCGCCGGTCCTTCGTTCGAGCTGCGGATCCTGGGATGGGATGCCAGCGGCGACCGCATGGCCCTGGCGTCGCCGCCGGCCGGCGACGCCGCCGGCTGGATCGCGATCGATTCGCAATGGCGGGGCGCGTGGCGCTGAGCCAAACCGACAAACCCGCTGCCTCGACGTACCCGTTCACTCCAGGGACCTGACATGAAACTTGTTCGCCATCCGACCCGGACCGCTCTCCTGCTCTTCGCCGCCCTGCCCCTCTCGGCACTCGCCCACACCGGCGTCGACCATGGTCTTCACCATGGCTTCATGGCGGGATTCCTGCATCCACTGACGGGCGCGGATCACCTGGTCGCGATGGTGGCGGTCGGGCTCTGGAGCGCCCTCGCGGCACGCCGCTGGCCGGATCTGCTGGCGGCCCCTGCGGCCTTTGCGCTGATGCTGCTTGCCGGAGCGCTCCTCGGCATGGCCGGCGTGCGCCTTCCCGCCGTGGAGTCGTCGATCGCGGTCTCGCTGCTGGTACTCGGCCTGCTGGTGATGACG
Source organism: Variovorax sp. P2_H12 (assembly GCF_056403395.1). Lineage (NCBI taxonomy): Bacteria > Pseudomonadati > Pseudomonadota > Betaproteobacteria > Burkholderiales > Comamonadaceae > Variovorax > Variovorax sp. P2_H12. Next base: position 44,715 of record NZ_JBFUFO010000042.1, on the reverse strand, counting down.
CAACACCGGCTGCCCGCGCCGATGGCGGGCTTGCTGGTGGGCTTGTTCGCGCTCTTCCACGGCCACGCACACGGCCAGGAACTGGCGGGCGAGTCCGAAGCGACACTGGCTCTCGCGGGCATGCTGGCGGCATCGCTCCTGCTGCATACCTCGGGCATCGCCTTGGGCGCCACGCTGCGCCGTGCGCAGCCCTGGTGGCCCCGGCTGGCCGGCCTCTTCGTCGTCGCCTTCGGTGCCACGATGCTCGGCGCCTGGGCCTGACCTCTCGCACGCTGCCCCCCGAACACTGACAAAGGATCGCCATGCACTTTCAATGTCGCCCGGTCGATGCGACGTTCTTCGACACGGCGCCCATGCAATTCAAGCACGTCGTCGATCTCGAAGCACCGGCATCCAAGGTCTTCGCCATCTTCGAAGACGGCGAGTCCTGGCCTCATTGGTTCCATGCCATCCACAAAGTGGTCTGGACCAGCGACAAGCCATATGGCGTCGGCACCACCCGCACTGTCTCGCTGGCCGCCGCCACGCTCGACGAACACTTCTTCATCTGGGAGAAGGATCGCCGCATGGCGTTTTACGTGACCGGTTCCTCCATGCCGCTCACCCACGCGATGGCGGAGGACTACCAGCTCGAAGAGACCGAGCCCGGCAAGACCCGGTTCACCTACCGCGTTGCGATGGACCCGCATCTCACGATCAGCATGGGCGGGCCACTGTCGAAGATGTATTTCGAATCGATGTTCGAGAGCGCCTGCAAGAACTTGAAGACCTATGTCCAGCCGTGAGCGGGGGAACCCCGAAACGCACCATGCCTGGACTTCTCGACGGTCGCGGTGCCAGGGTTCAGGCCGACGGCGATGATCGCCGCCTCCGATCGCCAACCCTTGGCCGCCAGCAGCTTCGCGCGATCTTTTCGCCCCATGCCCGGGTGCGGAGCCGGACGTCGGCCGCCACAACCTGCGTGACTATTTCGGGAACATGAACTGCGCCTGCACCCGTATCTGCCAGTTGGCGGCGTTGTCCGGCTTGACCACGTTGTAGTACGCGGAGAGCTGCGTGTTCACCGGCAGCTTGCCCAGGTGGAAGATCTTGCCGACGCCGCCGCCGAGGGGCACCGTCCATCGCTGGCTGCTGTCGGCCTTCCAGTCGGCCGTGATGATCGGGGCGGTGGTGAGATAGAAGCCGCCGCTGAAGTTGTAGTTGATGAAGGGCTGGAGCAGGAAGTTGTTGTATGAGCCGCCCTGCCCGCTGCTACTCACCGACCAGATGTTGTTGAACAGCGCGCCGTAAACCCACGGGTTGCCGTGGTCGAGATGCAGCACCACGGCCGACGGACCCAGGCCCCAATTCTTGTTGCCCAGCTCCGAACTGCTGTTGGTGGGCATCTGCACCACCGGGCCGGCGCCCCAGATCCATTTGCCGGGGTTGGCCGGCGAGAGAAAGGCGGTCATCACCACATCACCGACGCCGCTGGTGCTGTCGATGCCCGGGCCCAGCGAAGGCATCGAGATGACCGGCAGGATCGTGCGCGTGATGATGTTCCAGTCCTTGTTGACCGAGATCGGGATCACCGGCTGGATGTTGAGGATGTTCTGCGTCCCCTTCTCCGGCCCGTAATTCAGGTTCGTGTTGTTCTGGAACGGAACGCTGATCAGGTTGCCGACCGGATTCTGGGCCAGCTTCGCGAGCTCTTCCGCGCTCATCTCAGCCTGTGCCTGCAGAGTCGCGCACGCCACGACGGTCACGGCGACGCGTGATACCCACGCTGAAGAGCTGAACGACATCGAGGGCACCCTTAGTTTCGAGCAGGCCATTATCGACACCCGCTCTCGAGGTCGCCATCCCGGCGCCCACTCATGGGCACGTACGTGCCCCCACCCCACCCCATCAGCCTCGACGCTCCCGGACATACGCCGGGGTCTGGCCGGACCACTTCCGAAACGCCTCATCGGGGACGGCCGCCAGATGCCACGCTGCTGCGCCGAACGCATTCGGGTGGCTGCCACAATCGACGGTCGGCAAAATCCTGAGATGCGAGTTGCGGCATGTGGCCGTGAAGCCGGAGCACGCCTCTGCCCAAACCTGATGGCGCCGCATCGGTGGCTACACAAGCCCGGCGCCTGGACGACGGGATACTCTCTTCATACGCACCATGGAACATGAACCCGACCCGCACGCCGAGCTGACGGCGGACCGGCTGCGCTTCGAGCGCCTGTTGTCGGAACTGTCGGCGAGCTTCATCAACCTGGAGCCGCAGTACATCGACCGCGCCATCCAGGACAGCCTCCAGCACATCGTCGGAACGCTGGCGATCGATCGCTGCACCCTTCACCGCCTCGACCCCTTGACCGGATGGATCGAGATGACGCATTCGTTCGCGGTCGAGGGCGTCGAGCCGGCCCCGAAAGCGTTGCCGTCGCTCTTCCTGTTTCCCTGGATCATGTCGAGGTCGCTGCGAAACCTGCCAACGGTGATCGAGCGGCTCGACGACCTGCCACCCGAGGCGGACAGCGACAAGGAAGGTTTGATCGGCGTCGGGCTCAAGTCTCACGTGACGATACCGATCGTCGTCGCCGGGCATCTGCACGGCTCGCTGAGCTTCAGTTGCGTGCGGGCCGAACGCTCATGGCCCGACAGCCTGCTGGCACAGTTGAGGCTGCTGACCCAGGTATTCGGCAGCGCGTTGGCCCGCAAACAGGCCCAGGAGCCGCTTGACATCGCGATCGGATTTGAACGTTTGGCATGCAGCATCCTGGCTTCCCTGGTGCTGGTCCAGCCAGGCATGGAAGGCAGCGCCATCGGATCCAGCCTGCAGCAGTTCGGTGAGTTCGTGGGGGCAGAGCAGGTCGCCCTCTGGGAGCATGTCGGCGTCGAAGCGCACTTCAGCGCCACCCGGCGCTGGGTTGCGCAGGGGTTCGATGCTCCGGCCCCCGCGGAAATGTCCGGCCTGCTGCCTTGGGTCAGTGCCCAGGTGGCGGCCGGCCAGGTCGTTCGCTTGCCGCGCCTTGCCGATCTGCCGCCCGTGGCATCGCAGGACCGGCTTGCGCTGGAGGCCGGAGGCGTTCGTTCGTTGATGGTCGTGCCGATCTCGGTGGCCGGGCGGATCGAGGGCGCGCTGTCGATCGCCAGCGTGACACGCGAGCACCCGTGGCCCGAAGCGCTGACGCCCGGCATCTCCCTGCTGGCCGGCGTCTTCGCCAGCCTGCACGCGCACGAGACCGCCGAGCGGCGCAAGCTGGCGGCGGAGGTCGAGGCAGCGCATTGGCGTGAGCGGCTGGCCCATCTGGTTCGCGTCCATACGGCTGGCGAGATGTCGGTCGCCTTGGCCCACGAGATCACCCAGCCGCTGGGCGCAATCGAAAACTATGCGATGGCAGCGCGCCGACGCGCCGAAACGGCGATGCCCGACTTGCCGAGGGTGGTCGAACTCCTGGACAAGGTCATCGGCCAGGCGACCCGGGCCGGCGATGTCGTGACACGCATGCGAGGGATGGCGCAGCGCCATGACCTGGACCCGAAGCCGATCGACATCATGCGGGCAGTCGACGAATGCATCGGCATGGTCAAAATGGACTGCGGCCTGCGCGACATCCACATTCGCTCGGCCTCAAAGGGACGGCTGCCGGTCGTGACGGTCGACGAGATCCACCTGCAGCAGGTCATCCTCAACCTGCTGCGCAACGCGATGGAAGCGATCGACCTCGCCGGCCCGGGAGCGCGAAGGGACATCGCCGTTGGAGTGACGGTCAACGACCATGAGGAGATCGAAGTGGCGGTGCACGACAGCGGTGCCGGCATCCCCGAGGGCGACCTGGAGCGCATCTTCGAATCCTTCTATTCCACCAAGTCCAGCGGCCTGGGCGTCGGCCTGGCGATCTGTCGCAAGCTCATCGAGGCCCACGGCGGCAAGCTCTGGGCCTCGCGCAATCTCGAAGGCGGCGCCCTGTTCCGCTTCACCCTTCCCGTCGCCGCACCTGATTGACGCCTGATCGCCCGTTCGCGAGCTGTTTAGCCAAAGCGGTACCCGGGATTGTTTCAGTGACGCCGCACGAGATCTCATCATGCCTAGCCACGCAAAGTAAAGACGACGGAGAGGAGAGATACGACACCGGCAGCGTGCCGATGTCCTCGATGCCGTGCAGTGCGGTGGCATCGAAGAGCAGCGAATCACTTATCCCGCAGAGACCGCGAGAGCGGCCTTGGCGCGCGTGCCCTTGGCCAGGATGTCGGATGCGCGCGGTCCGGATGAAGGGCTTGGGATCGATGGTGTGAGGGGCGACGTACAGGTCGATGGCCAGTGCCAGTTCTGCCGCGCTGGTGAAGCTGTCACGCCGGATGCGCCTGTCGCTGATGTCGCGGAAGAAGCGCTCGGCCGAATCAGGCCGCAGGCCGCACGTGGGAGCCTGCCGACCAGGGCGCGGCCTCGCGCGCCTCCCTGGCCGGTGCCGTGCCGGCCGTTCCTACTGAGCGGCGGACGCGGCGGAGGCGACCGCAATCTTGCCCCCGGTCACCCAGGCGAACGCCTCGGCACTCGCGGTGACGGACGTAGCCGCCTCGACGAAGCGCAGCTCGCCCTTTGCGGTCTCACCGGTAACGATTCCCGCCGCGGACGCCAGGATCACCGCGGCGGCCAAGATGAAATTCCATGTCGTGTTCATAGCAGCCTCTGTAGACGAGAGTTTGAGGCCAACGAACCGGGCGTAAACGGCGGAAAAGGAACTGCAGTGTTCGTTCCGCAGAAACAATGGCACGGTCGCGCCCGCCCACCACAACACACACCGCCCCCACCTACCTGATCTGAGAGTTGTGACAAATCGCTTCCAGGCGAACCATGGCCCCTCCCCCAAACCGAAAGGAGCCAGGCATGCGGACCCTCTTGATCGAGCTTTGGTCCGTTCTGCTGGGGTATCTGGGCTGGGGCGAAGCACCCGATGCCGTGTCGTTCCTGGGTATGGAGCTGTACAAGCGCGTGGCTTCCGTCGACATCACGCACGTGCCCTACAAGGGTGGCGCGCCCGCGCTTCAAGACCGACGGTGCGTTAGGGGCTCGGCGGGAGCCCGCGCCGAGACCATGCCTCGGGGCGCAGGCCCGGTGAAGGCGCGGAGACTATTCGACCGATGAAAGGCGAAACCTCTCACCCGCGTCGCGGACCAAGCTCCACGAATTCCCCTCTAGTGTGTGCCACGGGTCGCTACCGCTACCGCGACCGGGGCCAGGAACCAGAGGAGATTTACGCAAATGACCGAGGAGCTTTTCTCGATGATCGTCGACCCGCTACGCCTGGAGGGCGCTTTCGTCAGCGCATGGCGAATCGGGGGCGACTGGTCCTTCGCGGGACCGCGCGAATCCTGTGCGCTCTTCCACTATGTCGAAGAGGGACCGATGGCGATCGACATCGGACACCCGAACGCCATTCCTCTGAACCAGGGCGATCTGGCCATCTTCCCGCATGGCGGCGCCCATCGAATCGGCAACTCTACATCGGCGGTTTCCGTACCGCTCGAACAGATACTTCCGAGCCGGAGCAAAGGAAGATTTGTCAGAGTAGAAATGCCAGGGGCAGATGGATCTGCGTTGTTTCTGTGTGCCGGCCTGCATTGCGACGATCATTCCTCGACCCCTCTGTACAAACTGCTTCCAGAAATCATCGTGGTCCGGAAGCATCAGATCGAGCATGAGCCGCTCCTTCAAAGCACGATCCAAGGACTGCTGCGCGAAGTGGAGCGCTTCCAAGAGGGGAGCAGCTTTGCCCTCCTGCGCGGCCTGGAGCTGATCTACGTGCTCGGCCTTCGGGTTGCGCTCGATGTCGGAACGGCAACGACGTCCGTGGGCCGCGCCCTGCGAGACCCTCGTATCGCGAATGCATTGCTGTACATGCACACGGAATACAAGGAGCGCTCGACGATCGCACGCATCGCGTCCTCCGCCGGCATGTCGAGGTCGGCCTTCAGCCTAGCGTTCCGTCAGGCGACCGGATGCGCCCCCGCTCGGTATCTCTCAAAGGTGAGAGTCTCGAACGCACAAACGCTCCTGAGAACGACGCGGCTCAGCAGAGAGGAAATTGCGCACCGGGTCGGATATGAAAGCACGGTGGGGTTGTATCTCGCCCTTCGTTCAACCCGATCGTCACACGGCCTTCACCTGGACGATCCCTATCAAGTTCAAGACACTGGTTAATTGAGCATTTCAGGGGAGGTCTTTAGCCTTGGCTCCAGTTTCTCTCTGGAGTTCACCGTGGCGCAGATCCTGGAGTTCAATCCAAGTTCCTTCTACGAGACAGCCGCGATCCAAGCATTGGATCCCCTCTTGCTCGACGGCTCCGTTGCCAGTATCCAGCAAGCCAACGCGCACGGCGACAAGCGCTTCCTGACGCAGTTGCTTGTCAAGCTTTCCAGTTCGCTCGCCAACCTGGAAATCGGTTCGGAGGCGATGGCATTGGCAGCCATGAGGGACGTCGGCATCTTGCTTGGCTCGTTGAAAAGACACGGTCTCGAACCGATCTCGGCGGTGCCTCAGATCGAGCCGCTACTGGCGCAACTCGGCGAGTTCTGCGCAATGGTCCCGCGAGACACGGTCCTTCACTACACCTCGTGGAACCCGGACGGCCCTCGCCGCCGAGCCTACACCGACGACCCGCAGGAACGATTGCTGCAGGCCGCGGTCGTCAAGGTATTTCCAAGCCTGAGCGCATCGCTCTGTGTCAGCGAGTGGCTCCGAGACATCGGTCCCCAGGACGCGCGCTGCGCCCCGCTTGTCGACAGTCTGCACGACCTGGCCACCGTCATGGTGGAATCGATCGACGGCGTGGTGCGGGATGTGTCCCCTGTCTTCTTCGCGCGGACATTGCGCCCGTACTACGAAGACATCAGCATCGGTGGTCGCGCCTATCTGGGACCAGCTGCCGCGCAGGTCCCGCTCTGGCTGATAGACCTCTGCATCTGGGCCTCGGACCGGTCCAGCGAAAGCTACCGGCGGTTCCTGGACGCGTCGGTTCCCTACTGCCTCCCATCCTGGCGCTCGTATTATGAGCAACTGGGAACGACAGAGTCCCTGGTCTCAAGGCTTCGCCATTGCCTGGAGAACCCCACAACCGCACAGGACCACAATGTCTTGCGCAGCGCCGACAGCATCGCTCGCCTCTTGAGGATGCTCAAGACTTTCAGGGGCCGTCACCTTGGCCTCGCTCGCAAGGCCTATGCGCCTGAAGTCCGGCTGTACGAAGAAGGAAGCGGCGGTGCCCCCATCGCGCTTCTCAAGGAGATCCTCGACCTGACCTTGCAGATCGAGCGGTTCGTCCTCGGCAAACCATCAAACGCCCACCCGCCAGTGAATGGCGAAGAAGAGGCCTCGCAATGAACGACCGCATCCTCATCGTCGGAGGAGGGATCGCCGGGCTCACACTCGCGTTGGCGCTCAACGCGCGGGGCTTCAGGTCCGTCAGGATTCTCGAACGCTCAAACTCGCTGGAGCAGGCGGGGTCGGGCATCAACATACTGCCCCTGGCAAGCCGAGAGTTGGCGGATCTTGGACTGCTCGAGGCGCTGGAACCCCTCAGCGTCCAGCTGAACCAACTCAACTACACGACGTGGGATGGGCACCTCATCTGGAGCGAGCCGAAAGGTAGAAGTGCGGGCTTCGCATGGCCCCAGCTGTCCATCTCTCGGTCTCGACTTCACGCCACGCTGCTGCGCACCGCCATAGAGCGCTGTGGTCAGTCGTCGCTCGTGGGCGGGACTTCCGTTGCCGCCGTCAGGCGACTGCCGCAGGATCTGCTGGCCATAGACACGAACAACCGGGAGTTCGCGGCCGATCTCATCGTCGGAGCCGACGGAATCCGATCCGCGGTGCGACAAGTCTTGTTTCCCGACCTCGCCCCGCTACGCATCGCACCGTCGACGGTCTATCGAGGATCGTTCTGGGGCGACGGATTTCTCGACAACAAGTCGATGTACATCGCCGGCGACGGCTTCTGCAAGTTCGTCGTTTATCCGATGGCAGTCGATGCGAGCGCAAACCGGACGCTCGTCAACTGGGCCGCGGCACTGCCAGACCCCTCGCCCCCGCATCATCCGCTTGGGAACTGGAACGTCCGCGTACCGGCCCACGAACTAGCCGGCCATTTCACGAACTGGTCGCTGGACGGAATACGCCCCGAGCAGGTCATTCGCGACAGCGGGGCCGTATATGCCTACCCGATGGTCGACATCGACCCCCTTCCGGCATGGTCAAACGGCGAGGACACCGTGCTGATCGGAGACGCGGCACACGGCATGCATCCCATCGGCTCCAACGGGGCCACGCAGTCGATCGTGGATGCAGTGGCCCTGGCCCAAGCCCTGGCAACTCTCGGCAGCAGATCGGCCGCGATCGCCGAGTTTGAAAGAGACCGAATGACAGCGGTTCAAGCGATCCAGCGAGCCAATCGCGAGCAGGGGCCGGAAATCGTTGTCGATATCGCGGCGCAGCGGCGTAGCCGGCGCACGTCGCCGCTCGAGGTCGCCTTCCCGTACGAAGAGCGCCTCGCCATCGCGGCGGCGTACGCACAACTCACGAGCGTGACTCAGTCGATCGTCAACCGTGATTCTCAATACAAATGGAGCGGTGCATGATCAGGACCGGAAAGCAATACCTCGATGAAATCTCCGATGACCGGGTTGTCTGGCTGGGATCGGAAAAGATCAGTTCCGTAGCGAGCGCACCTGCCTTTCTCCAAGGCGCCAAGGCCTTTGCCGCTCTCTATGACCAAGCAAGCGCCGCGGCCCATCGGCACCTCTTCTATGCCATGCCTGGTGATGGCGGCGAGGCGGACGAACCGGAATCCCGAGCCTTCGTCCCAAGCAAAGACAGCCAGGATCTGGCGCTGAAGCACAGACTCCATGCCAGCTGGTCGGAAACGAGTTTTGGCTTTCTGGGCCGCACTCCCGACTACATCGCGGCCGCGATGTCCGGCTTCGTCACCACGCCAGACGCCTTTCGCAGCGACGCCTTCGACGGTCGATCGAACCTGCAATCGCTCCATCAGAGGGCCAAAACCAAGAACCTGTTTGTTGCCTTCACGCTGACGAACATCAAGAGGGACCGATCGAAGCCGCTATCCGAACAGAACAGAATCGAGCCTGACATCGGAATCCAATCGGTTCGAGAGACCGACGCCGGAATCTTCGTATCCGGAGTCAAGGCGATTGGCACCGCGGCAATCTATTCGGACGAGATCATCGTTGGCAGCATCGAGCCACTGCATCCGAGCGACGTCGCATACGCACTCACCTTCTGCATCCCGCCTGCGACACCGGGGGTCAGCCTCATATCACGAGCGTCGTATTCATCGTCGGCCGATGCCGAAGACGCGCCGCTGTCCTCGGCGCTGGACGAGAACGACGCCATCCTCGTCATGAAGGACGCCTTCGTTCCTTGGGAGCGGGTCCTCACCTACCGCGATACGCGAAGCACGTTCGGCATCTGGTGGAACACCCCGGCGTATGCGTGCATGGGCCATCAGGCGTCGATTCGCTTCTACAAGAAGCTGGAATTCCTGGCCGGTCTGGCGTATCTAGTCCTGCGATCCAGCGGCTCGTTGGCCATTCCTGAAGTGCGCGGAAGCTTGGGTCGACTGGTTGGATACGCACAGCTCGCCAAATCGATCGCCATGGGGGCCGAGCTGGAGCATGAAGGCGATCCCGAGGGAACGGGCCACATCGCTCCGAACCGACGGGCAACCTACGCGCAGAGATTGTTCGCGTCCGAGGTCTACCCAAAGTTCATCCACGAGCTCCGCATGTTCTGCGGTGGCAGCCTGATCTACCTCCCGGCCCATCTATCGGACTTCTACGCGCCCGAGATCGGGGAAACACTGAAATCCTACTTCGGCACGGCCGAGGTCGAGCCAATCGACCGTGCGCGCCTGCTGAAGCTGGCTTGGGATGTCACCTCCACGGAGTTCGGCTGCCGACATGCGCACTACGAGCAGTTCTACCAAGGTGCACCACACGTCTATCTATCGCAGCTGACGGAACAGAGCCGACTCGATGAACTTGGACAAATCGCAACCAACGCTTTGAGCAAAAACCAGACATGACAACGAACACCGCACAAAACTTCAAGGGCTTGATGCTTCTCCTGGCAACCACGCAACTTCTGTTGATCGTGGATGCCTCGATCATCAACGTCATCGTCCCGACCATCGCCGGAGAGCTTCGCTTTTCCGAGACCGGCCAATCCTGGATTGCCAACGCCTACCTGACGGTATTCGGTGGCGCCCTGCTGGCATCCGGAAGGATGGCGGACATTCTCGGCCGGACGCGGATCTTCCAGGCCGGCCTGTTCGTGCTCGCCATCGGTTCGGCCGTTTCCGCGATGGCCTCGACGCCCGAACTCTTGATTGCGGGACGCGCGATCCAGGGCCTCGGATCCGCGTTCTCCGCCGCCGCCAGCCTGGCCTTGATCCTCGCCACTTTCGAGGGCGAACAGCGATACAAGGCGCTTGGGTTGATGGCAGCAATGGGGGGCCTCGGTGGAGCGTTGGGCACCTTCCTGGGAGGCGCACTGACCGCGTGGTTCGGCTGGCGGTCGACCTTCTGGATCAGCGTGCTGATTCCAGCGCTGCTCCTGCTCTATTCGTTCCTGGTGTTCTCGAAGTTCGACAAGGGCGCCAATCAGGGGCGAGCCGACGGACTGGGCGGGCTGCTTCTGATCGGCGGCCAGACGCTGCTCGCGTGGGGCATCGTGCAGTTCGGCGAGCCCTCCAGCAACATTCGCGCGCTCTGGTTCGCGGTGATCGCCGGGATGGCCTTGCTTGGTGGATTCCTGTTCCGACAAAAAGCCATTCCCCACGGCTTGATTCCGCCGGCGACCTGGAGGAATAGCGGCCTGATGGAGGCGCTGCTGTACTCCGGCATCGGGCAATTAGTGATCTTCCCCATGTTCTTCATCGGCAATCTCTATCTGCAGTCAATTCTGAACTTCAGTCCGCTCGCATCGGGTTCCGCCTTCCTCCCGCTTTGCGGCATCGTGATCTTGACGGCAACGAATGCCGGGCGATGGCTGCGTTACGGAGCTCGTGAATCCCTGATGGCAGGCTTCGCGCTCGTGACAGTCGGATTGACGTGGCTATCCATGGCGGGGATGAACAGCGTGTACTGGCTCGACATCCTCGGACCTACGTTGCTGGTTGGCGCCGGCCTTCCGGCCATCGCCATCACCACGAACATACTTGGCGCGCAAAGCGCAAAGATCGGCGAAGAGGGACTGACCTCGGGGCTGCTCAATACCTTCCAGCAATTCGGCGCAGTCATTGGCTTGGCCGCCATGATCTCCACGGCGAACTCCTACGCCGCCCATCTGGCCGGCAGCGGACAGACACCGGCCGCCACCGAACTGATGAACGGCTACAAGATGTCGTTCCTGCTGGGTGGGGTTGTCGCAGCCCTTGCGACAGCGTGCCTGCTGATCAGCATGATCCTGCGACGCGGCGGGGCGGGCCGCGAGCCGATGACCAAAGGTTGATTCACCCTCGTAGACCAGCTGTCCGATGGCATCTGGTCTCCGCTCACGCCCACTCAACTTACGAGCAGGAACCGCCATGCGCAGCCTCTTGATCGACAACTACGACTCGTTCACCTACAACCTCTACCAATACCTGGCCGCGGCCAACGGCCGACCTCCCCAGGTCGTTCGCAACGACGAACTGACCTGGCCAGAGATCGAGGCCCTGGAGTTCGACAACATCGTCGTCTCGCCTGGACCCGGCCGACCGCAGCGTCGGGCCGATCTCGGCGTCGTCGGTGATGTGCTGCTCCGCGCGAAGGTGCCGGTTCTCGGCGTCTGCCTGGGCCATCAGGCTATCGCTCATTTCTGCGGAGCCAAGGTCGACCTGGCGGTTCGTCCGATGCATGGCCGGCTCGACAGTGTGTCCCACACCGAGCTGGACCTGTTCAGGGGCATTCCAAATCCTTTCGAGGCGGTTCGATACCACTCACTGGCAGTGACGGAACTCCCGACCGAACTGCAGGCGCTCGCCTGGACCGCCGACGGCACCTTGATGGGGCTGAGGCACATCGCAAAGCCATGGTGGGGCGTGCAGTTTCACCCGGAATCGATCAGCACGGAATATGGTGCAAGACTCTTGCGGAACTTCCGCGAGCTCACCGAGGAATGGCAGGACGGCCGCCGCCATCGCGATGCAATCAAGGGCCCGCTCGGCTGGCCATCAACCCAGCAGGCAAGCTCCCGACTGCTTGTTCACGCGCAATGCCTGGACCATTTCCCTTCGCCCAGCGCTGCCTTCACCCAGTTGTTCGCCGACAGCGAGGCTGCCTTCTGGCTCGACAGCAGTTTGGCCGACGCGCAGCGCGCACGCTTCTCGTACATGGGGGATTCGTCGGGCCCACTGGGACAGCTCGTGACCTACCGGTCGCGGTCAAGACGCATCGAGATCCGCCAAGGCCCCAATATCCAGACGCGAACCCAGAGCATTCTCGATTTCCTTGCCGAGCAGCTACGGGAGAAACCTCAAACGGGCCCGCCATTGCCGTTCGACTTCACCGGTGGCTATGTGGGCTACTTCGGCTACGAGTTGAAGGGCGAGCTCGAAGGCGAGTACGCAAACGAAGCGAGCACGCCGGACGCCATGTGGATCAAGGCCGACCGCTTCGTCGCCTTCGACCACGCCGAGCAGCAAACCTGGATCGTCTGCATCGACCAAGCCGCGCTGTCAGAAGAGAACCGCGCCTGGATGCAACAGATCGCCCGCCAGCTTGCCTCCCCGATGCCCGAGACGCAGCAATCCGCCAGCGCCGACGGACCATCGCGGGAGGCCATGCAATGGCAGATCCCGCTTGCCGACTACCGCGAGCGAATCGTCGAGTGCCAGCGCGAGATCGTGCAGGGCGAGACCTACGAGGTCTGCCTCACCAACCAACTCGTCGGTGCGGGCCACATCGACAGCCTCGGCGTATATCTCGCGCTCCGCGCCCGGAACCCTGCTCCCTACGCGGCCTATTTCAAGACACCCGATCTGGCCGTGCTCTGCGCGTCTCCCGAACTGTTCCTGAAGATCACCCCCGAGGGTCTGGTCGACTCGAAGCCGATCAAGGGCACTGCCCCCAGGGGCGCGACAGTCGCCGAAGACATCGAGATTGCCAGCCATCTCGTGAACGACGAGAAGTCGCGGTCCGAGAACCTGATGATCGTGGACCTGCTGCGCAACGACCTCAACCGGGTCTGCGAGGTAGGCAGCGTCTACGTCCCGACCTTGTTCGAGGTCGAGACCTACGCCACGGTGCATCAACTGGTCAGCACCATCCGCGGGCACCTGCGCGACGGCCTGTCCGCGATCGACTGCGTTCGCAAGGCGTTTCCTGGCGGCTCGATGACGGGGGCACCCAAGGTGAGGACGATGAAGATCCTGGACAGGCTCGAGCCCTCGGCCCGCGGTATCTACTCGGGGAGCATCGGCTACCTCTCGCTGAACGGCGCCGCCACGCTCAATATCGTGATCCGCACCATCGTGAGCGCTGGGGGACAGGTCTCGATCGGCTCCGGCGGAGCCATCGTGGCGATGTCCGACCCCGACGAAGAGGTGAGCGAGATCGTCCTCAAGGCGAGGGCGCAACGTGCGGCTCTCAATGTCGGCGCTCCGCCCACGGCGGCGGACGCAGGCGATGCATAGCCTCTCCCCCGACCAGCGGGGCATCGCCTTGATGGTCTGCGCGATGGCGCTCTACGTCCTGAACGACGCGCTCGTGAAGCTCACGACACGTCACTTCGGCCCGGGCCAGATCCTGGCCGTGCGTGGGCTCTTCGCCACCGTCGTGGTCGCCGCCCTTGCGTACCGTGCAGGCCAGTTGCGCGACTGGCGGTCGTTGTGCCGGCCCATCGTCGGCGTTCGGTCGGCGCTGGAAATCGCAACCGCCGCCAGTTCGGTTGCCGCCCTGTCACTCGCACCGCTCGCCACCGTCACGGCGATCATGATGGCGGCGCCATTGATCATCGTGATGGCCACTGCAGCGCTGGGTTGGGAGCCACCGCGCGGCCGGCGCATCGCAGCGGCACTGCTCGGCTTCGCGGGCGTGATGCTTGTCATCAAACCATCCGCCAGCCTCGACGGCTTCGACTGGGGCGTCGCATTTGCACTGTTGTGCGCGGCTTCGCTGGCGGCCAGGGACCTGGTGACGCGCGCTATCCCGCCCGCCGTGCCCTCCGTGCTGATTGCCCTGGTCACCACCATGGCCGTCAGCGTCGCGGGCGTGGCTCTCGGCACTTTCGAGACCTGGCAGGCACTGGACCGGGCCGAGACCGCCATCCTCGCCTTCGCAGCCATCTGCGCAGCGCTGGGAAACTACGCGCTGATCGCTGCTTGCAGGGGCGTCGAACTGTCGGTGGTCACACCCTTCCGCTACACCATCATCCTGTGGGCCATCCTCCTCGGCTACCTGGGCTGGGGCGAAGCACCCGATGTCCCGTCGATGCTCGGTATCGCGTTGATCAGCGCCACAGGGCTGTACTCGCTGTACACCAGCCGGCGCCGCTAGCGCCCTGCCCCACCGTACAAGCCCGAAGCCGGGCTCTCCATCCAGACGATGGTCCGCCCCTCGTCCACCGGCCTGGTCCCGAACACGATCCACGCGTCGCACACCGAGCCGATGTCTTCCACCACCTCGAAGGCATCCGGATGCGCATCGGCCAGAGACGAGAAGGCGATCCCTGCCGAGTACCGGCCTTCGAGCAGCCCTTTGCCCACCTCCGCGACCGTCGGCTCATGAACGACTGTGAGCCATGGCGAGAGATCCGCGTAGGACTCCGTTGCGGGCTGCACCCCCACGCTCTGCGGACGCCCCTTCGCCGAGCGCGCGCGCAACAGCGCCATCGGCTGGCTGGGTGATATGAACGCATCCACCACGAACACATCCTTCCGGTAGCCGCCGGTGACGGCAGGCGCATCCGGATGCACCGCGCACTGCAGCATGAAATCTGCCCTGCCCGCCTTCAGCGCCCGGGCTCCGTGATGAAAGTCATGGATCAATTCGACCCGCGCCGCGTCGGCGATGCCGTGCGCAGCCAGGTAGCGTTGCAACACGAAGTGATGGTTGCTGCCTTCGGGCCCGAGCGTCAGGAATGTGAGCATCGCGATTTATAGCGCGTTCGGTGGTGCCGGCGGCATGGCGATGATCTCGTCTTCGAGCCGACAGGTCTCCTCGATGATCAGCTCGTACACCGCGCGCAGGAACTCGGCGCTCATGTCATGCGCGAAAGCGAACTCTTCGGCCCGGCGCTGCACGATGCCGATGCGGTGCGGCTGCATCATCGGCACCGCGTGCAGCTTCTTGTGGTGGCCGATGCGGCAGCAGCAGTCGAGCCGCTCTCGCATCGCGTCGAGCAGCCGCCCGTCGATGCCGTCGAGCTCTGCGCGCAAGGTTTCGAGCGTCGTTGTGTCGTTGTGCGTCATTCGAGCCTCAGACCTTGTTCGGCAATGATCCGGCTCAGCATCGCGGTGTCCGCCTTGACGCGAACCGCCAGTTCATCGCCCGAGCTGCCCACCGCCTGGTAACCCTGCTGGAACAGCTTCTGTCGCACTTCCGGCGAGCGCGCGATCTCCGCAATCAATGCCGACAGCCTGTCGACGATCGGCTTGGGCAGGCTGACAGGCGCGGCGGCTGCGGTCCAGATTTCCAGCGCGAAACCCTCCACGCCACTTTCCGCGAGCGTCGGATAGCTCGGCACCAGTGGGCTTCGAGCGGCAGACGTGACGCCGATGGCCTTCAGCTTGCCCGCACGTATCTGCACCTCCGCAAGCCCTGGCGGCAGCAGGGCCAGCTGGAGCTGCCCGGCGATCATTCCGCCGATCACTTGCGGATTGCCCTGGTACGGCACATGCACCGGGTCGATCCCCGCCCGCGCCTTCAGGATCTCCATGCCCAGATGGCTGATCGTGCCGATGCCCGGCGTGCCGTAGCTCCAGCGAGCCCCCGCGCTGCGCGCTGCCGCAAGGAAATTGCGGCCATCGGTACCGGGCGCATCCATCGGCGCCGCGAGCATCAGCGGCGCCGTGCAGATCAGGCTGATCGGCGCCAGGTCTTTCTGCGGGTCGTACGGCGTCCCTGGATTGAGCAGTTTCGCGATCGTCATGTTGCCGTTGATCAGCATGCCGATGGTGTGCTGGTCAGTGGCCTTGGCGACGATGCCGGCCGCAATGTTGCCGCTGGCACCTGGGTGGTTCTCGACCAACACCGGCTGGCCCAGCGCCTTCGACAATGGCTCGGCGATCGTGCGCGCAACGAGATCCGGCGACGAGCCGCCGCCGAAGCCGACGACGATCCGGAGCGGCTTGCTGGGCCAACCATCGAGGCCAGGCTTGGGAGCGCTCTGTGCACCGACGGCCGCAGCGAACGAGAGCGCGCCCAGCACGCACAGCGCGCGACGCAAAAGAACAGGAAAGTTCGAGGAACTCATGGATGAATCTCGCTTGAAAAGGGAACCCGATCGTTTCCGCCAAACGACTTTCAATCAACACTGTCACCCGCTGACAGTTCTCGCCGGTACGCCGAAGCCGCGATCATCGGATGTGTGGAAGCTCTCGCGATTCACAGCCGTCAATCTCGATATGTCCGCTGGCGGCGACTTGGATCAGTTCGTCTCATCGGTGGCGGCCGAATTGCGACGTATCCGAAAGACGGGGAGAAAGATCGAGCGATCAGAAGCGAAACCTCTCACGCGCGTTGTGGACCACGCTGCAAGCACTCGAACCTAAAGTGTGTGTGCCACCGGCTCCATCCAATTCACCCTTGTTGAGGAACTCGCACATGAACGACTTTGCCAAAATCTCCCCTACGCTTTCGGACGAACGAGTGACACCCTTGCAGGCCGCGTTCGGCGCTGCCGTGCGACGTCGTCGGTACGAAAAGGCGATATCGCTTCAGGCGCTGGCGATCAAGGCGGACTTGCATTGGAACTACCTCGGATCGGTCGAGCGAGGGGAGCGCAATATCTCGCTGGCCAACATCTGGCGCATTGCGTCCGGCCTCGAAGTGACCATCACAGAATTGCTCGGCGAACTCGAGCTATCCAGTGCGAAAGCTGAACCGACGAAGAAGTCGAAGAAAGCAAAGAGAGCGAAGAAGGCGCCAATCTTGCTGTTGATCCACAACCCAACAGCGATCGACTAGCAACGTTACGCAGGGTTCGCCATCGAACCCTGCGACAGCCTTGCTCTCTACCTGCGAAAGGTAAACACCACCGACAGATACGACACCGCCTCCGTCCCCAGGTCCTCGATCCCATGCAGCGCCGTCGCATCAAACAGCAGCGAATCCCCCACCCTGAGCTTCACCACCTTGCACCCGTAGCGGTAGCTGACGCTGCCCGACAGCAGGTACACGAACTTCAGCCCCGGATGCTGGAAGGTCACATAGGGTTCGGCACCCGGCAGCAGCGTGACCAGGTACGGCTCGGCGAACAGGTTGCCCGATAGCAGATGCCCGAGCAGCTCGTAGCGGTAACCGGCGACCGTACCGACGCGATCCACCACGATGCCCTTGCCCGCCGGCACATGGCAGAAGTCGGAACGCGTCGGCTGGTCCGAGAAGAATCGCGAGATTGGCACGTCGAGTCCGGACGCGATGCGAGCCAGCATAGCGACCGAGGGCGAGACCAGCCCACGCTCGATGCGCGACAGCAGCGAGTGCGAGACGCCCGAGCGCCGTGCCAACTCGCCGCCCGAGGCGCCGCTGGCGATGCGCAGCGCACGGACCTGGGCCCCGATCTGGGACGCGGACTCGCTGCGGACGGGCTTCGCCGGCACCGTGCGAACCACCGCCAGCCCCGCGGGGAGCTTGAACGGCTTGGCGGTCGGAAACGGCGAAGCGACTTGTCTGGTTTTCATGGCTGGCCCTCCTTCTGTATAGCGCCCGCAGCAAAGGCCGCGCTCATCTCAAAGTCCGCGGGTCCACATGCGGCACCAGCCACATCAACCCGCCCGACAGCAGGCACGGCAGCGCGCCCCAGACCATCGCCGCCTGCACCCAGTCCGCTCCCAGCGACAGCGTGTGCGTGATGCCGAAGCCCGCCACGATCGCGCCCAGCTGCCCCAGCGCGCCGATGAACGACCCGGCCGTCGCGCGGATGCGGCTGGCAAAGCTCTCGCCGATGAGAAACAGCACCGCCGCATACGGCCCCATCAGGAAGAACAGCCCCAGCGAGTACAGCGGCACGATGCGCCAGAAGTCGCCCTGCGGCGCCAGCAACATCGCGTAGAAGGCCAGGCCGCCCACCATCCAGCCCAGCGCCACCGTGTTGCGCCGCCCGATGCGGTCGCCCAGCCAGCCGTGGAACACGTAGCCCAGGAAGCCCGCCAGGTTGGAGACGATCAGCACCTGCAGCGCGTTCGAAAAATCCACCCCCTTGCCCGGCGTGCCGCCCGAGCCGCCCAGCACCGAGGTGCCGAGCACGGTGAAGATCACGATCGCGAACCAGTTCAGCATGAAGGCCAGCCCCAGCGACAGCAGTGGCCGCAGCGCCGCGCCGCGGAACATTTCGCCCAGACCCGTGCCCCTGCCCTCGTCAGGCGCAATCCCGTGCGCGGCGGCCAGCTGGCGTGCGTCCGCCGAGCGCCCCGCCGTGTGCAGGTCGGCGATGCGCCGCGCCGTGAGGAACTGCGGCGTCTCGACCAGCCGGCGCCCCAGGATCACGATCACCACCGCGGGAAACATCGCGAACAGGAACGACAGCGACCAGCCCCCGCCCGCCCCGAACCAGCGCTCGCCCAGCGGATAGAGGATGGTGACCAGCACGGCCGTGAGCACCGCGCCGATCGGCCAGCCGCCCTGCACCAGCGCGTAGATGAAGCCTCGCCGCCGGGTGGCGGCCGGGTCGGTGTGGACCACGGCGAACAGCTCGCTCAGGTAGGTGGCGTTGATGGTCTGCTCGGCGTAGCCCAGCCCCGCCAGCGAGCGCACCAGCACCAGCAGCACGAAGCCCAGCCCGGCCGAGGCGCCGGCCACCCAGCCCGCGACGGCCGTCAGCCCCGAGCAGATCGCCGCGCCGCAGACCGCGATGACGATGCCCTTGCGCCGCCCGAGCCGGTCGACGATCGGCCCGATGCCGAAGGCCACCAGCCCGGTGCCCAGCGTGACCCAGGTGTTGAGGCGAGCCTGCTCGGCGGCCGTCCACTGGAAGTGCTCGCCCAGCCGCGGCAGCAAGGTACCGAAGAGGATGAAGTCGTAGACCGCCAGGGCCCAGGCGAAGAAGCAGACCCAGGTGGCGTAGGTCACCTGCCTGGCGGTGACTTCGGGCGGCGCCCAGACCGGGTGGATGCCGGTCGCGGCGTCGTCATCGTTGGCGGCAGCGCCGCCCGGTAGTGTTGTGAATGTGGTGGCGTCCATGTGCGTGCATTGCCCGTGCCTGGATCGAAATTGCTGCTGCTGTGGCTGCTGCTGCGATGCGTAGCAAACAAGCAAGCACTCAGCCGCGCGGCTGGCGACGCAGGAAGTCGTCGGCGACCTGGTCGTAGGTCGCGAAGCGCACGCCCGGGAAGGCCTGGAAGTGCCGGATCAGCCGCTCGAGCATCAGCAGCACCTGCGGGTGGCCCGAGACGTCGGGGTGCAGCGTGATCGGGAACACCGCGTAGTCCATCTCGCGATACACCCAGTCGAACTGGTCGCGCCACATCTGCTCGACGTCGCGCGGGTTCACGAAGCCGTGGCTGTTGGGCGACTTCTTGATGAACATCATCGGCGGCAGGTCGTCCAGGTACCAGCTGGCCGGGATCTCGACCAGCCCGGTTTCGGTGCCGCGCTCCAGCGGCTTCATCCAGACCTCGGGATGCTGGGTGTAGTCGATGAGCGTCCAGCTGTCGTCCATGCGCACGTAGTAGGGATGGAAGTCGTTGTGCATCAGGCTGTGGTCGTACTTGATGCCCTTCTTGACCAGCAGCTCGTGGGTGGCCGGGCTGAACTCCCACCACGGCGCCACGTACCCCGTGGGCCGCTGCCCCGAGAGCCGGGTGATGAGCTCGATGCTCTTGTCGAGCACCGCCTCTTCCTGCGCGGGCGTCATCTCGATCGGGTTTTCGTGGCTGTAGCCGTGCAGGCCGATCTCGTGGCCGGCATCGGCCACCGCCTGCATCTGCGCGGGAAAGGTCTCGATCGAATGGCCCGGCGTGAACCACGATGCCTTGATGTCGTGGTACTCGAAGAGCTGCAGCAGCCGCGGCACGCCGACCTCGCCCGCGAACATGCCGCGCGAGATGTCGTCGGGGGAATCCTCCCCGCCGTACGAGCCCAGCCAGCCGGATACCGCGTCGACGTCGACGCCGAAGGACACGTAGATTTCTTTGGACTTGGTCATTTCATCTTCTCCCTGGGTTGCAAGAAAACGGAGCGAGGCTCCATGGACAAAGTGATGGCAAGCAGACGTCGATAGCGCCTGTTGGGTCGCTTGAGTCGCAGATGCGGTTGTGGAGGCCGATGCCTGTTGTTCTTGGAAAGTCCTCCGGTCAATCCACCTGCGCGCCGGAGACGCGCACCGCCTCGGCCCAGCGGAGGTCTTCCGCAGCCATGAAGCGGCGAGCCGCGTCACCGGTGAGGACCATGCGCTCCAGGCCCAGCTTGAGAAACTGTTCCTGCATGTCGGGCGCGGTCAGCGTGCTTTCGATCGCCGCGGTCAGCCGCTCGATCACTGTCGCTGGCACTCCGGCCGGCGCATAGAGGCCGTACCACGGGCTCAACGACAGACCGGGATAGCCCAGCTCCGCGAAGGTTGGCACCTCAGGCGCACCGGGAAAACGGGCGTTGGTGCTGACCCCGAGCGCGCGCAGCTTGCCCACCCGGATGTACGGCAGCGAGGTCTGCAACACGTCGACCATGATCGGCACTTGACCGGCCAGCAGGTCGGTGACGGCTTGGGCGCTGCCCTTGTAGGCCACGTGCGTGGCGGCCACACCGGCCTCCTTCTTGAGCATCTCCATGGTCAGGTGGGAGGTCGTGCCGCTGCCGTGAGAGGCATAGGGGTAGGGGTCGCTGGAGTCGCGCTTGAGCAGAGCGACCAAGCCCCGGAGGTCGGGCGCGGTGAGAGACGGGTTGACCACCAGCACATGCGGCACCCGCGCCAGCATCGCCACCGACACGAAGTCGCGCTGAGGAACGTAGGGGAGCTTCTTGTAGAGGTGAGGCGCCGTCGCCATCGAACCCGTGCTGCCGAGGAACAAGGTGTAGCCATCAGGCGCCCCCTGCGCCGCCGAGGAGGCTGCCAGCGTGCCGGCCATGCCGGGCCGGTTGTCGACGAGGACCGGTTGCCCCAGCGCAGCGGCGAGCTTGGTGGCGACCAGACGCGCGGTGGCGTCGGCGTTGCCGCCGGCCGTGAAGCCGACGACGAGGCGGATGGGCCTTTCGGGGTACGTCGACCGGGCGGTCGTCTCAGCGAGGAACGTCAACAACGAGGTGGCGACGGTGGCGAAGACGAGGAATCTCAGCGTGCGGTTCATGGTGTCTCCAAAGAATCGTTGTGCCCAGCGAGCACGCAGCAGAAAATGGTAACCATATCCCGTGTTGTCTTATCCCGTGGATCTTTATGCGAGATGAAATGACGATCCCTCCATGGAGAAAAAGGGAGTTCCTCGCAAGGAAAAAGTGCCAGAACTGGTTCGTTTTGGAGCCGCTGTTCGCCGTCTCCGGGACGGCCAGGGCTATTCGCAGGAGTCATTCGCCGACGCCTGCGTGATCGACCGTAGCTACATGGGCGGCATCGAGCGCGGCGAACACAATGTGGCTTTGATCAACATCCTGAAGATCATTGCGGGGCTGGGGATCGAGCCTTCCGAGTTCTTCAAGGAGCTCGATCAACCGAAGCGCAAGAGAGCATCAGGAGGCACCTGATGGCGGCCAGCCCCGGTGGAGTGCATCGTGATGACCGGCAGACATCATCGAGCTACTGATAGGTTGTGCAGCAGGCTGCTTCACTGTTGCTTCAGACCCCGACTTGACCCCTTGATCTAAAAGTGCAAGGACAGGGGGGCTTTCTCCAAAGGACGTGTCCCCTGCTCGGTCCCGTGCAACACAGCACGACGGAAGAATCCGAAAACCCCTGAGATTGGTCCAAGACGGCGACGCACCGCACTTCGCGCGCGCCCGCTGCCGTAGCCTCGCGAACCGTGTTCGATCATCAACGGAAACGAGAATGGCAACGGCACCAAGTAGGACCGGCGACGAGGGCTTCCAGAAGTGGAAGGACGGCATCGACCGAGCGAACGGCGATTGGGATTACTACGACGCCGAGATCAGGCGGGTGGTCAGTGAATACAACATGCACTTGCGCATCGCGCCGCACTTTCACCTTCTCGATTGGCGGTTGGTGAAGGCGATGCTGTGGACCGAATCAGGACCGCATCGTGACGAATGGAAAACCAAGCCCCTGCAAATCGGCGTGCCGAGAGACCCTGGATTGGACGCGCTGCTGTATGGCGAGGAAGGAAGCGAGCTGATCGTGCCTCCCTGCTATGTCCTTTGGGCTGACGGCGTCAGGACGAATCCGAAACAGAACATCGTTGCCGCCGTAGGCTACATGCTCATGCGCATGGCTGACTATGGCTTCGCCACCGTGCTCGACCGGGACAGCGGCGTGTTCAATGTGACAGTAGGCCGCGGCGACAGCCTCAGCACGCTCGCGAGAAAGCACCGCAGCACCCTCGACACGATGCAGAAGCTCAACCCCGGCGCCCACATGGTCAGGGAAGGTCAGGTGCTGAAGTGCCAGAAGGCATCGATTCAGAAAGTCATCGTCGGCTTCAGGCCCTTCACCCTCACAACGATAGCGAGACGCTACAACGGCAATGGCCAACCGACGGGCGATCCTCTGTATTCCGCGAAGCTCGAATATTCAATGAATGCGATCAAGAGGAGGAATCCGCGATGAGACGGGCGATCGGTTCAGCAATGGCGGCGTTCGCCCTGGCTTCCTCTATGGCGCATGCCGACCCGCCTTGCGACGGTCACTATAAAAGCTGGGGCCGAGTGTGCTACGGCGGTGCTCATGTGACCGCGCAAACCATCGAGTGGTATTCCACATTCAGCTCTTGCGGGCCGAGTACCTACGAAGTCATCCACAGCGAGCTGGGCGGCGACAAGCCACGGGTCGCCTATCGATTCAAGAAGCGCAGCAAGCAATGCAGCTTCGAGGTCATGGAGATAGTCGCCCAAAGGGAGGGCTACTGGGGCATCAGGGGCTACACGAGCGTCGAAGATTATCGAGAACGCCGCGATGATCCTGCGGCGTATACAGCATGCCCGGTGGACCCCATGCCCTCAGAGCGCTGCAACCTGCCGTTCGCGCGCAAGAAGAAATAGCGGCGCCCGACGGCAGCAAGCAGCCAGGCGACACATGCTTGACGGGCGGAAGGGCGCCGCGACCGTGACGGACTTCACGCGAAGCTCTTATGACCTTCTCTTTCGCTTGGGCAATTTGTCGGCAGCGAAGATGATGACCGCCCTTAGGAGAACAACTGTGGCCAGAAGGAAAACGAGTCCCGCCGAAGAAATGATCGACTTGGTGTCCTTGATGCCATGGTGGGCCGGCGTCGGTCTGGCCGTGATTGCCTATGTCGTGTTGCACCGGCTGGCTACGCCTGTCGCAGCTACAGCGATCCAGCCTGGCCAGATCGCCGACGTTGTGGTCCGAACGATGGGGGCGTCGCTGGCGAGCATTGGCCAGTATCTGGTCCCTCTGCTCTGTCTTGCGGGCGCGGGCGTATCCGCATGGCGGCGCCGCCAACGCCGGGCGCAGGTCTCCAACGTTTCTCAGGCCAAGGGAGCCGATGCTCTCGACGGCATGTCATGGCAGGAGTTCGAGATATTGGTGGGCGAGGCCTTTCGGCTCCAGGGCTATCGCGTTGCCGAGACGGGCGGTGGTGGTGCCGATGGTGGCGTGGACCTGGTGCTCTCAAAAGGCGGAGAGAAGTTCCTCGTTCAGTGCAAGCAATGGAAGGCGTACAAGGTCGGTGTCGATGTTGTACGGGAGTTGTACGGCGTGATGGCCGCCAAAGGTGCGACTGGCGGGTTCGTTGTGACCTCGGGGAGTTTCAGCAGCGATGCGAAGGAATTTGCTGATGGGCGTAACGTGAAGCTTGTGGATGGGCATCGGCTGTTCGGTCTCATCAAACAGGCTCGGGAGTCGCTATCTCCGCGAGCTCAAGGTTCGACAACAGAAAGTCGAACAGCGACCACGCCAGCTTCATCAAGTGAAACGACAACGTCTGCAATTTGCCCAACGTGCGGCTCGGAAATGGTCAAGCGCACGGCCAAGAAGGGGGCGAATGCGGGCAGCCAATTCTGGGGTTGTTCGACGTACCCGACGTGCAAGGGAATTCGGCCGCTCGGTTGAATCGTTGGAAAGGGAAGAGCTGTTCCAACCGCCCCCGCTCAACGATCTTGACGTTTTCTAGGAATTGAAGACCCCGGCTGTTGGCGTTCCGTCCGTCAGCAACTGTGATTTAAAGCAAGTGGCGGATTCGAACTACCGATACGCGTGCGCGCTTCCTAGCCTCATTAGATTGATTAGTTTTTATGAACTATCAGCAACCCAGTGCGTCACTCAGGTGTACCGGCTCCATCGCGTTTAATGGGCAGACTGCTGCGCCGCGACCGCCTACCCTTGCCTCAGCCCCGCGGCTTCAATGAAGTCGCCTGTCTAGGCCGTTCAAAGACTGATCCAAAAAAGCAGGACGCAAATCTGCTTTTTCAGTGATAGCAACCTCTAACGTGCGTAGATGATCAATAAATCGACCCGATGATACCCGCGAGTAAGTCCAAGCCGAAAACTGCTGCCTTGGGCGTGCCACCATGAGCTGCTTCGCCTGGGTGGTGTATCTTAATGCAGCAGCCGTGTCCCCAAGCAAGGCATAAGTAATCCCTAAACATTGCATGTAGTTAGGCGACAATTCCTTCTTGGCACTACTCATGTCGATTTCGGCAACTTTTTCAAACCATTTAGCAGTCGGTACGCCATGAAGACCCCACAACGCCATTCCCATATTGAAATAGTCAGAGATACTAGCTTCGCCATCCACTAACACTGAGAGTAAGGAGACTGCCGTCTTAAAGTCCGCGGTTCCGACCAACGCTAACGCCAGCTGGTGCTTAATAAATTCGTTGTCTGGCGCTTCGTCTTCTAACAATGAGTTTAGAAGGCGCACTTGCACTCGCAGTTGCTCGATCCCTGTATCAAAGCCCAAAGCGGCAAACACCTTGTCCCTCCTATCGAGTGAGGCAAACGCCACTGAGCTTGGGACATGATCGTACAGCTCCGGAACAAGTTGCCCTATGTAGGACATTGCTTCCAAAAATGAAGAAAGCTCCGCCCCTCTGGCGTTTAGCATCTCCCTCAAATCTTCGATAGCCTCCTCTTTTCGCTGGAGCCGATGGTGAAGTCGAGCACGCACCGCGAGTCCAACTGCATCGTTAATTCGTTGCTCATCTGAGAGCAACGCTACTGCATCCTCAAGTCTTCCAATGGACTCGAATATCAGAGCTACACGATAAGTGATCTCGTCGTCGGACGGAAAGTTTTGAAGCACTTGCTCCGCACGTGCAATAGCGTCAGTAAGCGGTTCCGCGGAGCCATTTCCTGTAAGCGCTTTTTGTGTTTGCTTGAGAAACAACAATGCAGCGGAGCGTTCCAAAAGATTTTCACGAACAATTGAATCGCGCAACTTCGCATATTCAAGTGCCAAACGACTTTTCGGTCTATTTATAGAAAAAACATCTTGATCCAAAAGCGATAGGCTATTGTAATGATGAATGGTCGCCGCGAGCGACTTGTAGCCTAGTTCGCCCTTAAACTGCTCAAGCCTTCTCCCGATGATCTCCTCTTCGTCATCAAGGTCGGGAACATTGGATGCGACGAAATGCAGTTTGATAGCATTTCGTGTATTTTTTCGCTTCTCATTCTGAACCAAGATCGATTTGCAAACTCGACCCAAGCCCTGCAGATTTTGTTCGTTTGGGAAGAACAAAAAACTCACCGCATCAGGAAGTTGCCTCGTGCAAATCCCTTCCACGTCGCTGTGGCCGGTTCGAGAATCAATGAAAACATAATCCGGCTGGACTTGGCGTTGCCATTGCAACTTCAGATCTTCAAAAAGAAGATATCCCTCCTCATGCTCATAGAGATGGCGCCAATCAATGTTGTTCAACCTAGCAGAATACTCTGCATCATGTTTGCCCGCAGGCATTATCCAGAGCTCGCCGCCGGAAGGGAAGATTTTGGAACGGCACAGGTAGTCCGCAACGCTGGGGGCCTCCATCGTTTCGCGATAGTTGGTCACATATTCCACCAGCCCCATGGTTTCTTTATTGGCGCAATCCCAGTCAAAAGACATCAAGCCAGGCGCTTCCAGGTCGAAATCGACCATTAGCACGCGCTTGCCCTCAGCTGCCAGTTGTGCCGCTACATTGACAAGAGCCATTGTGCGGCCGACGCCGCCTTTAAAGGAATAAAATGTGACGGTATACATACTAGGCCGTGCATTCATATAGTTCAAAAGTCTCCGCTTCTAGACTCGCGATCATCTTCGAGTTGTCAGACAGCGCTCGGAATTTAAACTTCAAGGGAGTACCGCGATCTGTCGGTTTGACTGTCTCCCGGCGTTTAAGGCGATCTACGTTGTCGGAGAATTTGAGCAGATATAGCAAGCTGTCATTTGCTGGATTCTGAAATAGAGCACCGCGCTCCCATCGCACCAATGAGGCGCGTCCGAGACGTGTCAAATCCGCAAACTCCTGTTGCGTCATGCCGTAATGCTCACGGATTGCGACAATCTGTCGAGGCGCAAGAATATGCAGATGATTGCAAACTGCCTCATGCCGAAGCACCTCTGCTTCATCGTCGGTGTATTCGAAACTACAGTTCGCGCAATTTCTCTGAGGAACCCGTGCTTGAATGGTTGCTGCAGTAGCACCTTCTCCGTATTCAAACGTTTCGATAATCCAATTCGTTAGCACTTGACTGGCGCCGCAGACTGGGCATGAATGATCAGGGGCCTGAACAGTGTTGTGCGTATTCATAATTTCTTAGTTGAAATCGCTATAGTGAAAACTACGCCCAATGGCTTTATTGGCATGGCCAATTTGCACCTTGACGTAAAGCTGCGCCCGATGAGTGCTGATTGGGATCAGCATAGTCAGCGCCGGGGCGCCGGCTGGCGTAGAGAGCGTGATCGCCTCGTAGAGATGACCTGAAGCAAGCTTCTCGGCGATCAGCTCCCAAGCGCCCGCATCCGAGAAGTAGTAACCCGGCATCTCGGGCAACTCAACGCGGTGCGGGGTCCATTCGTGGGGCCGGGCGATGATTCGGCCAGTTGGACGCCGACAGTTGGCTATTAGCTGCCTTAGTGTTTCGGGATTCATGCGCAAGCGATTGTTGATCTTTGCCTCATATGATACACAGCCGACATAGTCAAGTCAAGAAAAGAATCATATGATTCATCGACACTGCCTCGCGGAAGGCTGACTGTTCGAAATGACCAATTGCGGATGGCCCGTCAGGGGCGTCCGTAACCTAGGGCTGACCATCTTTCGGACGCAGCTCGTACACCAAGAATGCAGTAGCGCAGAAGTTCAACACCAGCAGACGAACTTGCAACCGCGCGACAAGGCACTGCATAGCGGCGGAGCGGGGTGACTATCATGCACAGCCGCCCCTGTGGCGTTCACGCCGCGTAGGCACAACCGTTTCGCCGTTTCTGCTAGCAAATGCCCCTAACTCTCCCCCAACTCGAACGCCACCTCTTCAAAGCAGCGGACATCTTGCGCGGCAAGATGGACGCCTCCGAGTTCAAGGAATACATCTTCGGCATGCTGTTCCTCAAACGCTGCTCTGACGTGTTCGACCAGCGCCGTGAAGAAGTCGTACAGCGCGAACTTGCCGCATGCCAGACCGAAGCCGAAGCCCGCGAGAGCGCGGAGCTCAAGCGCTGGTACGGCCAGTCCTTTTACGTGCCCCCGAAGTCGCGTTGGCAATACTTGGTCAACGAAGCGCACAACGACGTGGGCGGCTTCCTCAACCGCGCGCTTGGTGGCTTGGAGAGCAATAACTCCAGCCTGGCCGAGGTGCTGGAACACATCGACTTCTCGCGCAAAGTGGGCCAGAGCAAGATCCCCGACATCAAGCTGCGCCAGCTCATCAGCCACTTCAGCATCCACCGGCTGCGCAACGAGGACTTCGAGTTTCCCGATCTGCTGGGCGCCGCTTACGAGTACCTGATCGGCGAGTTTGCGGACTCGGCCGGCAAGAAGGGCGGCGAGTTCTACACGCCGCGATCGGTGGTTCGGATGATGGTTCGGTTGGTCAAGCCCCAGCAGCAGCACAGCATCTACGACCCTTGCGTGGGGTCCGGCGGCATGCTGATCTTGGCCAAGGAATACATCGACGAGCACGGCCAAGACGGCAACCGCGCCGAGCTCTACGGCCAGGAAGCCAACGGCACCGTCTGGTCCATAGCCAGGATGAACATGCTGCTGCACGGCATCAGCAGCGCCGACCTGCGCAACGACGACACTCTCGCCGAGCCGCAGCACGTCGAAGGCGGCGAACTCATGCGTTTCGACCGCGTGCTTGCCAATCCGCCGTTCTCCATCAACTGGGGCACCGCCGACACCGACCGTGCTGGCCAAACCGTCTGGGCGCCCAAGTTCCGCGCCGAGCGCTTCCGCTATGGCGAAGTGCCGCTCGGGTCCAAGAAGGCCGACCTGATGTTCCTGCAGCACATGGTGTCCGTGCTCAAGGATGGCGGCCAGCTCGCCACTGTGATGCCACATGGTGTGCTGTTCCGCGGCGGCGAAGAACGCGGCATCCGCGCCGCCATGATCGAGGCCGACCTGCTGGAGGCCGTCATCGGCCTGCCCGCAAATCTGTTTTACGGCACCGGCATCCCCGCCTGCGTGCTGGTCATGCGCCAACGCCAGGGCAACCACAGCGGCAAGCCGACCGAGCGGCAAGGCAAGGTGCTCTTCATCAACGCCGACCGCGAGTACTTCGAGGGCCGGGCGCAGAACCACCTGCTGCCCGAGCACATCGAGAAGATCGTCAACACCTTCGAGAACTTTGCCGAAGTGCCTGGCTTCTCGGCCATCGTCAGCAACGCCGCGCTGCGCGAGAACGACTGCAACCTCAACATCCGTCGCTACGCGGACAACGCCCCGCCGCCGGAGCCGAACGACGTGCGTGCGCACCTGGTAGGCGGCGTACCGAAGGCTGAGGTGCGGGGAAAGGCGGCGCTCTTCAATGCGCACGGCGTGGACCCACTGGCGCTGTTCGTAGAGCGCGATGCCCGCTACTTCGAGTTCAGTCCTGAACTAACGACGAGGCAGGCCGTCAAGGTTGCGGTCGAAACCAATCCCAGCCTCGTGGCTCGCGAGCAGGCTGTGCGCGACGCGTTCGACGCCTGGTGGCAGGCACACAGCCCGCGCATCACAGCGTTGGCGGGGGCGTCGAGCTGCGTCGGCTTGCGCAACGATCTGCTGCACAGCTTCAGCGCCGCGATGGAGCCCGCGGGCGTGCTCGGGCGTTTTCAGGTGCGCGGCATCGTGGCCGGGTTCTGGGAAGACGCTAAATACGAGTTCATGACCCTGATGGCGCGCGGCGCCAAGGGCGTCGTGGACGCCTGGCGCACCAGCATCCTTACCGCAATGGACGACGATCACAGCAAGGACAACCCGTTGGATCACAAACTGGTCAAGTTCCTGATGGGTGATTTCGTCGAAGCGCTGGCAGATCTGGAAACGCGGAAGGCCGCATTGGATAGCCGGATTAAGGTGGGGACGCCAGAAAAGAACGCGGGTGAGGATGGCGAAGAAACCGAGCCCGGCAGTGACGAAGCGGCAGTGGACGAAGCACAGCTCAAGGAGTGGAAGCGGCAAGTCACAGCGCTGAAGAAGGAAATCAAGGCCAAGGAAAAGGGATTCGCGCAGCGGCTAGCTGCGGCGGTCGATACGCTGGACAACACCACCGCGGCCGTGCTGCTTTTGGGCGTCCTACGAAGTGACATGCAGTTTATCTTGGAACGCTATATCAGCGCGCAACGACTTCAGGTCGTGGCAGTGTTCGAGAATTGGTGGGACAAGTACCGCGTGACGTTGGCCGACATAGAGCGCGATCGAAATTCCGCGGCTGAGATACTGGGTGGCTTCCTGCGAGATCTTCGCTATGACTGAACTCGGCCATCTGCTCTCATTGGAGTACGGCGCTGCACTGCCGGCGGAGCGCCGGGCGGGCTATGGATTTCCGGTGTTCGGATCCAACGGAGAAGTTGGCCGACACGACCGCCCGCTCGTCGAAGGCCCGGGAATTATTGTTGGCCGCAAAGGCAGCGTCGGGAAAATCTGCTGGTCCGATCAATCATTCTGGCCGATTGACACCACGTATTGGGTGAAATGCGCGACGAATGACCGGCGTTGGCTTTTCTGGCTACTTTCACGGCTCCCACTCAGCGAACTCGATTCGTCTACTGGGGTCCCTGGTCTAAATCGAAATGATGTTTACGAGTTGAACGTCTTCGAGCCCCCGAGCGCGGAGAAGGCCCGGCTCGCAACCATCCTCGACTCTCTCGACACCACCATTCGCCAGACCGAGGCGATCATCGAAAAGCTCCAACAGGTCAAGCAAGGCCTTCGGCACGACCTGCTGACCCGTGGCATCGAAGCCAACGGTGAATTGCGTCCACCGCAGAACGAAGCGCCGCATCTCTACAAGAAATCGGTGTTGGGGTGGATTCCGCGGGAGTGGGATATTTTGCAGCTTCGTGATGTTGGAGAGGCGATCACGGGCGCGACTCCGCCATCAACGGATCCCTTGGCATGGGGCGCCGGCTGGCCGTTCATCACCCCGTCTGACGTTCTGGAGAACCAGCCCATAGGCAGCGCGGAGCGCAACGTATCCAAGCGTGGGGTGGGCTACGTCCGAATTCTGCCGCCCGGGGTCACAGTTGTCGTTTGCATCGGTTCGACGATTGGCAAAGTCGGCATCACCAGCGTTGAGGCTTGCTCTAATCAGCAGATCAACTCGCTTGTGCCTAGGGACAACATGGCGCCCGAATTCGTCCATCTGGCAGTGCTGATGCACATCGGCCAATTGCGAGCGATGGCGGGCCTTCAGGCAGTGCCGATCGTCAACAAGACTTCTTTCGAGTCGATGTGGATCCCAGTTCCTCCGCACAGCGAGCAACTTGAGATCGCGGCCCGTGTGGACTCCACGGCGGGGCGAATACGCCAAGAGGCGAAGTTGGCCATCAAACTCAACAAAACAAGGTCCGGCCTCATGGACGACCTCCTCACCGGCCGCGTCCGCGCACTGACGTTGCTCGCCTAAAAAATGAAGGACCAAGCATGGGTTGGGAACTCGACACCGTAGAAAAACCCTTCGTCGAGCAACTGCTCGCCCTTGGATGGCGCCATACCGAAGGCGATCTCGACCATCCCGCCGCGACCGGCCGTACCAGCTTCACCGAGGTCATCCAGGAGGCCACGCTGCGCTGCAAGCTGCGCGAGTTGAACCTGCGCGAAGTCGATGCCCAGACGGTCCCCTGGCTTGACGACGAACGCCTCTCCCAAGCGCTCGGCGCCATCACACGCATCGGCGCGCACCGGCTGATGGAGGCCAATCGGGCCGCCACTGAGCTGCTGCTGGGCGGCATCGCGGTCGAAGGCCTGCCGGGCTGGGACGGCGGCCGCGGTCAGACCATTCACTTCATCGACTGGGCGCGCCCCGAGCGGAACGACTTTACGGTCATCAACCAGTTCCGGGTCGACTGCCCGCCCGGCTTCAATCGCGGCAAGGCCTTCATCGTGCCCGATCTGGTGCTGCTGGTGAACGGCATCCCGCTGGTGGTGGTCGAATGCAAGAGCCCGTCTTGCCCGGAGCCGCTCGCCGAGGCAATCGACCAACTGCGGCGCTACACCAACCAACGCAAAGCGAGCTTCGAAGTCGAAGACAACGAAGGCAACGAGCCGCTGTTTCATACCAATCAACTGCTGATTGCCACGAGCTTCGACGAGGCTCGCGTCGGCAGTGTGGGTGCAGGCTTGCGCCACTACGCAGCCTGGAAGACGGTCGTGCCGCGCACCGAGGCCGAGGTCGCCGCCTCGCTCGGCAAGACCGAACTCTCCGAGCAGGAGCGGTTGATCGCTGGCCTGTTGACGCCTGCCAACCTACTCGATGTGGTGCGGCACTGCACCCTGTTCATGAACGCCGACGGCCAGACGGTCAAGGCGGTATGCCGCTACCAGCAGTACCGGGCCGTCCACCTCGCCGTCGAACGCCTGCGCACCGGAAAGACCCGCTTGCAAGACGGCGAGCACGACCGGCGTGGCGGCATCGTCTGGCACACCCAAGGCTCGGGCAAGAGCCTGACCATGGTGTTCCTGATCCGCAAGCTTCGCACCGACCCGGCCTTGCGCCGCTTCAAGGTGGTGGTGGTGACCGACCGGACCGACCTCGAAGACCAGCTCTCGGGGACCGCCGCGTTGACCGGTGAGACCGTGGAGCTGGCAACCTCGGGCGCGGCCTTGCGCGCGCTGCTCCGCCGAAAAGGGCCGGGGCTGGTGTTCGGCATGATCCAGAAGCAGCGCGGCGGAGACGCCGCAGGAGAGCCCGCCTTGACGGCCGCTGACCTGCCGCAGCGTGTGGAGGCGCGCGAGCCCCCCGGCGCATTCGACGTGCTGAACGACGACGACAGCATCCTGGTACTGGTCGACGAGGCTCACCGCAGTCAGGCCGGCGACCTTCAGGCGGCCTTGCAAGTCGGGCTGCCGAACTGCGCACGCATCGGGTTCACGGGGACGCCGATCCTGATGGGGGACAAGAAACGCACCCACGAGATCTTCGGCGAGTTCATCGACCGCTACACGATCCGGGAAGCCGAGGCCGATGGCGCCATCGTCCCGATCCTCTACGAAGGCCGCACCGCGCACGGCGCGGTGAAAGACGGCGCCAGCTTGGATGAGCTGTTCGAAGACCTGTTCCGTGAGTACACCCCTGAAGAGCTGGAAGCCATTCGCGAGAAGTACGCAACCAAGGGGCAGATCTTCGAGGCGCCCGCGCTCGTCGCCGACAAAGCGCGCGACATGCTGCGCCACTATGTGACCAATATCCTGCCCAACGGCTTCAAGGCCCAGGTGGTCGCCTACAGCCGGCTCGCAGTGGTGAGATATCTCGATGCCTTCATGCTGGCTCGCGAAGAGCTGCTGGCGCAGGCCGAGGCCTTGAGCCCCGAAGACAAGGGGCTGGACGAGGAAGCCCTGTGCCGACGACCGCCCGCGATCCAGGCACAGGTGCGGGCCTGGCGCTACCGCGATCTGCTCAAGACTCTGGAGTTCGCGCCCATCATCTCCGGCAGCAACAACGACGACCCGGCGTGGAAGCAGTGGACCGACAGTGCAGGCCAGGAGCAGCGGATCAAGCGCTTCAAGCGGCCATTGCTGCACGCCGATTCGACCAAGACCGACCCGCTGGCTTTTCTGATCGTGAAGTCAATGCTGCTGACCGGTTTCGACGCCCCGGTCGAGGGGGTGATGTACCTGGATCGGCCGATCCGCGAGGCAGAGTTGCTGCAGACCATTGCGCGGGTGAACCGTACCGGCTTCGGCAAGAAGTTCGGCATCGTCGTGGACTACTTCGGGCTGGCACACCATTTGAAGCAGGCGCTGGCGGTCTATGCCGACGAGGACGTCGATGGTGCCTTGCAAAGCCTCAAGGACGAGATCCCGGTGCTGCGGGACCGCCATCTACGAGTGGTCGACTTGTTCCGCCGCCGAGGCGTAGAAAATCTCTCCGATCACGAGACCTGCGTCGAGTTGCTCAGCGACGAGCGACTGCGCGCCGAATTCGCGGTCAAGCTCAAGCAGTTCCTCGACACGCTTGACGTGGTGCTGCCGCGACCCGAGGGCCTGCCCTTCGCCCCGGACGCCAAGCTTCTAGCCTTCATCTATGCCCGAGCCCGCAACCGTTACCGCGATACGCCCGTACTCGGCAAGGACGTGGGCGCCAAGGTGCGCAAGCTCATCGATGAGCATGTTGTATCGATGGGCGTCGATCCCAAGATTCCGCCGGTATCGCTGACCGACGCCGACTTCGGCAACAAGGTCGCACGCGAGCCGAGCGACCGCGCCAAAGCCTCCGAAATGGAGCATGCCATCCGCGCCCACATCCGCGAGAACGCCGATCAGGACCCCGTGGCGTACCGCAAGCTCAGCGAGCGGTTGCGCGACCTGTTGACTCAGCTCGGCGAACATTGGGATGAATTGATTGCTGCGCTGCAGGGGCTCGTCGACGATATCCGGGCCGGGCATGTCGGAGACGACGATAGGCTGCCTGATATTCCCGAGCAGTACGGTCCGTTCCTGCGACTGGTGGTAGACGCAGCCGCGGGGGATCAGGCCATCACGCCTGCTGAACAGACAAAGCTGGTGGACTTGACCGTTGAAGTTGTCGACACCGTCGTAGCGGAACTCACGCCCAACTTCTGGAAGCCCAACCGCCAGCCGGCGCAGGATGCACTTGGAAGCCGCGTCTTCGAGCTGCTGATGCGCTCCCGCCTGTTGCCGACGCCACAGATCGAGGCGCTGGTCGACAAGCTGATGGAGCTGGCGCGAGCCAATCACAGTCGCCTCAGCAACCTATGAGCAATTTGGTCGTGAACGATCTTCGGTTCGAGGTGCGCCGCAGCAGCGCGCGGCGCTCTCTGGAGATCACCGTGGATCGCACCGGGGATCTGATCCTTGCTGCGCCGCCCCTGGTCGAGGACGCCAAACTGCGCAACTTCGTGCTGCGCAAGCGTATGTGGATCTACAAGCAGCTGGCCCGGGTGGATGCTCTTGGACACGAGGCGCCACGCAAGATCTTCACTGATGGCGAGGGATTCCCGTATCTCGGGCGCAGCTACCGCCTGCGCTTGGTGAAGGAGGCCGATGCGGCGGTCAAGCTTGTGGGCGGCCGCTTCGTCATGCCCGCAGCGCTGGCGCGCGACGGCCGCGAGCACTTGATCCGCTGGTATCGAGAGCGCGCTCAACCCTGGCTCTCCAGCAAAGTTGAGGACTACGCGGCGCGCATGGAAGTCGCGCCAGCGGGCGTCAGGGTGCAAGACTTGGGCTACCGCTGGGGGTCATGCGGCAAAGGCGACTGGCTCTATTTCCACTGGAAGACCATCCTGCTGCCGGCGCGCATCGCGGAGTATGTGGTGGTGCACGAGATGGCGCATTTGCTTGAGCCGCATCACACGCAGGAATTCTGGCGGCGCGTTGAGCGCGCCATGCCGGACTACGAGCAGCGCAAAGCTTGGTTGGCGGCACGCGGCATCGAAGTCGAAGGGATCTAGAGAAACACATGAGCGACATCAAACTCTTTCGCCTCGAATCCGGTCGGGCTATAGAACTGCTGGGTGACGCTTCTGACTTGGAGAAGCCGCTTCAGACACTGATCGAGAACAACCTCGATGTGTTGCTCGGCATCCGATTTCTGGCCACCGAATACGTCACCGGCAAAACGCACGGCGGCCGCATCGATTCACTGGGACTGGACGAGAACCACTGCCCGGTCATCCTCGAATACAAGCGCTCGGTGGGCGAGAACGTCATCAACCAAGGGCTGTTCTACCTGGACTGGCTGATGGACCATCAGGCGGAGTTCAAGCTGCTAGTGATGGACAAGCTTGGCAAAGAGGCGGCCGATCAGATTGACTGGAGCGCCCCACGGCTCATCTGCATTGCCGCCGACTTCACGAAGTACGACGGGCATGCAGTGCAGCAAATCAATCGCAACATCGAACTGATCCGCTACCGTCGGTTTGGTGAAGAGTTGCTGCTCCTTGAGCAAGCAAGCTCAGCCAGCGCAAGCAGAACGTCGGGGCGGTCAGCCTCGGGGCACAACGATTCAAAACGGGCCAAGGATGGCCAGGTCGCGCAACCAGGCAGCGGACCGATGCGAAACGGTGGAACCGACAAGACCGTCGCTGAGCACTTGGCAACAATGTCCGAGCCGCTGGCTGTCCTTCTTGCCTCGCTGGAGGACTACCTCTTATCGCTGGGCGACGATGTTCAACGCAAAGAACTGAAGCTCTATGTCGCTTTCAAGCGGCTTAAGAACTTTGCGACCGTCGTCCCGCAGAACAGTCGGCTACTGTTGTATTTGCACCTGGACGTCGATCAAGTTCCACCACCACCAGGCATCGGGCGCGACGTACGTCAGGTGGGGCATTGGGGAACTGGGGACATGGAACTCTCGCTTATGAAGCCCAGCGACCTCGATGCGGTGAAGCCGTTGATTCAGATGGCGTACGACGGACGTGGCGGGGGCACCGCCATCATCCTGCCTCCATGAACAGCTCCCTCGCCTAAGCTGAGATCCAACCTTTCCCCTCACACACCTTACATGGAGAGGGAGCGACGCAGCTTGCCTGCCGGCATCGTGTGGTGTGGCTGGGCCGAAGACAGTCTGTACGCAATGGGTAAGAAACGCCGGAGAGATGCTTGAGAGCATCCGGCCCGCGCCGCTGAGTTGTTGATCCGTAAGGCCGCCAGCGGGCCAGCGGGTTACGACAACCACTGAAAATACCACAGTGCGCAGGAGTAGCTGCCGCTGACTGCCGCATCGAGCGCATCGTGCGGATCGCGCGGATCGAGCGAATCGGTGGGGCGCCGAACTTGGGTTAGGCTCAGAAACAATCTGTCATGAGGCCTGTACGAGGAAACAATGCGCGTCACTGAGATTTTCACCCCAAGCGACTACCCAACCTACACCTACGTGCCGCGCGATGAACATCGCCTGGAGACCCGCCTAAGGGAAGCCTTGGATACTCCGGGCGAGATTGTTTCCGTTTCAGGCCCATCCAAGTCCGGCAAAACAGTGTTGATCGAGAAAGTCGCAGGCAGAGACAACCTCATCACAGTCACCGGAACGGGTATCAAGGACGCCTCAGAACTTTGGGATAGGGCGCTTGACTGGATGGGTACGCCAACACAGACCGCTTCGACCGGAACGACGACCGTCTCGACGACCGCCAGTGGCACTGTGAAGGGCCGCGTCGGTATTCCATGGCTCGGATCAGTCGGTGCCGAGGGGAGCGTTGGCGGATCGGCGGGGACGGCATCAGGCACGACCGAAACGCGAGGACGCTCAGGTCTACCTCAAGTCGTCCGCGAGATTGGTGGCAGCACCTACGTGCTGTTTATTGATGATTTCCACTACATGGCTCCGGAGGTGCAGGTCGAGGTTGCGAAGCAGATCAAAGAGGCGGCGCGGCAAGGGGTGAAGATTTGCACGGCTTCAGTACCTCACCGCTCGGACGATGTAGTGCGGAGCAATCCCGAACTGCGCGGGCGGGTTAGGGCGGTCGATACGCGCGCATGGGAAATGAGCGATCTCTTGCGGATCGGTGCTCTTGGATTCCCTGCGGCGGGTATACGTGTGCCAGATGCCACGATGCGCCGGATGGCGGTGGAGGCATCGCAATCGCCGCAACTGATGCAGGCCATTTGCCTCCAAGTGTGCTTTACGATCAAGCTTCTTGAAGTTAAAGCGCCGGTGGTGAATCGGGAAATTTCACCGGATGAACTTCGGCAGGCGTTCGAGGAAACCTCGACGCGAACGGACTTCGGATCGCTTCTACGCAGCATGCATGCCGGCCCTAAGGTTCGGGGCACGGAACGCAAGGAGTTTGACCTCATCGATGGTTCCAAAGGGGATGTCTACCGCGCCCTTTTGCTTGCATTGAAGCAAGACCCCCCGTCGCTTTCGCTCCACTGGAATGACCTATCTCGCCGGGTTGCGCGAACGTGCAGGCCGGATGCTCCCCAAGCAGCCAGCCTCTCCACAGCATGCAGTCAAGTGGCGAAGATGGCGAAAGACCTCTATCCAACCCAACGGGTGCTTGATTGGGAAGGCGAGCCAACGAGCTTGTTGAGCATCGAAGACCCTTACTTCTTGTTCTACCTGCGGTGGTCGGACAAGATGCAGAGCCTCGCAAAGTAACCTGACGACGCCCAGCTACTGAGTGGTGGCTTTCTTCGCTGTTGCCTTCTTGGCCGCGTTCTTGCGAGGGGGGCGTGGCTGTAGGTCGGGCCACCACTTCGCCAGCCGAATTCGTATGCGCGACAGCACGGAATCATTGTTGGTGATCGCGTGAAGAATGTGGTTGGGCACTTCGGTCAGGGCGTGGTGCGCAAGTCGCTCCGGTGAGACACGGACAAAGTACTCGATCTTGACGGGCGAGATCGCCGACGCCTTGGTTGCATCCAGGTCAAACACGCAAATGAAAGCGTTCAATGGCGGCTCCTTGATCCCATCGTCAACCAACTTGAACCGTCTGATGTTGCCCTTTTCGACATCAAGTTCCGGAGCGCCAAGAAATGGCTGCCAGCTGTCCCAGACGGAGCGAGGCAAAGCGAGCAGTGTGCCTGCGGCAGCCGGCCCCTCTCCCGAGAGTTTGAACTTCAGCATCACTTGATAAAAGGTCCGCTTGAACACGTTCGCAATGTTCGGCCCTTCCACGCTCTCACTGGCCCAGTGCAGGTTCTCTTGCAGGGTCTTCGCGAACCCCGCCCGGTGCAACCGAAGGCCGTCACGTAGGTTGGTCACCGCGTTTTTGTAGGTGCCATGAAAGTCCATCGTTTGGATTTCAAGGATGCCGTAGCGGGCCACCAGAAAACCTCCTTCAGGATTGACCTTGATCTCGACCAGTGTCACGTCGAAGGCGATTTCAGGTGAGCGGTTGGTTCCGATGATGGAGATTTCGCCGCCGAGTTTGTCCTGAAAAAACAGGTAGCCGGCTCCGTCTCGGATGACATCTTCCTTGAAGGAGTCAAGCTCCCCCTCGTCCGTCAAAAGGGAAACTGGCTTGGGCAAGACCTCATGCGGGAGGCCAAAGATGATCTGGCACCCTTGCTTCACGATGTCTGAATCCATGACGCGATAGGGACACACCAGCCAGTCCTGCCGAGAGCCGTTGCTGTTGCTGCTGATGGTGCAAACACCGCGCGAGTTGTCTGCCTTGACGCACGCCGTCTGAGTCTTGAGCGTAGTGGTCAAGAAAGGACAGGCGTTTGCGCTGTCCCCCGTGACGGCGGCGACATCGAGCCGAACCTCCGGATAGATTCGCTGCCCGAACCACTCGCTAACGAAATTCCCTTTGAGTACCGCCTCTGGGCCTGTTTCCCCTGCCTTCGGTTTTGCCTTTGCTCTTGCCTTGGCCATCAATTTGCCTCCGGTCTCGTCTTGGCCTGTAGCTTCTTTCGAGCCACATTGGCAAACTTGTTCTGAGCATCGAAGCCAATCCCGTGCCTACCAAGCTGCCTCGCGACTTCGAGCGAGCGTCCCGTGCCGCAGAACGGGTCAAGCACGACGCCACCAAGCGGTGATGAGGTGCGAATCCGGGGCTCGATGAGCGCATGTGGGAACGTCGCTGAGTGGCCTTCCTCTCCGGCAGCCACATTCAGGACCACGACATCATTGGTCCGCGCCTCGGCGAACTCGGGTGCGTAGTAGTAGGTCGCTCGTCCAAGGGTCGGCTTCTTGACAAAGTGAAAGAAGTGCTCATGCGACAGCTTGAGGCGATCCCCCGAGGGGCGGGGTGTGGAGTTCGGCTTGTGCCAGATCAAGTCATTGCGAAGTATCCAGCCGCGCTCCTGCATGGCGATGGCGAACCGCGCCGGGATGAGGAGTAGCTGCTTCTCTTGGCGAACGCCCCCCAGCGGCGTCTTCCGTCTATTGCGATGCTCGCTCGCGAGACCCTGCCGCCCGTTGTCGCGAATGCTGCTCCATCGTGCGAAGTAGGTGTCACCGATGTTGATCCACATGCTCCCTGTCAGCTTCAGGCAGTCCGCGCCCCGTGTCAGGATGTCCGCGAGATGTTCGACGTACCACTCTGGGTAGGGCTCCAGCCCCAAGATGCCGCCATTCGAGCGGTACCACTCATAGCCCGGGGTCGTGGGGCCGATCTCCTTGACCGTGGGGATGTCGTTGAACAGAGCCCAGTTGTGGTCGAGGCCGTAGTCGCGATGGCCCCAGTAGGGCGGGCTCGTGATTACCAGATCAACGGAAGCGGTCGGCAGTTGCCCGAACAGGTCATAAGCATCGCCGTGCAGCACAAGGTCGGTCAGTCGGTCTTCCATTGGAGGGGTGTCTTGGGGCTCGTAGCTCATCGTTGGAGCCGGGGATGTTCGGGCGTTTTTTTCCATCTCCCTCGATGGTACAGAAGGCCGTCGGGTGCCCGCGAGGGAATACGTTGGCGCTCGCACAGAGGTGAACGTGAAAAATTACTACAAATCCCTGAGCCCCTTCGAGAGAATTCCGAAGCGCCAATACCCCCGTAGGGGCACCCTCCCCCCACCCCCTGAGGCCTTCGCACGTGCACCCCCGGGGCTACCCCTCCACGAACCCCGGCCACTCTCCTACGGCCCCGCATGAGGCGCACCGGGCAAACAGAGACGAGTTGATGCAGCATGTGGCGGGCAGGCGGTCGTTGAGCGGCACGGCATCGCCTGTTGACGAAGTGGTTCGTGTAGAAGTGGTGCAGCGCCTTGTAGCCCACGCCGCCAGTCAGGGTTGGCGTGCCGGCGCAGACACCGCCCGAGCTCTGACCATCCAGCAGGCCGCCGTAAACCGGACCTCATCTCCATGCACATAGGGCTCAAACGCGGCACGGACCGTTTCGACGATCCGCGTGCGAGTCCGCTCGTCCGCGTCTTGAAGGATCAGGCCGACGGGACCAAGCCGGGTCAGGTAGCCGACCAACTCTTTCTCGGGCAGGGTGCAGGCCACATCGATCGGCCGGATATCGATCTCGGCCCAGCCGCCCTCCTCCAGGATGGTGCACACCCGGTGCCGGTCGGCGAAGGCGAACTGCCCCGGCGCGCCCGGCCGGCGGGCGGGGAGGTCCGGCAGCAGCGGTGCCGCGCTGCGCTCGGCCGTCGTCATGAACGGATTTTCCGCGGCACTCCGCCAGGCGATGAAGCGCAGTTCGGCGCCATCCCTTGCGGCACGCCGCAGGTTCGCAAAGGCTCTGGCAGGGTCGTCGAAGAACATGACGCCGAGGCGCGAAATGATCATGTCGAAGCTGGCAGGCTCGAACGCCTGGGTCTGCGCGTCGGCGCGGATGAAGCTGGCCGGCGTGTCTATTTCCCGTTCGGCGCGGGCCCGGGCGGCGGCGATCATCGGCTCCGAAATGTCGATGCCGATGCAGTGGCCCTTGGCGCCGAGCTGCCGC
Organism: Variovorax sp. P2_H12; assembly: GCF_056403395.1. Classification (NCBI taxonomy): domain Bacteria; kingdom Pseudomonadati; phylum Pseudomonadota; class Betaproteobacteria; order Burkholderiales; family Comamonadaceae; genus Variovorax; species Variovorax sp. P2_H12. The sequence continues at coordinate 3,484 of NZ_JBFUFO010000042.1, read as the reverse complement.
GCCACGGCGAGCGTCGTGCTGCCTGTACCGCAGCCGACGTCGAGCACCCGCTGCCCGGACCCGGCGCGGACCGCTTCGACGAGCCGGTCTTCGAGCGGCTTGAACATCTGGTCGAGCACCTGCTGTGCGTCGACCCAGGCGCGTCCGGCGCGGCCGTTCCAAAGCGCGGTCTGCGCGTTGTCGGTCTGGTTCTGGTGGTGCGTGACATCCATGGTCGTTTTCCTTCTTTTGCTTGCCCTCAAGAGGCGGAAGCTAGACTGTGCAACTTCAAGTCAACTTGAGGTCAAGAGGGTGAGACATCTGGACATCGCCGAGGTGGCGCAGCAATCCGGCGTTCCCGCATCGACGCTGCGGTTCTATGACGAAAAGGGGCTGATCGCCTCCACCGGCAGGCGCGGGCTGCGCCGCCTGTTCGATCCCGGCGTGGTGGAACGGCTGGCGCTGATCGCGCTGGGGCGCGCCGCCGGCTTCTCGCTCGACGAGATCGCGCGCATGTTCGCGCCCGAGGGGCAGCCGCGCATCGACCGCCAGATGCTCGCGGCCAAGGCGGACGAACTCGACAGGACGATCCGCAAGCTGAGCGCCATGCGCGACGGCCTGCGGCACGCCGCCGCCTGCCCGGCGCCTAGCCATATGGAATGCCCTACCTTTCGGCGCATCGTGCGGGCTGCGGGGGCTGGGGGGGTGGGGGTGGGGAGGAAGAGGGTTGCGAAGGCGCCCGGGGAATAGTTCCAGGCGTGTTGTCCAGTGAAGCCGCTTGTCGACGTCATTGGCACAATGGCGAACTCGGCATCCGCCAAGCTTGGCTCCCGCGCCCATGGCAAGGGCTTCAGCCGCAGCAACCTGATTCGCTTCCGCCAGTTCTACCTGGCCTATGCCGACCTGGCGACGAAAGGTGCGACGCTGTTGAGTATCAATAGCTTACGCGCGCAGTTTTCAAAGTTGCACCGCCCCTTTTTTTCAAAGTTGTGCGGCCGTCTCGATGGCCAGATTCGGCGAGCAAGGTCGAGTTCCAGGCCCATGGACTGCCCGCGGCGCCGCCCTCGTTGGTCACGGCCGAGGTTCGGAAAGAGCCGGACTCCACTACATTACCGACACGCTGCGCTTGCGCGGCCTTCGACGATCGCAATGGTCAGCAAGCTGACGGAATTTTTAGGAGCAACCTTGGGCTTACTTGATGGAATGCTTGGCAACGCAGCCAAGATCGATCCGGCAAAAATTCAGCGTGAGTTCAGCCAGATCCTGGCTGCTGGGGAGGTCGTCGAGCACGCCTATCAGCTGGTCCGAGACTACTTCGTATTCACCGACAAGCGTTTCGTACTGGTCGACAAGCAAGGCATCACCGGAAGCAAGACCGAATACCACTCGATTCCCTACAAGAGCATCACGCACTTCAGCATCGAGACGGCCGGCACCTTCGATCTCGATGCCGAACTCAAGATCTGGATCTCTGGAACAGCCGCTCCGATCCAGAAGCAGTTCAACAAGAAGCTCAGCATCTACGAGGTGCAAAGCGTGCTCGCCAGCTACGTGCTCAGATAGTCGCGAGGAAGGCCCTCCCCGGTCAACTCGCTGATGTCGACGAGGCCCTCACGCGGTTATGTGCCGGACGGCGGCCGACTCGGGCGCATGGCGATTTCGCATTCGACGACCGCTTCCGAGCAGGTTTGCCGTCCGCTGTAGGTCGGCTTGGGGCCCGTTGCGGTCATAGACTTCGCCGAGATGAACGACGCATAGCCGACGTTCGCGGTTCGAAGGGTGGAGATCGGACCGAGCTGAATAGAATGATCGAGAAAGCCGCGATGCCAAGCGCGGGGTGCGACTGACGCCATAGAGAGCTAAGACAATGCCGAAAATCCAAACAGAGAGAATCCAGATGGTCGCGGCGTTTATCAGGATAACTCACTTTCCTAGAGTTTTAACTATAGGACTTATCCTATTTGCTCTCTCGGCCGTCGATGCAGCTGCTCAGGGGCAATCATCCAGGCTTGTTGGACCGGCGATGATCGTTCACTTCGAATATTATTCAAGTGCGATAGGCCAAATCCGCGCCCTTGAACGTACGCTTGCGCGTGCACTCAAGCATGCACACGCGGGGGAGCTCGGCGAAGCAGAGCTTCACGCCGATGGTAACGACGGGTACTTATATATGTATGGCTCAGATCCCGAACGTCTTCGTGAAGTCGCTACTCCAATTTTAAAATCATCTGAGCTGATGAACTCGGCAGAAATATCAACTCGCTCGATAGCCAGCAAAAAAATCAAAGATGCTGGCAATCAGCGGTGACAATAGACACTCTTTTTGCATCCAAAAATTCGTTTGGTCCTTCATTTTGCCTAGCGTATGGCCTGAAGGAAAGTGCGCTAGCCCACGTTTTACGCGGCAATGATGATTCCGGTCACCGTCGTCGATCAGGTGCCCGAATTTCGGTTAATCGCCATCCGATCGGCATCAAGACCTACGAGTCGCGCCCAACCGTCTCTTGCAGAAACCCGAACGAGATCTTCAAAAACGCCGCTTCTGATCATTTGGCTTTTGAAATTACGCCACTCAGGTACTCATTTAGATCCCGGAAGTCTTTAATTGTCCATGCACGCGGAGGCAGCGTTACACCGTTTTCACGCAAGGTTTTTGGAATTAGATCTCCGTTTGGACGAAGTATAATTGACGATACGATGACACCCGGATAATCGAATAGGCGCTTCTTGAATACGGATGTCGTAAGGTCTGGCGTTGGCGGATCGCTTTTATGAGCCAATGGCCCTGTGCCTTTGACATCTATTCCGTGGCACATAATGCATCTTKCCGCATCCTGTCACACCGCGCCGACACCGGCCGCACTTCCTTTTTTCACGTCATAGCGCAGCTCCGCCATGCCAGCACCCATCTGATGAACGGATACCAGGCGTAGGCTTGGGCTCAGCACTCTTCGAGGGAACAGTGGCTTACCCTTGCCAAGGGTAGCCGAGCCAATCTGGACGATGAGTTCATCCAATAGACCGGCATCGTGAAATTGACCGGCAAGGTCACCACCTCCAACAATCCAAATATTCATGTCACCAGCAACTGCCTGCATCTCCGAGTGGACAGTTCGCACATCGCCATTGACGAATCGAATGGTTGCGCCAGCAATTGTTGGAAGATTGCGGCTGGAAAACACCCATGTTGGCTGAGCGTATGGCCACGGTGACCCGGTCTCAGCAGCAACCGTTTCTGCATTGCGCACCATCCATTCATAGGTCGCAGAGCCCATAGCCAAAGCGCCAACTTTTGATATGAACTCTGGGTAGCTGGACTCACTCAAGCTCCCGAGAGGGAAAAGCCACTCCAGCGAGTCGTCCTCGGTCGCCAGAAATCCATCAAGGCTTGTAGATGTGTAGTACTGGGTTTTCATGGTTCGGGAAGTCCTATTGATTTTTAAGCGTCTGGCAGGCGCTTCCGGGCGAAAACTGGATGTCCGTGGCGTAGTTCCGCTCTTGGCCG
>NZ_JBFUFO010000041.1:0-126303 GCF_056403395.1 Variovorax sp. P2_H12 | reverse complement strand
GTGCGGGACGGGCGATCCCCTCTGCGCCGCTGAGGAGCGCAGCTTCAGGCGGATCAAGGGCCGCGCGTGTCTGAGCGCAGCGAGTTTGCGCGGACCCCGCCTGAAGCGAGCACCGGAAGGGAGCCCGAAGGGCCGGCGCAGTGGGGTCGCTCGGCCCGTACCGCGTGCCGGGCGCCCTCGCCAGCGCACAACCACCCTGACCCACCCACAGCCGCTCTTTCCAAAGCTCAGGCCCCTCCCAGAGCGCACTTTGGGGTAGCCTCTACCCTGAGCCAAGAAAGCAAGGAGACAACGATGGCAAACACCCTTTCCCCCGCAGAAGAGGCATTGCGCGATGCCGCACGCGAGTACCACCGCTCGCCCGTCAAGGGCAAGATCTCGATCTCGCCGACCAAGCCGCTGCTGAACCAGCGCGACCTGTCGCTGGCCTACTCGCCGGGCGTGGCCTATCCCTGCCTCGACATCCAGGCCGACCCCTCGCTGGCGGCCGAGTACACCTCGCGCGGCAACCTGGTCGGCGTGGTCACCAACGGCACCGCCGTGCTGGGCCTGGGCAACATCGGCCCGCTGGCCAGCAAACCGGTGATGGAAGGCAAGGGCTGCCTGTTCAAGAAGTTCGCCGGCATCGACGTTTTCGACATCGAGCTGGCCGAGAACGACCCCGACAAGCTGGTCGAGATCATCGCGGCGCTCGAACCCACGCTGGGCGGCATCAACCTCGAGGACATCAAGGCGCCCGAGTGCTTCTACATCGAGAAGAAGCTGCGCGAACGCATGAACATCCCGGTGTTCCACGACGACCAGCACGGCACGGCCATCATCTCGGCCGCGGCGCTGATCAACGGGCTGGAACTGGTCGGCAAGAAGATCGAGGACGTGAAGATCGCGGTCTCGGGCGCCGGCGCCGCGGCGATCGCCTGCCTCGACGTGATGGTCGGCCTGGGCGTCAAGCCCGCCAACATCTACGCGGTCGACTCCAAGGGCCTGATCTACATCGGCCGCCCGGGCGGCTTCGACGATTCCAAGACCCGCTACGCGCAGAAGGACACGGGCGCCCGCACCCTGGCCGACGTCATGAAGGACGCCGACGTGTTCCTCGGCTGCTCGGCACCGGGCGTGGTCTCGCAGGACATGGTGAAGAGCATGGGCAGCCAGCCGATCATCCTGGCGCTGGCCAACCCCGAGCCCGAGATCCGGCCCGAACTCGCCAAGGCCGTGCGCCCCGACTGCATCATCGCGACCGGCCGCTCGGACTATCCGAACCAGGTCAACAACGTGCTGTGCTTCCCCTACATCTTCCGCGGCGCGCTCGATTGCGGCGCGAGCAAAATCACGGAGGAGATGAAGCTGGCCTGCGTGCGCGAGATCGCCGACCTCACCAAGGCCGACATCAGCGAGGAAGTCGCCACCGCCTATGCGGGCCAGGAGCTTGCCTTCGGGCCGGACTACATCATCCCCAAGCCCTTCGACTCGCGGCTCATCCTGCGCATCGCGCCCGCGGTCGCCAAGGCGGCGCAGGCCTCGGGCGTGGCCGCCCGCCCGATCGAGGACCTCGACGCCTACCGCCAGCACCTGACGCGCTTCGTCTACCAGACCGGCATGTTCATGCGCCCGGTGTTCAGCGCCGCCAAGCTGGCCACCGCCAAGCGCGTGGCCTACGCCGAGGGCGAGGACGACCGCGTGCTGCGCGCCGCCCAGCTGGCGGTCGACGAGGGCCTGGCCAAGCCGATCCTGATCGGTCGCCCGGCCGTGATCGAGGCCCGCATCAAGAAGGCCGGACTGCACATCAGCCTGGGCAAGGAGGTCGAGTGCGTCGACCCCGAGGACGATCCGCGCTTCCGCACCTACTGGGAGGCTTACCACCAGATCATGGGCCGGCGCGGCATCACGCCCGAGGCCTCGAAGGCCATGGTGCGGCGTTCCAACACCACCATCGCCTCGCTGATGCTGCACCTCGGCGACGCCGACGCGATGCTGTGCGGCCTGGTCGGCCGCTTCGACAGCCACCTCAAGATCCTGAACCAGGTGCTGGGCCTCAAGCGCGGCGCGCCGGGCTTCGCGACGCTGAACGCGCTCACGCTCGAGAAGTACACGCTCTTCATCGCCGACACCAACGTGCACGAAGACCCGAGCGCCGAGACGCTGGCCAACATCGCGATGATGGCGGCCGACGAGGTGCGGCGCTTCGGGCTGCCGCCCAAGGTGGCTTTCCTGTCGCACTCCAATTTCGGCTCGTCCGAGCGCGGCTCGGCGCGCAAGATGCGCCTGGCGCGCGACCTGTTCGCCAAGATGGCGCCCGACATCGAATGCGACGGCGAGATGCACGGCGACGCCGCGCTGTCGGAGGACGTGCGCCTCAAGGCGCTGCCCGAGACCTCGCTCACCGGCGAGGCCAACCTGCTGATCTGCCCCAACCTCGACGCCGCGAACATCCTGTTCAACGTGCTGAAGATGACCGGCGGCAACGGCGTGACGGTGGGCCCGATCCTGATGGGTGCGCAGGGCTCGGCCCACATCCTGACGGCGTCTTCGACGGTGCGCCGCGTGGTCAACATGACCGCGCTGGCCGTGGCCGACGCCAACTCGCCGCGCTAGGCCGCCGATCCGCCCCCTGCCCGTTCCGCCAGGGCCAGGGCATGCAGGGGGCAGCCGTCGCGCTCATGTCTTGAGATGGGCCAGCGCGATCACCGAGACCGGCTTGATGGGCGCCTGCGCCGAGAAGACCCCCAGCTGCGCGACCTCGGTCTGGCGGGCCTGCGCCAGCAGATGGGCCACGGTGTGCTGGCAGTAGCGCCCCTGGCAATACCCCATGCCGGTGCGGCAGGCCAGCTTCACGCTGTTCACGTCGCTCACGTGCGGGTTGTCGGCAAGGAAGTCGCGCACGGTGCCGGCCGAGACTTCCTCGCAGCGGCAGACCAGCGTGTCGTCGGTGGCCAGTCGCGCCAGCGCATCGAGCCGCGGCTCGAAGAAGCGCAGCACCACCTCGGTGAAGCGGCGCGCCCGGGCGGTGGCGCGGGTCGTGGCACGCAGAGCCTTCTCGAGTGGCTCCGAGGGCGCCCCGCCGCGGATGGCGACAACGATGTTCAGCGCCGCCAACCGCCCTTCGAGAAAAGCCAGCTCGGCACCGTTGACGCCGGCCGGCTCGCCGGCGACATAGATCGAATCCACGCTGGTTCGCATGGACTCGTCGTGCTCGACGATCCAGCCGCCTTCGGCCGGACGCCACCGGACCGCGCAACCGGCCTGGCGTGCCAGTTCGCTCGATGCCAGCAAGCCGTAGCCGACGACCAGGGTATCGGCCTCGAGCACGCGCTCGGTGCCGGGGCGTGCCTGCCACTCGGCGTCGGCATCGCACAGGGTCACCCGCTGCACGGCCTCCTCGCCCTCGGCGCGCAGCACCAGGGTGCCGAAGCGGACCGGGACGCCATGCCGCTGCAGGTTGCGCAGTGCGGCCGCGGTCTGGGCCAGCAGACGGACATGGCCCGGGACGGCCGGCCAGCCGGCCAACAATTCGCTCGCGGCAGGCTTGGGGCGTGCGATGGCGACCTCGAGCACCTCGCCGCCGGCCTGCACCAGCAGATCGGCCACCAGCAGCAGCAGCGGATGCGAACCCGCGAGCACGAAGCGCTTGCCGGCGCGCAGGAACTGGCTCTTGGCCAGCGTCTGGATGCCGCCTGCCGACATCACGCCGGGCAGGGTCCAGCCCGGAAAGGCCACCGGCAGGTCGTAGGCCCCGGTGGCGATCAGCAGCGAGCGGCCTTCGAGCACTTCGGTCTCGTCGGCCTGCGAGATCGCCAGGCGCACGTGGACGCCGTCGGGCGTGCGGAACACGCCCCAGGCCGTCGCCCCGAGCCGCCATTCGATCGCCTTCGAACGGCGCGCGCGCGCGATCAGGGGCTCGCCGAAGGCATAGCTCCTGAACGCGCTCGAAGGCGGCGCGCCGAAGCTGCGCGGCGGCTGGCGGAAGATCTGCCCGCCGAGGTCATGCTGTTCGTCGACGACCACCACGTGCAGGCCATGCTCGGCGGCCGTCAGCGCGGCCGACAGACCGGCCGGGCCGGCGCCAACGACGACGAGGTCGAAGGGGGATGCCTCAGTCATGGCGCGGCACCTCGACATGCATGTGCTCGGCCACGCGCGTCATGCAACTGCGCACGGCCGGGCGGCCGTCGATGGTCACCAGGCAATCGAAGCACACGCCCATGTTGCAGACCGGCGCGCGCGCGGCGCCGCTCGCGGTGCGGCGGAAGACGACGATGCCCGCCGCCAGCAGGGCCGTCGCCACCGTCTCGCCCGGATGGCAGGCGGTGGCGACGCCGTTGACGTGAATGAGGATCGGTGCGGGCCGGCTCACGCCGGCATCGATGCGGATGCGATCAGGCAAGGGTCAGGCTCCCGAAACGTTGAGGGTCGTAGGCGCGGACGTCGAAGGCCTCCGGCCGGCCGAGGATCTTGTCGGCGAGGATGCGCGCGTAGGTCGGGCCCAGCGTGAAGGCCGAGCCGCCCGTGGCGATGAACAGGCCTGCGGCCTTGGGCACTTCGCCGATCAAGGGCAACTGGTCGGCCACCAGGGCCGTGGTGCCGGTCCACACGCGCAGCACCGGAAGATGAGCGACGGCGGGCACGACCGCAGCCGCCGCGGCCATGTTGCCGGCCAGCGAGGGCAGCAGCAGCTCGGGCCGGCGATCCAGGTCGACCATGCCGCCGGATTGCCTCAGGGCGGCCGGCCAGCCGCCGCCGATCAGGACATTGCCTTCGGGCGTTTGCTTCATCGACAGCCGCCGCCCGGCATGCTGGACCAGGTGCTTGATCAGGGGCGCCGTGCGCGCGGTGGCCGTCATGGTCAGGCCCACGGGACTGACCGGCAGCACGACGCCCGCCATCTGCGCCAGCCGGCCCGACCAGGCACCGGCGGCGATGACCACGTGCTCGGCCTGGCAGACGCCGCCGTCGTCGAAGCTCACGTGCCATCCGCGCCCATTGCGGCGCATCGATTGCACGCCGGTCCGCGAATGCACGTGGGCACCCAGGCGCAGCGCGGCGCGGGCGTAGGCCAGCGCGCAGCGCCGCGGATCGGCCTTGCCCTCGGCGGCGCAGAAGGCCGCAGCGATGACGTTCTCGCCCAGATAGGGCGCGCGGGCCTGCAATGCGGCGCGGTCCAGCAGCTCGGTCGATAGGCCTGCAGCCTGTTCCAGCGCGATCTTGCGGCCCAGCCGCTCGACCTGCTCCGCTGTTTCGGCGACCATGAAGCCGCCGTGCTGCACCACGCCGAGCTCGGCGCCGAGCTCGGACTCGAGCCGGCTCCAGGCGCGCTGCGCATCGAGGTGCAGCGGAATGGCCTCGGCCGCCTTGCGCGCGGCCGCCTCGCCGTTTTCGATCATCCGGTACTCGAGCTGGAAATGCAGGCTGCCGGCGTTCTGGCCCGAGGCCTGGGCGTTGAGCTGCTTCCTCTCGACCAGCAGCACCTCGGTACCCGCCGCCGCCAGCAGGTAGCCGACAGCGCAGCCCAGCAGGCCGCCACCCACCACCAGCGTGGTGATGCGCTCGGGCCGGTCCTTCACGCTGGACTCCGCGGCGTTCACGTGTCGGCGAGCGCGACGGTGGCGAGGCCCAGCCCTTTGAGCGTGGCGCGCACCTGCTCGACTTCGACGGCCGTCAGTTCGAGCAGCGGTCGCCGCACATGGCCGGCGGGCACGCCGCGCAGCCGCAGCGCGGTCTTGAGGATGGCCTGTGCGCTGCCGAAGTTGCCCGCGAAGTCCTTGTTGAACCAGGCCTTCATGATCACGCGGTCGCGCTCGCCCAGCGCGACCGCACCGGCCTTGTCGCCGGCCGCGACGCGGCGCCAGAAATCGGAATGGTCCGCGCCCAGCACGCCGCCCGCGCCCATCAGACCATCGCTGACGCCGAGCGCCGCCAGGTCCGCGCCGAGGGCCGAGGTCGGCATGTTGAAGTAGCGCACCTTGTCCCGCAGCGCATAGGCGCCCTGCAGGAACGCCGCGAAGTTGGGCGTCGAGTTCTTGATCGCCACCACATGGTCGATCTCGGCCAACTCGTCGAGCAGTTCGACATCCATGTCGACCACGCAGCCGCGCGGCCAGTTGTAGATGCAGATCGGGATGTCGGTGGCATCGGACACGTCGGTGTAGAACTGCACCAGCTCGCGCCGGCCCGGCACGACGTAGGGCGGCGGCGTCAGCAGGATGCCGTCGAGCCCGGCGCGCTCGGCGGCGCGCGCGTGGCGGATGGCCTCGGCCGCGGTGTAGGCGTTGCAGCCGCCGAGGACCGTGATCCGCTTGTCGATCGTGCGGCTGGCTTCCTGGAACAGCTGGGCCCGCTCGGCCTCGCTGAGGCTGAACCATTCCCCCGAGGTACCCGCGAGCACCACGCCATGCATGCGCTGCTGCACATGCCACTCGAGCTGGGCGCCCAGGGCGGCCCAGTCCATGTCGCCGTTGCGTGCGAAGGGGGTCGTGATGGCAGGGATGTAGCCTGCCCAGTCGACGTCGTTGCGGTTCATTCGATTTTTCTCCTCAGTTCAATGCGGCATCGGCTTCGATTTCGATCAGGAAATCGGGCAGCGCAAGCGTCTGCACGCCGATGAAGGTGTTGGCCGCGGGCGCGGCATCGCCGTAGAAGGCGGCGATCTCGGCGCAGATCGGTGCCAGCTTGTCGGGCGTGTGGTGGACCACGTAGGTGCGCAGGCGCACCAGGTCTGCGGGCGTCGCGCCGGCCGCGGCCAGCACCTCCTTGAGGTTGGCGAGGACCTGGCGCGTCTGGGCGATCACGTCGCCGCCGCCGACCAGCTGGCCGTCGCGGTTCCAGGCGACCTGGCCCGCCAGGTGCAGCGTGCGTCCGCCGTTCTGCAGGACCGCGTGCGAGAAGCCGAAGGGGACGGTCGGGTACATGGACTCGGGGTTGATCACTTGTCGTGTCATGGGGGGCTCCGATGGGTCAATGAAAAAACGGTTGGCGCTTCAGTACGGCCGGCCATGCACGACCAGTTCGAGGATGTTCTGCCAGGGGTCGAGGAAGTACTGGTACTGCGAGCCGGCGGTCGGCCCTTCGGAAAAGGCGATGCGCTCGAAGACGGTGCAGCCGTTGTCGCGCAGCACCTGCGCGGCCGCATCGATGTCGTCGACCTCGATGCCGAGGTGGTGGCTGCCGACATGGTTGCCCAGCACCGGCGCGGCGGTGCTGCTGGCCGGGCTCGCGTAGGCGAAGAGCTCGAGCCGGATGTCGCCCGGCAGGCCGAGCAGCACCAGTTCGAGCCGCGCGCCGGCGACACCGACATGCGCCTCGGTCCAGTCGCGGCCATCGGCTTCGCACGGCAGTTGCGCCGCGTCCACCGGCCCGATGCGGTAGAGGATCTGGGCGCCGAAGACGCTCTGATAGAAGGCGACGACCCGCTCCAGCTCCGCCACCGTCCAGGCGACATGGTCGACGCGGCGGATGCCCAGTGGATTGGTGTGCATGGCCCGGACTCCTCATGAGGGATTCAGGACCGGACCAGTTGGTGCGCATGCAGCCGCACGCCCAGCGCCACGCCGGCCGCGTTCGGCCGCGGCGTCACCAGGCTCACGCAGATCACGGTGGCGGCGTTGATCGCCATGGCGATCAGGCCCACCTCCCAGCCCGGGAAGAGCGCGCTCCACCAGGCTTGCGCGAAGGGCGCGAGCAGGGCGACGAAGCCCACCACGAGGCCGGCCGCCACGCCGAGGGCCGAGGTTCTCTTCCAAAGGAAGGCCAGGAACACGCCCGGGCCCAGCATGCCGATGGCGGAATAGGCCTTCAGCAGGATCGACACCAGCGAGCCCTTCTGGTCCATCGACAGCCACACGGCCAGCGCGGCGAAGGCCACCAGCGCGGCGCGCGAGATCAGCAGGGCCCGGGATTCGCTCAGGGCCGGGCACACCGGCGTCACCACGTTGCGCGTGAAGATCGTGCCGGCCGTGAGCAGCAGCACCGAGCCGGGCACCAGGGCCAGCAGCACGCCGGTGCCCGCCAGCAGGCCGACCACCCAGTCGGGGTACTGGGTGGACACGAACTGCAGCAAGGCCGCGTTCATGTTGTTGCCCGGGGGCAAGGTACCCGCGACCAGCGCGGCCAGGCCCAGCAGGATGATGAAGAAATAGGCCAGCGAGTAGATCGGCTGCCAGATCGCGTTGCGCCGGATCGCGGTCGGGCTGTGGGCCGAATACGAGATCTGGAACAGGTGCGGGAACACCCAGTTGCCCAGCGCGACGTTCAGCGCCGCGGTGATCAGCCACACATTGGTGGTCGGCGCGCCGGGGTCGGCGCCGGGCAGCTTGCCGATGCCGGGGCGGATGGCCTCGGCCATGTCGAAGATGTCGAACATCGAGCTGGCGCCGACCTTGTGGGCCACCGAGGCGGCCAGCACCGCCATCAGCACGATCATCATCACGTCCTTGACCCCGGCCGCGAACGCCGCCGAACGCAGGCCGGCCGCGAGCACGAAGGCCACCATCAAGCCGCCGGCCACGATCAGCGACAGCGTGGGCGACAAGGCCTGGTTGAAGGTGAGCGAGACGATCAGGCTCAGGCTGACCAACTGGATCTGCACGTAGATGACCAGGCTCGCGATGCCGATCAGGCCGGTGACCACGCCGAGCCAGGGCGCGTCATAGCGGTAGGCGAAGAAGTCCGCCTGCGTCAACAAGCCCGCGCTGCGACCGGCGCGCCAGATCTTGGGCATCAGCAGGTAGCCGATCGCGAAGGACAGCGAGACCGAGCAGAACGCCAGGTAGGCCGGCGCCCCGAGCGCCCAGGCGTAGCCCGCGATGCCGAAGACCGCGAAGGTGGTGTAGATCTCGCCGGCGTTCATGAACCAGAACAGCAGGGTGCCCATGCTGCGGCCACCGACGGCCCAGTCGGCCACCGTCTTGCCGCGCGCGGCGGCACGGCCGAAGCCGATGGCGCCCACCACCGTCGCGAGCAGCAACAGGGCCGCAACGGTGTATTTCATGACGAGGCCTTGCGGATCACGGTGGCGGCGAGGAAGGCGGCTTCCTCCTCTTCGAGGCCGGCGCGGCGGTCGAGATGGAAGACCAGCGCGAACACCAGGCTCGCGAAGACCACGCCGGCCATCTGCCAGACCATCGGGAAGGGCATGCCGAAGGGCCGCAGCGCCACCTCGTTCACGAGCGGAATGCAGGCGACCTGCCAGATGAAGGGCAGCGCGAGGAGCGCCAGGTGGGGCCGCTTGGGCGCAGAGCCGATGCCGGCCCGCCAGGTTGGAGTGGTCATGCTTACCTCGCGAAAGGAATGGGAGTCGAGCTGAAGACTGGATATTGTGCACTTTCACTGCACACTGTGAAGCGTATGTTTTCGATCAATGCAAGTCAATACGCCTTTTGCTAGAGGTAAACCCTTGTCCTGACCACCGAAATTCGCGCCAGCCATTGTGCAGTTTTACTACACAAACAATGGATCACTTATGCTTTGCGCCATGGCTTCCACACGGCTTGAATCAAAGTGCTCGGCAAACGATTGAATGAATTGCGGGTCGCCCGCGGCCTCTCGCTGAGAGCTTTGGCGAAAGATGCCGGCGTGTCGCCGACGCTGCTGAGCCAGATCGAACGCGAAGTGACCGAGCCCAGCCTCCACACGCTGCGCGCGCTGAGCACGGTGTTCGGCGAATCCATGGCGGCGCTCTTCCTGGACCCCGAGGCCCCTTCGGTCTGGCTCAGCCGCCCCGGCGAGCGCACGCAGATCATCGGACCCAAGGGCGCGGTCAGCTATGAACGCCTGACCCGCGGCAACGGTCCGATGGAAGTGCTGCGCGCCGTGTTCGTTCCGGGCCAGTTTTCGGTGGCCGACACGGACGCGGTCAGCCACCCCTCGGTCGAGTGCATCTACGTCATTCGCGGGACCATGACCGTCGAGATCGCCGGCGTGGCGCATCAGGTCCAGGCCGGCGAAGCCATCACCTTCGAAGCGATCCACGCGCATCGCTACGTCAATCATGGCGATGTCGACGCCGAGATCATCCTGTCGGTGACGCCGCCGATTCCCTGACTCCAGCGCTCGCGCACCACTTCGGATGCCCCGTTGCGGTGCGTTCGACGCGTCGGCAGTGGACGCGGTCTCCTGCGAACCGGAAACCCCGGGTTACGGCATGCACCCGCTTGGGTTCGCCTGAAGGGTTCGCACCAAGTGCGTGCCGGCACCGTTTTTGCTTGAATCCCGTGCATCCCTCCCCATCACGGAATTCCTGAATGAACAAGCGCCACCTGCTCCAGACCTTCCTCGCCGCCTCCGCCCTCAGCTTCGGCCTGGGCACTGCGCATGCGCAGACGACGCCGATCAAGTTCCAGCTGGACTGGCGCTTCGAGGGACCCGGGGCCTTTTTCACGCACCCGGCCGCCAAGGGCTACTTCAAGGCCAGCGGCCTCGACGTCACGGTCGATGCCGGCAACGGCTCGGGCGGCGCGGTCACGCGCGTGGCCTCGGGCGCCTACGACATGGGCTTCGCCGACCTGGCGGCGCTGATGGAGTTCCACGCCAACAACCCCGACAGCCCGAACAAGCCGGTCGCGGTGATGATGGTCTACAACAACACGCCGGCCTCGGTCATGGCGCTCAAGAAGAGCGGCATCACCAAGCCCGCCGACCTCGCGGGCAAGAAGCTCGGCGCGCCGGTGTTCGACGCCGGCCGCCGCGCCTTCCCGATCTTCGCCAAGGCCAACAACATCGGCGCGGTGAGCTGGACCGCGATGGACCCGACCCTGCGCGAGACCATGCTGCTGCGCGGCGACATCGACGCCATCACGGGCTTCACCTTCACTTCGCTGCTGAACCTGGAGACGCGCGGCGCCAAGGCGGCCGACATCGTCGTCCTGCCCTACCCCGACTACGGCGTGAAGCTGTACGGCAACGCGATCATCGCCTCGCCCAAGCTGATCAAGGAGAACCCGGCGGCCGTCAAGGCCTTCCTCATGGCCTTCACCAAGGGCGCCAAGGAAGTGATCGCCAACCCCGCGGTCGCGATCGAGTCGATCAAGGCGCGCGACGGCATCGTCAACAGCGAGCTCGAAACGCGCCGCCTGAAGCTCGCGATCGACACCGTGGTCAACACGCCCGACGCGCGCGCCGAGGGCTTCGGCCAGGTCAACGCGGGCCGGCTGTCGCTGATGGCCTCGCAGGTGTCGGACGCCTTCGCGACCAAGACCCGCGTCAACCCCGATGCCGTATGGAACGGTTCGATGCTGCCGCCGGCGGCCGAACTCAACATTCTGCGCAAGTGACGGCGGGAACCCAGAACGGGCCCTTCGTCGACTTCCAGGACGTCTGGCTCGCCTACAACGAAGAACTGCTGCGCGCCAACCACTTCGCGGTCGAGGCCATCGACCTGAAGGTCCAGCGCGGCGAATTCATCGCCATCGTCGGCCCCTCGGGCTGCGGCAAGTCGACCTTCATGAAGCTCACGACGGGCCTTCGGATGCCCTCGATGGGCAAGATCCGCATCGACGACCAGCCGGTCACCGGGCCGCTCAAGATCTCGGGCATGGCCTTCCAGGCGCCCTCGCTGCTGCCCTGGCGCACCACCGTCGACAACGTGCTGCTGCCGCTGGAGATCGTCGAGCCCTACCGCTCGACCTTCAAGGCCAAGCGCCGCGAGTACGTCGAGCGCGCCCGCCGGCTGCTGCAGAAGGTCGGCCTCGGCGGCTACGAGGACAAGTTCCCCTGGCAGCTCTCGGGCGGCATGCAGCAGCGCGCGAGCATCTGCCGCGCGCTGATCCACGAGCCCAAGATGCTGCTGCTCGACGAGCCCTTCGGCGCCCTCGACGCCTTCACCCGCGAGGAGCTCTGGTGCATCCTGCGCGACCTCTGGACCGAGCAGCGGTTCAACGTGATCCTGGTCACGCACGACCTGCGCGAGTCGGTGTTCCTGGCCGACACCGTGTACGTGATGAGCAAGAGCCCGGGCCGCTTCGTCGTCAAGCGCGAGATCGACCTCCCGCGCCCGCGCGAGCTGGCGCTGACCTACACCAAGGAGTTCACCGACATCGTGCTCGAGCTGCGCGGCCACATCGGCGCGATCCGGAGCCACGCGATCGCCGATGCCGCCAAGGCACCGGCCGTGATCGCGCAGTGATCCATCCATGAAAAACAACAAGCAAATCGAACGCTGGTCGCCCTGGCTGCTGCTGGTCGCGGTCATCGTGCTGTGGCAGATCATCTGCTCGGGCTTCGGCGTCTCGGAGTTCATCTTTCCGAGCCCGTGGCGCATCTGGACCCAGTTCTGGGAGTTCAAGGAAATCATCGCGGGCCACGCCTGGCGCACCTTCTGGGTCACGATGGCCGGCTTCGGCCTGGCGATCGTGGTGGGCGTGCTGCTGGGCTTCGTGATCGGCAGCTCGCGGCTGGCCTATGCCGCGATGTACCCGCTGATGACCGCCTTCAACGCGCTGCCCAAGGCGGCCTTCGTGCCGATCCTGGTGGTCTGGTTCGGCATCGGCGTCGGGCCGGCGATCCTCACGGCCTTCCTGATCAGCTTCTTCCCGATCATGGTCAACATCGCGACCGGCCTGGCAACGCTGGAGCCCGAGCTGGAGGACGTGCTGCGCGTGCTCGGCGCCAAGCGCTGGGACGTGCTGATGAAGATCGGCTTCCCGCGCTCGATGCCGTACTTCTTCGCCTCGCTCAAGGTGGCGATCACGCTGGCCTTCGTCGGCACCACGGTGTCGGAGATGACCGCCGCCAACGAGGGCATCGGCTACCTGCTGATCTCGGCCGGCTCGTCGATGCAGATGGGCCTGGCCTTCGCCGGGCTGATGGTGGTCGGTGCGATGGCGATGGGGATGTACGAGCTCTTCAGCGCGGTCGAGAAGCACACCACGGGCTGGGCGCACCGGGGTTCGCAGGGGGAGTGAACCGGGCCGACGCCGGGCCGCCCCAAGGCGGCCCGCGGCCCCCTCGGGGGGCAGCGACCCACACGAAGCGGGGGAGCGTGGGGGCTAATTTCGCCTATCCTTGCCAGTTCTTTTCCAGGAGAGACGAACCATGATCAAGGTCAGCGTGATGTATCCCAACACCGCCGGCGCGCGTTTCGACCACGCGTACTACCGCGACAAGCACATGCCGCTGCTCAAAAGCAGGATGGGCGATGCCTGCAAGTCCTACACGATCGACAAGGGCATCGCGGGCGGCGCACCGGGCGCACCCGCGCCTTACATCGGCATGTGCCACATCTTCTGCGACTCGGTGGAATCCTTCCAGGCCGCCTTCGGGCCGCATGCGAAGGAAATCATGGGCGACATCCCGAACTACACTGACCTGCAGCCGGTGATGCAGATCAGCGAAGTGGTGGTGGGTTAACCCCGCCAAGGCTCGACCTCGCACCGCAACCAACTCGGCCGGCGAAGCCCGGCCCGTTGGTGAAACACCGCGGAACCGGCTTTGCCGGGCCGCTGGTGTTGCCCCCGGCAGGGGGCTGAGGAGCCGCGGCTCCAAGCCTGCCTGCGCAGGCTTGGACGGCTCCGAAGAGCCGCTGCCTCTGGCAGCGACTCGAGGCGGCTACACGAAGTGAGCCAACCTGGGGGCGAGCTAAACCAACCGGGTCTCGATCTCGGTCTTGACCTCGGTCATCAGCCGGTGGACCGGGCACTTGCCCGCCACGCGCAGGAGATCGGCGCGCTGCGCTTCGGTCAGGTTGCCTGTGACGCGCAGCGACGTGCCCAGCCGATAGGTGCCCTTGCGTTCTTCGCTGTCATCGCGGTCGACGATCACTTCGATCTCTTCCACCGGAATGCCCTTGCGCTGCGCGTAGACGAGCACCGTGAGCGCCTTGCAGGCGCCGAGCGATGCGTCGTAGAGATCATGCGGCAAAGGCCCCTCATCCTTGCCGCCGAGATCCGGCGATGCATCGACCGGAAACTCGTGCGCGCGGATCTTGACGATGTGGCGGGTGCCGGTGATGCCGTCGCGGCGGACTGTGATGCTCATGAAGGTCTCCTGATGATCAGACGCGATGGTAGCGCCCGAGTGCTTCAGGCGGCCTGCGCGAGCGCCACGGATTGCATGCGATGCACTTCCGATTCGCCATGCTTCGCGAGCAATTGCATCAGGTGCTTGCGGATCAGCATGCCGGGCCGGTCCGACTCCATCGAGTACTCGACCCCGCGCCGCCGCGTGTCGACCAGCGCATCGGGGTCGGTCGATTCGAGGATGTCCTTGTCCTCGCGCGTGATCTCCTCGTCGAAATCGATCAGCATCTGCGCCGGACAGTCGGCCTCGGTGTCGTTGCGGAACAGCCATTGGCACAGCTGCATGCGGCCGTCGTCGATGGGCGTGAAGCAATTGATGATGATGTGGCGGATGCCCGAGGGGTACTCGATGTCGAGCCGGCGCGAGAACGGCAGGAAGTAGGCGTTGCGCATGTGGCGCGTGGTGATCGGGTCGGTCACGCCGCTGATGGCATGGAACCTGGCCGGGTTCGCGGCGTCGATCACGGTCTCGGCATGGAAGCCGCTCTCGTTCTCGACCAGTTCGTACCGGCTCGGCTTGGGGCTCGCCGCGACGCCGAAGGTGGCGCGGTGCACGAAGCTGAAATGCGAGTTGTCGAAGGAGTTCTCGAGCGCGCGCATCGGGCTGGTCTGCCACTCCTCGTAGAACTGATGGATGGTCCTGTAGCCCGGATCGTCGAACTCCGGAATCTCGGGAATCCCGGCGATGGGCTCCTCCAGCGCCACCCAGGCATAGCCGTGGCGCGCGGTGCAGTGGTAGGCCGTGGTCCGGTAGTCGGGCGAGATCTTGCGGTCGGCCTCGTACTGCGGAATGCGGATCACCTGTCCGCTGCGGTCGTAGGTCCAGCCGTGGTAGCCGCACTGGATCGCGCCCTGCCCGCAGGCCTTGCCTTCGCCGTCGACGCACCAGCCCTTCGAGAGCCTCGCGGTGCGATGGCAACAGCGGTCGCGCAGCGCGGCCGGCCGGCCTTCGGCATCGAGGAACAGGACGATGTTCTCGCCGAGCAGCGTGAAGGGCCTGGGCCCCTGCTGCAGTTCGGCCAACGGCATGACGGCATGCCAGAACTTGCGGAAGACGGGTTGTTGAGTGACGAGCATGAACGACTCCTTCGGTTGCGTGGGATCAACTTGAAAGAGCAATTTCCCGCCATGGCCTGCACGCACCCAAGCTGAACGCTTCTACTCTGCGCCGATCTTCTTGCAATTTGCGGGCCTGCAGCGCCTGGCATGCGTCCTGCATGGCAACGGGCAAGAGTAGAAGCGTTCAGCAGCGCACGCACCCCCTTCTTTTGTGCGCCGCCCGGAAATTGCTCTTGAAGCGCCCGCCGTCCGGCAGGTGCTCAGGACCCACGATTTCCAGGAGCCCCATCCATGCAACGCCGCACCTTCATCGCCACCGGCGCAG
This sequence comes from Variovorax sp. P2_H12, assembly GCF_056403395.1. Lineage (NCBI taxonomy): Bacteria > Pseudomonadati > Pseudomonadota > Betaproteobacteria > Burkholderiales > Comamonadaceae > Variovorax > Variovorax sp. P2_H12. The sequence goes on along the minus strand of NZ_JBFUFO010000041.1, from coordinate 110,913 downwards.
CCAGCGCCGCCGCCCTCGCCGCACCCGCCCTGTTCGCGCAGGGCGTCAAACCGACGCCGCTCAAGTTCACGCTCGACTTCCGCATCAACGCACAGACCGCGCCCTTCTTCCTGGCCGAGAGCAAGGGCTACTACCGGGACGAGGGCCTCGACGTCACGATCGACACCGGCGCCGGCTCGGTGGCCTCGATCACGCGCATCGCCAGCGGCGTCTACCAGCTCGGCCTCGGCGACATCAGCTCGCTGATCGAGTTCAATGCGCAGCATCCGGGCACCCCCGTGGTGCAGGCGGTCTACCAGTACTACAACCGGGCACCGTTCGTGATCATCGGCCGCAAGGACCGCGGCATCGGCGCCGACTTCAAGAGCCTGCAAGGCAAGAAGGTCGCGGCGGCCGCGGTCGAATCGACGCGGCGCGCCTGGCCGATGGTGGCGCGCAAGCAGGGCATGAAGGCCGACGCCTTCCAGTGGCAGACCACCGACTTCAGCGCCCGCGACAACGTGATGGTGCGCGGCGATGTCGATGCCGCCACCTACTTCCACGACTCGGCGATCTCGCTGTTCGCGCGCATGAAGCCCGAGGACCTCTCGGTGCTGAAGTATTCGGATGCCGGCGTCAATCTCTACGGCAACGCGATCCTGGCCAGCAGCAACCTGATCGCGCAGAACCCGAAGGCGGTGGCCGCTTTCCTGCGCGCGACGAACCGCGCGATCGTCGAGACCTTTGCCGACCCGGCGCCGAGCGTCGCGGCGATGCGCCAGCGCGAACCGATTCTCGACGCGAAGATCGAACTCGCCCGCTGGGCCATCACCGCGCAATACGTGGGCTCCGCCGACACACGCGGGCACGGCCTGGGCGACATCAGGAAGCTGCTGCTCGAGCAGCAGGTCGACGAAGTGGCCGAGGTGTTCGGGCTGCGGAACAAGCCGTCGGCCGATGCCATCTTCAACAGCTCGATGCTGCCGGCGCGCAATGAACGTAGCATCCCGGCATGAGTTCACTGCCTTCCGACAGCTTTCCCGCTGAACAGAAACTCGACGAGCGCGACGGCCGCTACCTGCGCAAGGCCATCGTCTGGTCACACGCCGCGCGCCGGCGCGGCAACCGGCCCTTCGGTGCGGTGGTGGTCTCGGCCGCCGGCGAGGTGCTGGCCGAGGCCTACTGCAACACCGCCGAGACCGGCGACGTCACCGGCCATGCCGAGACCAATGCCGTGCGCCTGCTCGGGGCACGCAAGCTGTCGCGCGAGGAGCTGGCCGGCGCCACGATCTATTCGTCGGGCGAGCCCTGCGTGATGTGCGCGGGCGCGATCTTCTGGGCCAACATCGGCCGCGTGGTGTTCGGCATCGACGCCGAGCGGCTGCGCGTGTTCCGCGGCGAGCGCGCCGACCAGCGCGACGCCGAGCTGTCCTGCCGCGACGTCTTCCGGGCCTCTGCCCATGCGATCGAATGCATCGGTCCGGCGTTGATCGACGAGGCCGCGGCGGCCCACGTCGGCGCCTGGAAATCCTGACGCCCGGCGCCGGGATCCCTACACTTCACGTCATGCCATGGCACGCGCGACTTGACCTCGACTACCAGCTGGAAGCCCGGCGCAGCGTGGCGCGCTTTCGCCACGACGGGCCGCTGCGCATCCTGCAGAGCCTCTACCCCGAAGGCGATGCGGTCTGCCACAACGTGCTGGTGCATCCGCCCGGCGGGCTGGTCGGCGGCGACACGCTGGACCTCCGCGTGCGTGCCGCGGCGGGCAGCCACGGACTGATCACCACGCCGGGCGCTTCGCGCTTCTATCGCTCGGACGGCGAGCTCGCGCTGCAGCGCTCCGAGCTGGTGGTCGAGGCCGGCGCCCGGCTCGAATGGCTGCCGCTCGAGGCGATCTGCTACAGCGGCTGCCGGGCCGAGAACCGCCTGAGCTTGCGCGTCGACCCGGGCGCCGAGCTGATCGGCTGGGACGTCACGGCGCTGGGCCTGCCGAATGCCGGCAAGCCCTTCGAGCTCGGCACGCTGCAGCAGCACATCGAGGCGCCCGGCGTGTGGCTGGAGCGCGGACGCATCGATGCCCGCGACCAGCGCCTGCTGCAGAGTCCGCTGGGCCTGGCCGGCCACCGCTGCCTGGCCTCGATCTTCTTCGTCGCCGGCTCGCCGATGGAGCGCGCCCGACGCGATGCCGCGCTGGAGGCCGCCCGGTCGCTGATCGAGGCCCACGCGCTGAGCGAAAGCGCGGGCGCCACCAGCCCGCATCCCGGAATCATCGTGCTGCGCACCCTGGCGCCGGTGGTCGAACCCGCGATGCACCTGCTGCGGCAGGTCTGGCAGGCCTGGCGCGCCGAGCTCTGGGGCCTGTCCGGCCAGCCGCCGCGGATCTGGTCGATGTAGGCGAACGGGGATGAGCCGCAGGGCCGCTCCCAAGGCGAATACCGAAGCGCTGTTGCGCGAAGGTACTCCAATGAGCGCGACCCGCACCGACATCCCCGCCCGTCTCGACCGCCTGCCCTGGTCGCGCTGGCACTGGCGCGTGGTGATTGCGCTCGGCGTGGCCTGGGTGCTGGACGGACTCGAGGTCACGCTGGTCGGCTCGATCGGCGGCGTTCTCGAACGGCCCGACACGCTGGGGCTGAGCGCCGCGCAGATCGGCGGCTCGGGCTCGCTCTACGTCGGCGGCGCGGTCATCGGCGCATTGGCGTTCGGTCGCCTGGCGGACCGCCTCGGCCGCAAGAAGCTGTTCCTGGTCACGCTCGCGCTCTATGCGGCGGCGACGCTGGCCACCGCCTTCTCGCCCGATTTCGCCTTCTTCGCGCTGTGTCGCTTCGCCACCGGGCTCGGCATCGGCGGCGAGTATGCGGCGATCAACTCGGCCATCGACGAACTGATCCCGGCGCGGGTGCGCGGTCGCGTGAACCTCGCCATCAACGGCAGCTTCTGGATCGGTGCGGGGCTGGGGGCCGGGCTCAGCCTCTGGCTGCTCGACGCCCGGGTGCTGGGGCCGGTGTGGGGCTGGCGCGCCGGCTTCGCGCTGGGCGCCCTGCTCGCCGTGGCGATCCTGCTGGTGCGCCGCAACGTTCCCGAGAGCCCGCGCTGGCTGATCGCGCACGGCCGTGCCGACGAGGCCGAGCGCATCATGCAAGGCATCGAGGCCGAAGTGACGGCGCAGCATGGGGCACTGCCTCCCGCAATCGGCCATGTGAGCTTCGGCGGCCGGGCCGGCCCCGGCTGGCGCGAGGTGGCGCAGGTGCTGCTGCGGCGCTACCCGCGGCGCAGCATGGTGGCGCTGGCCCTGATGATCTCGCAGGCCTTCCTCTACAACGCGATCTTCTTCACCTACGCGCTGGTGCTGACGCGCTTCCACGGCGTGCCCGAAGGCCGGGTGGCGCTCTACATCTTTCCGTTCGCGCTCGGCAACGTGCTGGGGCCGCTGCTGCTGGGCCCGCTGTTCGACCACGTCGGCCGGCGCCGGATGATCGCACTGACCTATGGGCTCTCGGGTGTCGGCCTGGCGCTGACCGGCTGGGCCTTCATGCAGGGCTGGCTCGACGCCCGCAGCCAGGCCCTGTGCTGGTCGGCGGTGTTCTTCCTCGCCTCCGCCGCGGCCAGCTCGGCCTACCTCACGGTCAGCGAGGTGTTTCCGCTCGAAATGCGCGCGGTCGCGATCTCGATCTTCTATGCGGTGGGCACCGGTGCCGGCGGCTTCGTGGCGCCGTGGCTGTTCGGCGCCCTGATCGAGACCGGCAGCCGCGGCGCGGTCGCCATCGGCTACGCGATCGGCGCCGGGCTCGTCATCATCGCCGGGCTGCTGGCGCTGCGCTTCGCGGTCGACGCGGAACGCAAGCCGCTCGAGGAGGTCGCGCCGCCGCTCACTGCGCCCCCACCGTGACCCGCGCCGTCATGTACGGATGCACCGCGCAGACATAGTCGTAGGCCCCCGGCATCGGGAAGGCCCGGCTGAAGCTCTGGCCCGGCAGCATCAGCGCCATGCCCGGCGCGCCGTCGGCGAACGCGAGGCCGTGCGGCGCGCCGTCGTCGTTGGTCCAGGTCACGCTGTCGCCGGCGTGGATCGCGAGCAGCGCAGGCCCGAAGGCGAAGTTCTCGATCGAGACCCGGGCGCCGCTCCCGGCCCGGTGCTGCACCGCCACCTTGCGCGGTGCGTTGCCCACCGCGATGGTGACCACCGGGCCGCCCGCGAGGTCGACCAGGCTGACGTCGTTGGACCCTTCGTTGGTCACGAGCACCTTCTTGCCGCCGGGCAGGACGTCGACCCAGTGCGGCTGCTTGCCGACCGCGATGCTGCCGCTGGGTGCCTGGGTTGCCGGGTCGAACAGCATCAGCTCGCCCGGCCCCTGGACCACCACGACGCCGGCCCGGGCGCCCGCGAACAGATGCGCCACATGGGGCGAGACGCCGGTGGGGATCTGCGCCACCGGCTTGTTCGACGCGGCGTCGAACACCTGCACCGCGCTGACGCCGGCCAGCGTCACGTAGAGCATCTTGCCGTCGGGGCTGAATTCGAGGTCGCGCGGCGTCTTCTCGACCGGCACGCTCGCGGCGACCTTGCGCGTCGCCAGATCGATCACCACCAGCGCGAAGCTGCCCGGTGCCTGCGAGGAGACGTAGGCCTTCCTGCCGTCGGGTCCGACCGCGAGCGTGTGCGGCTTGGCCACCGGCACGGTCGCCGCCACCGCATGCGTCGCCACATCGACGAAGGCCACCCGGTCCTCGCCATTCACGGCCACCAGCAGCCACCGTCCGTCGGGCGTGATGGCCAGGCCCTGGGGCCCCTTGCCGACCTCCACGGTGCCGCTGATGCGATCGCTCGCGGTGTCGATCACGCTGAGACTGGACCCGCTGGCGCCGCTGACGAAGACCTGGCGATCATTGCGGGCGACCACGATGCCGTCGGGACCCGCGGCCACCGGCACCGTCGCGACGAGGCGCTGGGCGGCGGTGTCGATCACGCTGACCGTGTCGTCCTTGAAATTGCCCACATAGGCCTTGGCGCCGGCGGCAAAGGCGGGGTTGGCCAGCAGCAGGGCAGCCAGCGCGGCGGCAAGTATCGGCTTCAGCTTCATGGTGGGACTCCTGAACAAGGGGGGGAAAGGAACAGAATCGACACCAGGCATGACGGCCCCGGCGCCCTGGCTATTCCCGACCCCCGGAATAAAGAGCGGCTTCGGCCCGTCAAGCAGGGGAAGGAATCCGGTGACCGATCGCACCCGTCGATTCGAGGCCGCGGCCCTGCCGCATCTGCCTGCCGCGTACAACCTCGCGCGCTGGCTGCTGCGCGACGAGCGCCAGGCGGAGGACGCAGTGCAGGACGCCTACTTGCGCGCTTTCCGCTTCTACGACGACCTGCGCGGCGAGCAGGCCCGGCCCTGGCTGCTGGGCATCGTGCGCAACGCCTGCTACGACTGCATGCGCCAGCACCGGCACCTGGCCGACCAGGTCGAGTTCGACGAGCTGCGCGACAGCGGCGGCGACGCGCCCGGGAACCTCGGCGATCCCGCGGTGGTCTGGGAACAGCGCACGCGCGGCCAACGGATCAACGCCGCGATCGAGGCGCTGGCGCCGTCGTTCCGCGAAGTCATCGTGCTGCGCGAACTGGAGGAGATGTCGTACGAAGACATCGCACGCATCGCCGGCGTTCCGATCGGCACGGTGATGTCGCGGCTGTCGCGCGCACGGGCCTTGCTGCGCACCGCGCTGCAGGCGGAAGCGCCGCACGGACAACGGGAAGGAAGGCGTGATGCAAGCAGTTGAAGACGACGATCTGGGCGCGATGATCCGGCGCGAGGGCACGCGGCATGCGCCGCCCGCGGCGCTGGCCGAGCGCATCCGTGCCGATCTGCAAGGCGGGCAGGCGCCCCCCGCTCGTCCCCGGCGCGCGCCCGTGTCGGGCCGCTGGCTCCAGGCCTTCGCGCTGTTCGGCGCCGGCGCGGCGACCGCCTGGGGCCTGGCGCTCGCGCTGCTGGTGGTGCCTGTGCAGGATGCGACGAGCGAGGCCGTCACCGACAGCCATGTCCGCTCCTTGATGGCCTCGCACCTCGCCGACGTGGCCTCCACCGACCAGCACACCGTCAAGCCCTGGTTCGCCGGCAAGCTGGATTTCTCACCGCCGGTGATCGATCTCGCGGCCGAGGGCATGCCGCTGGCCGGCGGCCGCCTCGATGTCGTCGACGGCCATCCGGTTGCCGCATTGGTCTACCGGTCGGGTCCGCACGTGATCAACCTGTTCGTCTGGCCGGCAGCACAGGGGACATCGAGCGCGCCTCGGCTGCTGGCACGGCGCGGCTACAACCTCGTGCACTGGGCCCAGGGCGGGATGCAGGCCTGGGCCGTCTCGGACCTCAACGCCTCGGAGCTGCGGGCCTTCGCCGCGCTCGCCAGCGAAAGGATGGCGGCGGCCGCACCTGCCGCGCGCTGATCAGATCGCGACCAGCTGACGCACGCCGTTGGCTTCCATGTCCTTGCCGAGGCCGCGCGCGATGACTTCGCCGCGTTCCATCACGAGGTAGTCGTCGGCCAGTTCCTGCGCGAAGTCGTAGTACTGCTCGCACAGCACGATCGCCATGTCGCCGCGGTCGGCCAGCATGCGGATCACGCGGCCGATGTCCTTGATGATGCTCGGCTGGATGCCCTCGGTGGGCTCGTCGAGGATGAGCAGCTTGGGGCTAGGCGCCAGCGCGCGGGCAATCGCGAGCTGTTGCTGCTGGCCGCCGGACAGGTCGCCGCCGCGCCGGTTCAGCATCTGCTTGAGCACCGGGAACAGCTCGTACAGCTCCGGCGGAACCGGCGTCGAGCCCGGCTTGTAGGCCAGGCCCATGCGCAGGTTCTCCTCGACCGTCAGGCGCGCGAAGATCTCGCGGCCCTGCGGAACGAAGCCCATGCCGGCGCGGGCGCGCTCGTAGGGCGTCTTCTTCTGGATCGGCGCGCCGTCGAACTCGATGCTGCCGCTCTTGATCGGCACCAGGCCCATCAGCGACTTGAGCAGCGTGGTCTTGCCGACGCCGTTGCGGCCCAGCAGCACCGTGACCTTGCCCAGGCGAGCTTCGCACTTTTCTTTGTCTCGCCCGCCGGGGCGAGACCCGGCCCCCGCCTCCAGCAAGGAAAGTGATCGACTCACCGCCCAAGATAGACCTCGATCACCCGCTCGTCGGCCTGCACCTCGTCGAGCGTGCCTTGCGCCAGCACCGACCCGTCGCACAGCACCGTGACGATCTCCGAGATAGTCCGGATGAAGCTCATGTCGTGCTCCACGACCATCAGCGAATGCTTGCCCTTCAGGCTCAGGAACAGCTCGGCCGTGCGCGCGGTCTCCTCGTCGGTCATGCCCGCCACCGGTTCGTCGAGCAGCAGCAGCTTCGGGTCCTGCATCAGCAGCATGCCGATCTCCAGCCACTGCTTCTGGCCGTGGCTCAGGTTGCCGGCCAGGCGCAGCACGCTGCCTTCCAGGTGGATCGTGTGCAGCACCTCCGCGAGCCGATCCGCCTGCGCCGAATCCAGCCTGAACAGCATCGACGCCTTGACGCCCTTGTCGGTCTTGAGCGCCAGCTCGAGGTTCTCGAACACGGTCAGGTGCTCGAACACCGTCGGCTTCTGGAACTTGCGTCCGATGCCGAGCTGCGCGATCTCGGCCTCCTTGTGGCGCAGCAGGTCGATGGTGCTGCCGAAGAACACCGTGCCCTCGTCGGGCCGCGTCTTGCCGGTGATGATGTCCATCATCGTGGTCTTGCCGGCGCCGTTCGGCCCGATGATGCAGCGCAGCTCGCCCGGCGCGATGTCGAGCGAGAGCTTGTTGATCGCCTTGAAGCCGTCGAAGCTGACGCTGACATCTTCGAGGTAGAGGATGCGGCCGTGCGTCGTGTCGACCTCGCCCGCGGTGGCGTGTCGTCCATAGCCCGCGGCGCGGCCGCCGGATTCGGTCTGCAAGGCGTGATCGGCCGCGCCTACGTGGCGGGCAATGCGCTCGGCACCGGCGTCCATCAGGTCGGGCGTCATGCGCGGGCCCCCTTCGCTTCGACCGCCAGCGGCGGCAATGCCACGGGCTCGACGCCCTGCTCGACCGCCACGGCGCGCTGCGCCTCGCGGCGGCCTTCGCGCGGCGCCTTGGCCCTGGACCTCCAGTTGTTCACCAGTCCGACGATGCCGTTCGGCAGGAACAAGGTGACCGCGATGAACAGCGCACCGAGGAAGTAGAGCCAGTACTCGGGGTAGGCCACCGTGAGCCAGCTCTTCGCACCGTTGACGATGAACGCGCCGATGATCGGTCCGATCAGCGTGGCCCGGCCGCCGACCGCGGCCCAGATCGCGATCTCGATCGAGTTGGCGGCGCTCATCTCGCCCGGGTTGATGATGCCGACCTGCGGCACGTAGAGCGCGCCCGCCACGCCGCACATGATGGCCGAGATGACCCAGATCGTGAGCTTGTAGCCCAGCGGGTTGTAGCCCGAGAACATCACGCGCGTCTCGGCATCGCGGATGGCCTGCAGCACGCGGCCGAACTTGCTCGCGATCAGCCACTTCGAGAACAGGAAGCAGCCCAGCAGCGTGAGGCCGGTCAGCGCGAACAGGGTCATGCGCATCTCCTGGGTCTGGATCGGAATGCCCAGGATGCGCTTGAAGTCGGTGAAGCCGTTGTTGCCGCCGAAGCCGGTCTCGTTGCGGAAGAACAGCAGCATCGCCGCAAAGGTCATGGCCTGCGTGATGATCGAGAAATACACGCCCTTGATGCGCGAGCGGAAGGCGAAGAAGCCGAACACGAAGGCGATCAGGCCCGGTACGGCGACGATCAGGATCAGCGTGGCGATGAAGCTGTCGCTGAAGGTCCAGTGCCAGGGCAGCGTCTTCCAGTCGAGGAACACCATGAAGTCCGGCAGGTCGCTCTTGTAGTTGCCGTCGCGGCCGATCTGGCGCATGAGGTACATGCCCATCATGTAGCCGCCGAGCGCGAAGAACAGGCCATGGCCCAGCGACAGGATGCCGGTGTAGCCCCAGATCAGGTCCATCGCCAGTGCACAGATGGCGTAGCACATGATCTTGCCGACCAGCGCCACCGCGTAGTCGCTCAGGTGCAGCGCGCTGCCCGCGGGCACCACGATGTTGAGCACCGGCGCCAAGGCGCAGACCACGATCAGCGCGACGAAGAAGACGGTCCAGCCCTTGCCGCTGAGCAACGGTCCCTTGGAAGGTAGTACAGCTTTGCTCATGCCTCGGCGCTCCGGCCTTTCATTGCGAAGATCCCTTGCGGCCGCTTCTGGATGAAGATGATGATGAAGACCAGCACCGCGATCTTCGCGAGCACCGCGCCGGCCCAGCCTTCGATGAACTTGTTCAGGATGCCGAGGCCCATCGCCGCGTACACCGTGCCCGCGAGCTGGCCGACGCCGCCCATCACGACCACCATGAACGAGTCGACGATGTAGCTCTGGCCCAGGTCCGGGCCGACATTGCCAATCTGCGACAGCGCACAGCCCGCCAGCCCCGCGATGCCCGAGCCGAGCGCGAAGGCGTAGGTGTCGATGCGCGCGGTGTTGACGCCCATGCAGGAGGCGATCGGACGGTTCTGGGTGACGCCGCGCACGAACAGCCCGAGCCGCGTGCGGCCGATCAGCCAGCCCATCGCGAGCAGCACCAGGCCCGCGAAGACGATGATGCAGATGCGGTTCCAGGGCAGCGTGACGTTGCTCAGCATGGTCAGGCCGCCGCTCATCCAGGACGGGTTCTCGACGCCGACGTTCTGGGCGCCGAAGATCGAACGCACCAGCTGCTGCAGCATCAGCGAGATGCCCCAGGTGGCCAGCAGCGTCTCGAGCGGCCGGCCATACAGGAAGCGGATGACGCCGCGCTCCAGCACCGCGCCCACCAGCGCCGAGGCCAGGAAGGCGACCGGAATCGCCGCCACCAGGTACCAGCCGAAGGCCGACTCGGGCAGGTAGCGCTGGAACAGGCCCTGCATCACGTAGGTGGCGTAGGCGCCGATCATCATCAGCTCGCCGTGCGCCATGTTGATCACGCCCATCAGGCCGTAGGTGATCGCCAGGCCGAGCGCGGCCAGCAGCAGCACCGAGCCCAGGCTGATGCCGCTGAAGATCGCGTTGATGCGGTCGCCCCAGACCAGCGAGCCGTCGATGCTGCGGATCGAGGCCAGGATGGCGGCCTTGACGTCGGCCTCGGTCTCGTCGGCGAGCCGCTGGTTCAGCAGCAGCTTCGTGTCGGGGCTGCGGCTGGCGCCGAGGTCGCTGGCGGCGGCCAGGCGCTTGCCCTTGTCGGTGCTCGTGAGCATGCTGGCGGCACGCACCAGTTCGAGCTGTGCCTTGATCCCGGGATTGGTTTCGGCGGCCAGCGCCTTCTCGACCATCGGCAGGCGCGACTCGTCGGGCTCCTTGAACAGCGCCTGCGCGGCCTCGGCGCGCACCGCGTCGTCCTTGCTCGTGAGCTTGAGCGCGGCCTGCGCGGCATCCAGCGCGCCGCGCATCAGGTTGTTGTTGACCACGTCCTCGGCGTCGTCGGGCAGCTTCTGCTCGGCGCCGGTGACCGGGTCGTAGGCCTTCTCGTCCCTGAGGACGAAGACCTTGTCGGCCGTGTACTTCACCGCGTCATCCGACATCGCCTGGATGAAGGCGGCGGTCTTGTCGTCGGCCGTGAGGACGGCCTGGTTGAGCGCCGCGATGCGGGCCTCCGACTCGCCCGATGCGATGGCCTTCGCCTCGTCAGCGGTCAGCGCGTAGCCGGGAGCAGCCGCCAGCAGCATGAACGCCGCCGCGCAAGATGGAATGAAGCGCATAAGTGTGAAGACGGCGTTCTCTCTGTTCCAGAAACACCGCGGAACCGGCTCCGCCGGGCCGCTGGTGTTGCCCCCTTGAGGGGGGACTCGCTACACGAAGTGAGCGATTCGAGGGTGGTCCAGTTACATCGACTTTCCGGCAGGCTGATCGGGCTTCTTGTCGTTGCCTTCGATGAACGGGCTCCACGGCTTGGCCTTGACCGGACCCGGCGTCTTCCAGACCACGTTGAACTGCCCGTCGGCCTTGATCTCGCCGATGAACACGCTCTTGTGCAGGTGGTGGTTCTTCTCGTCCATCTTCGAGACGATGCCCGAGGGTGCGTTGAAGGTCTGGCCAGCCATCGCCGCGATCACCTTGTCGGTGTCGGTGCTCTTGGCCTTCTCGACCGCCTGCTTCCACATGTGGATGCCGATCCAGGTGGCTTCCATCGGGTCGTTGGTCAGCGGCTTGTCCTTGTGGCCCGGGATGTTCTTGGCCTTGGCGTAGTCGCTCCACTGCTTGATGAAGGCCGTGTTGGTCGGGTTCTTCAGGCTCATGAAGTAGTTCCAGGCGGCCAGGTGGCCGACCAGCGGCTTGGTGTCGACGCCGCGCAGTTCTTCCTCGCCCACCGAGAAGGCCACCACGGGCACGTCCTTGGCCTTCAGGCCGGCGTTGCCGAGTTCCTTGTAGAAGGGCACGTTGGAGTCGCCGTTGATGGTCGAGACCACCGCGGTCTTGCCGCCGGCCGAGAACTTCTTGATGTCGGCGACGATGGTCTGGTAGTCGCTGTGGCCGAAGGGGGTGTACTTCTCGTCGATGTCGGCATCCTTCACGCCCTTGCTCTTCAGGTAGGCGCGCAGGATCTTGTTGGTGGTGCGCGGATAGACGTAGTCGGTGCCCAGCAGGACCCAGCGCTTGGCGCCGCCGCCCTCCTTGCTCATCAGGTAGTCGACCGCCGGGATGGCTTGCTGGTTGGGCGCCGCGCCGGTGTAGAAGACATTCTTGCTGAGCTCTTCGCCCTCGTACTGCACGGGATAGAACAGCAGGCCGTTCATTTCCTCGACCACCGGCAGCACCGACTTGCGCGAGACCGAGGTCCAGCAACCGAAGATCACGGAAACCTTGTCCTGGCCCAGCAGCTGCTTGGTCTTCTCGGCGAACAGCGGCCAATTGGAGGCCGGGTCGACCACCACGGGCTCGAGCTTCTTGCCGAGCACGCCGCCCTTGGCGTTGATGTCGTCGATGGCCATCAGCACCGTGTCCTTCAACACGGTCTCCGAGATCGCCATGGTGCCGGACAGCGAATGCAGCACGCCGACCTTGATGGTGTCCTGCGCGAACGCAGGCGCAGCGCCGAGGCTCGCAAAAGCGACGGCGGCGCTGAGCGCCTTGAGTGTGAAACGACGTTGCATGGTGACTACCTTCTCCTGGTGTGGTTGGACGATGGAGAGGAGTCTGCGGATTGGGGAACGCCGCGGAAATACGCCGGGTGGCGTACAGGTTGTTGCTCGCCCCCAGGTTGCCCCGCACTTCGTGTCGCCCGCCTCGAGTCGCTGCCAGAGGCAGCGGCTCTTCGGAGCCGTCCAAGCCTGCGCAGGCAGGCTTGGAGCCGCGGCTCCTCAGCCCCCTACCGGGGGCAACACCTGCGGCCCGGCGGAGCCGGTTCCGCGCTGTTTCACCGACGGGCCTGGCTGCGCCGGCCAGGCACAGGCGCTGGGCTTGTTCTTCGGCTGTGCGACCAGCTCAGGTCGACGCTATGACCGCGGCGCGGTCTCCCGGAACTGGCGCGCCGCGAAGGCCCACACCAGCTTCGACGCGTCAGGCCCGGCCGCGTCGCTGAAATGCATGCTGGCCGCGCCGCCGCTCCAGGCATGCCCCAGGCCCGCGATCTCGCACAGCGTGACCGCCGTGCGGCCGCGTCGCGTGTAGTCGGTGATGCGCATCGGATGGCGCTTGCCTCTCTGCAGCAGGCGGGCGGCACCGGGCTTGGCTCCGGTGGCGACCGCCCAGACCGTCGCGGTGCTGCCGGCGTTGCTCGCCGACACCACGCTGTCGGCGTCGCCGTGCAGCACGAGCAGCGGCGGCAGCGTGGTGAAGACCGCCGCGGCACCCATCGCCTTGCCGACCGCGGTCGCCGGCATCGGCGGCACGTGCTGGCCGCGCATGGCGCCAAGCGCCGTGGCGGGCGATCTGGCCGCTCCGGGCGCCACGCCCGAGTGCATCGCGATCGCCTTGAAGCGCGCCGGATAGCGCGTGCCCAGCAAGGCCGCCATGCTGGCGCCGGCGGACAGCCCGGCGACCGCCACGCGCTCGCGGTCGGCCGGATAGAGCAGCAGCACCTGGTCGACCGCGGCCATCAGCGTGGCGGCCTCGGCATCGGCCTTGCCCGAGCGGCGGTCGTACCAGTTCCAGCAGCCCTGCGCATTGGCCAGCCGATCCTGCTCGGGGTAGAGCACCAGGAAGCGCTCGCGGTCGGCGATGCGGTTCATGCGCGTGCTGACCGCGAAATCGCGCCCGGTCTGGCCGCAGCCGTGCAGCATGACCATGAGCGGCAGTTTCTCGCCGGGCTCAAGCGCGAGAGCCGGCGGACGGTAGAGGTGATAGCGCCGCGCCCCGCCCGGGCCCAGCGCCGCCCCCGCGATCCAGTCACCGCGTCCCGGCGGCGGCTTGAGTTGACTGGCCGCCGCGCTCCGGACCCGGCTGGCGATCCGCTTGCCGCTGCCCAGCGTGGCCTTGGTGGCCTTGGTGAGCGCTTTCAGGTTGCGCGCGTAGGCACGTGTCAGCGGAGAGAGCGAACGGCGGGACATGGGGGCGGGACGGGGTGGGCGTGCATATCGTTGGGAACACGGTAGCAGCTTCGCCTCCGACCAGCTACCGGACGATCGGCCAACTCGCGCAAGGCCTGGCCGGCACCGGAGCGCGTCGGGTCAGTATCTTTCCGGCACGTACATGCTCGCAGGGACCGGGTGCCGCAGGTAATCCTCGTTGCGCACCCGCGCCGGCAGCGCCACCGCCGGATGCGGCACCTCGTGGTAGGGCAGCTGGCCCAGCAGGTGGTTGATGCAGTTCAGGCGGGCCTTCTTCTTGTCGACCGCCTGCACCACCCACCAGGGCGCCTCGGGGATGTGGGTGCGATCCAGCATCGTCTCCTTGGCCTTGGTGTATTCCTCCCAGCGGCGGCGGGATTCGAGGTCCATGGGGCTCAGCTTCCATTGCTTCAGCGGGTCGTGGATGCGGCCCAGGAAACGCATGTGCTGCTCCTCGTCGGTGATCGAGAACCAGTACTTGATCAGCTTGATGCCGGAGCGCACCAGCATGCGCTCGAAGTCGGGCACGGTGCGGAAGAACTCCTCGTATTCCTCGTCGGAGCAGAAGCCCATCACGCGCTCGACGCCGGCGCGGTTGTACCAGCTGCGATCGAACAGCACCATTTCGCCGGCCGCCGGAAGATGCGCCACGTAGCGCTGGAAGTACCACTGCGTGCGCTCGCGGTCGTTGGGCGCCGGCAGCGCCGCCACCCGCACCACGCGCGGATTGAGCCGCTGCGTGATGCGCTTGATCACGCCACCCTTGCCCGCGGCGTCGCGGCCTTCGAACAGGATCACGACCTTCTGGCGGCTGTGCTGCACCCAGTCCTGCAGCTTCACGAGCTCGCCCTGGAGCCGGAACAGCTCCTTGAAGTAGGCCTGGCGTGCAGCCTTGTCGGCGACGGTCCCCGACGCCATTTCGTCGAGGTTGCGGTCCTCGAGTTCGAGTTCGATCTCTTCGTCGTAGCTGTCGGCCAGGTCGCGCGCGATGCGCGCCATCAGGTCGTCGGGGTCGCTCAAGGTGCTCGGCAGCGTCATGGTTCTTCTCGGATGGCGGGGGATTGCACCATGCTGAGCCCGCCGGGTGACGGTCATGTGACAGAAAGTACGCAAAATGTGCGCAGGGGCGGCGTCGTCACGCGGCTGACACATGACTGCCACATGATCCCCCGACACGCCACCATGCCCCTCGCACGATGAATTCGATCGCTGGCGCCTACGGGAGCGACGAAGCCGGGCTGATCTGCGGCTATCTGTTCGATGCCGCCGCCCCGGAGCCGACCCGCGCGGTCGACTCCGCGCAGGCGGCCGACTGGCTGGCCGCCGGCGCTCCGCCCGGCGCCTTCCTGTGGCTGCATTTCAACCTGAGCCATGCCCAGGCCGAGCGCTGGCTGCTGCGCCACGCAGGCCTGTCCGACCTCTTCTTCGAGACGCTGAAGGACGGGCTGCACTCGACCCGGATCGAGCGCGCCGACGATTCGCTGATCGCCGTCATCAACGACGTGCACTTCGAGTTCAGCTTCGAGCCCTCCGACATCTCGACCCTGTGGATCAGCGTCGGCCCGCGGCTGGTGGTGACCGCGCGCACCCAGCCGCTGCGCTCGGTCGATGCGCTGCGCACCTCGGTCAAGGCCGGCGATGCGCCGCGCTCCAGTACCGAACTGCTCGAGCACCTGCTGCGCGTGCAGGCCGACGTGCTGGTGAACATCGTGCGCGGCGTGACTGCGCGCATCGACGACATCGAGGACGCGCTGCTGGCCGGCCGGCTGGACCACAAGCGGGCCCGGCTCGGCGTGCTGCGCCGGGTGCTGGTGCGCTTGCAGCGCCTCCTGGCGCCCGAACCGGCGGCGCTGTTCCGGCTGCTGCAGAGCCCGCCCGCCTGGATGGCCGAGCCCGACGTCCAGGAGTTGCGCGGCTCGACCGAGGAGTTCTCGGTGGTGCTGCGCGACATGGGCGCACTGCAGGAGCGCATCAAGCTGCTGCAGGAAGAGATCGCCGCCGATGTCAATGAGGACAACAACCGCAGCCTGTTCGTGCTGACCGTGGTGACCGTGCTGGCGCTGCCGATCAACATCCTGGCCGGGCTGTTCGGGATGAACGTGGGCGGAATTCCGCTGGCCGATCACCGGCACGGCTTCTGGATCGTGGTGGCCATCGTGGTGAGCTTCACCGCGGTCGCGGCCTGGGTCGCCTTCCGAAACAAGCGCTGAAACGGGCCCGCCGCAGGCCATTCCGAGAAAGAATAAGATCGTGCGGTGTCCTCCATCCTCAACGCCGACCTGCATTGCCACTCCGTGGTTTCGGATGGCACGCTGACGCCCGAGGCGCTCGCGGCCCGCGCCGCCGCCAACGGCGTCGAGCTGTGGGCCCTGACCGACCACGACGAAGTCGGCGGCCAGCACCGGGCTGCCGCCGCCGCCCGCGAACACGGCATGAAGTACCTCACGGGCACCGAGATCTCGGTCACCTTCGCCGGCGAGACCGTGCACATCGTGGGGCTGGGCTTCGACCCCGACGACGCCGCGATGCGCGAAGGCCTCCACGACACCCGAGGCGGCCGCGGCAAGCGCGCCCAGGAGATGTCCGAGGGCCTGGCCAAGGTCGGCATCCACGGCGCATATGAAGGCGCGCTCAGGTTCGTCGGCAATCCCGAACTGATCTCGCGCACCCACTTCGCGCGCTTCCTGGTCGAGGCCGGTCATTGCCGCGACACCCCCGAGGTGTTCCGCAAGTTCCTGACTGAAGGCAAGCCCGGCTACGTGCCGCATCGCTGGGCCAGCCTGAAGGACGCGGTCCACTGGATCACCGCCGCCAAGGGTCTGGCCGTGATCGCCCACCCCGGCCGCTACAAGTTCACGGCCAACGAGGAGTACGCGCTCTTCGTCGAGTTCAAGGCCCACGGCGGCCAGGCGATCGAGGTCGTGACCGGCAGCCACACGCCGGCCGAGTACGTCGAGTACGCCGACAAGGCGCTCGAATTCGACTTCGCCGCCTCGCGCGGCAGCGATTTCCATAGCCCCGACGAAAGCCACTGCGACCTCGGCAAGCTGCCTCCGCTGCCCGGCAAGCTCACGCCGGTGTGGGAACTGCTCGAGCACCGCATCCAGTGACGGGCACGGCGAGCGACGCGGCCGCGAGAACCAGCACCCGCGACCTCGCGTCGGAGCGCATCCTGGCCGGCATCGGACTGGTGCTGCTCGCGGTGGCCTGCTTCGCCACGCTGGACACCGCCACCAAGCTGTCGACCGCGGCGGTTCCGATCCTGATGGGCGTCTGGGTCCGCTATGCCTTTCAGGCGGTGGCGACCACGCTGGTGCTGCTGCCCCGGCACGGCACGGCGCTGCTGCGCACCCGCCATCCGCGCTACCAACTGCTGCGCGGCGCCCTGCTGCTCGCCTCCAGCACGCTGGCTTTCTTCAGCCTGCGCTACATGCCGCTGGCGGAGTTCACCTCGATCGTGCTGATCGCGCCGCTGGTGATCACGCTGCTGGCGGCCACCACGCTCAAGGAGCATGTGTCGCCGCTGCGCTGGGCGCTGGTGGCGGGCGGCTTCGCGGGCACGCTGGTGATCCTGCGCCCGGGCGGCGACGCCTTCAGCTGGGCCATGTTCCTGCCGATCGGGCTGGTGCTGACCAACGCCTGGTTCCAGGTGCTGACCAGCAAGCTCGCGCGGACCGAGGACCCGCTCACGATGCACTTCTACACCGGCTGGGTGGGCACGCTGCTGGCATCCTTCGCGCTGCCCTTCGTCTGGACGGCGCTGCCCTCCTGGCACTGGTGGGCGCTGCTGTGCTTGATGGGATTCATGGGCACGGTGGGCCATTTCTTCCTGATCCTGGCCTACCAGCGCGCGCCGGCCTCCACGCTCACGCCTTACCTCTATGCGCAGATCGCCTTCGCGATGCTGGGCGGCTGGATCATGTTCTCCCATGTGCCGGACCGGATTTCACTGATCGGCATGGGGCTGATCGCGGTCTGCGGCGCGGCCGGCGCCTGGCTCACGGTGCGCGAACGCCGGGTCCCTATCGAACCCGCCGAGTCATGACTGGCCGTCTCGGGGCAGAATCAGCCCCATGGCCCAGTTCTTCGAAGTCCACCCCGACAACCCCCAGCAACGCCTGCTGAAGCAGGCCGTGGCGCTGCTCGCGCGCGGCGAGATCGTCGCCGTGCCGACCGATTCCAGCTACGCGCTGGCCTGCCATCTCGACGACAAGGACGCGGTCGACCAGCTGCGCCGGATCCGCCAGGTCGACGACAAGCACCACCTGACGCTGCTGTGCCGCGACTTGAGCGAGCTCTCGAACTATGCGCGGGTCGACAACAAGCAGTACCGGCTGCTGAAGGCGGCCACGCCCGGCCCGTATACCTTCCTGCTCGAAGCCACCAAGGAAGTGCCGCGGCGGGTCAGCCATCCGCAGCGCAAGACCATCGGCCTGCGCGTGCCCGATCACCGGGTGCTGCTGGAACTGCTGACGCTGCACGGCGAGCCGCTGCTGGCCACCACGCTGATCCCGCCCGGCGAGACCGAGGCGCTGAACGACGCCACCTTGATCCGCGAGCGCTTCGAGAAGCAGATCGGCGCGGTGATCGACGCCGGCGCCTGCGCCTCGGAGCCGACCACCGTGGTCGACCTGACGCCGATGGGTGCCGGCGGCGAGCCGCTGCTGGTGCGGCAGGGACGCGGCCCGCTGGCCGTTCTGGGTCTCTGAGCCGGCCCCGGGCGGTCTGAGACAATCCTGGCGGTGGATATTTCAAATCTCATACAAACCGTCCTGATCTACGCCCTGCCGGTGATCTTCGCGATCACCATCCATGAAGCCGCGCATGGCTACGTGGCACGGTACTTCGGCGACAACACGGCCTACGTGATGGGCCGCGTGACGCTCAACCCGATCAAGCACATCGACCCGATCGGCACCATCCTGATGCCGCTGCTGCTGTATTTCGCCACCTCGGGGGCCTTCCTGTTCGGCTATGCCAAGCCGGTGCCGGTCAATTTCGGCCGCCTGCGCCACCCCAAGCGCGACATGATCTGGGTCGCCCTGGCCGGCCCGGCCTCGAATTTCATCCAGGCCATCTTGTGGGCGCTGTTCCTGGTCGGCCTGGTCGCCGCCGGCATCAATGAACCCTTTTTCATCAAGATGGCCCAGGGCGGCGTGCTGGTCAACCTCGTGATGTGGGCCTTCAACCTGTTTCCGCTGCCCCCGCTCGATGGCGGCCGGGTGCTGGCTGGCCTGCTGCCGCGCGGCGCGGCCCAGGAATTCCTGGCCCGCATTGAGCCCTACGGCTTCTTCATCGTGATGGGCCTGGTCATCGCCGGCGTCGTCAGCACCTGGTGGCTGAGCCCGTTGATGGCCTTCGGCTACCAGGCCATCTCCCTGCTGCTGAGCCCGCTCACCGCCCTCATTCGCTGAACTCCCATGGCCATTCCTCCCGACACGCCCACCCGCTTCCTCACCGGCATCACCACCAGCGGCACGCCGCACCTCGGCAACTACGTCGGCTCGGTGCGGCATTCGGTGCGCTTCAGCCGCCGCGACGATGTCCAGAGCTTCTACTTCCTGGCCGACTACCACGCGCTGATCAAGGTCGACGAGCCGGCCCGCATCCAGCGCTCGACGCTCGAGATCGCCGCCACCTGGCTGGCCTGCGGCCTCGACCCGGAGCGGGTCACGTTCTACCGCCAGTCGGACATCCCCGAGATCCCCGAGCTGACCTGGTTCCTGACCTGCGTCACCGGCAAGGGCCTGCTCAACCGCGCCCATGCCTACAAGGCGCAGGTCGACAAGAACACGGCCAAGGGCGAGGACCCGGACGCCGACGTCAGCGCCGGCCTCTTCATGTACCCGGTGCTGATGGGCGCCGACATCCTGATGTTCAACGCCCACAAGGTGCCGGTGGGCCGCGACCAGGTGCAGCACATCGAGATGGCGCGCGACATGGCGCAGCACTTCAACCATCTCTACGGCGAGCACTTCACGCTGCCCGAGGCCGAGATCGACGACTCCGTGGCGACGCTGCCGGGCCTCGACGGCCGCAAGATGAGCAAGAGCTACGACAACACGATCCCGCTCTTCACGCCGCGCGCCCAGCTGCAGAAGCTGATCAACGGCATCGTGACCGATTCGCGCGCCCCGGGCGAGCCCAAGGACACCGAGGGTTCGGCGCTGTTCCAGATCTACCAGGCCTTCGCCGACGACCAGGAGACCGAGACCCTGCGCAAGGCCTTCGCCGACGGCATCGGCTGGGGCGACGCCAAGCAGCTGCTGTTCGAGCGCATCGACCGCGAAGTGGCGCCGATGCGGGAGCACTACGACGCGCTCCTGAACGACCCGGCCCGGATCGAGTCGATCCTGCGCGCCGGCGCCGAGAAGGCGCGCGCGCTGTCGCGGCCCTTCGTGGCCGACCTGCGCCACGCGGTCGGCCTGCGCAACCTCGCCAGCCAGGACAAGGCGGCGGCGCGCAAGGCGGCCAAGGTGGCCAAGGTCGCGGGTCCGAGCTTCAAGCAATATCGCGAGCGCGACGGGCAGTTCTATTTCAAGTTGCTCGACGCCCACGGGGTGCAGCTGGTACAAAGCCGGGGGTTCGCTTCGCCGCAAGAGGCCGGGCGTGCCATCGGCACGCTGCGCCAGCAGCGGGCGGCGGCCCTGGCGCTGCTCGCGGCGCAGCTCGAGCCGATGGACGATGAGGGTATGCGTGCGGCTTCTGCCGCACTGGAGGCGCTTGCGGCAGCCGATGCGGCGAGCGAAGGCTAAGGGTCAATCACCCGCAGCGAAGGGCAGCCGCCCGACCTGCGGACACAGCGAGTAAATCATGAGTATCTATGTCATCGACGACCACCCCCTGATGCGCGACGCCATCGTGATGGTGCTGAGGCGCCTGCGACCGGCCGAGAACATCGTCGAGCTCGAACGGCTCGACAAGCTGACCGCAGCGGTCAAGCAACATGGGGCGCCGGGCCTTTTCTGCCTCGACCTCAAGCTGCCGGACACCACGGGCGTCTCGGGCGTCGTGGCCGTCAAGCTGGCCTATCCGGACGTGCCGATCGCGGTCTATTCGGCCTCGCCGTCGGCCGACATGGAAGAGGCCTGCATCGAGGCCGGCGCCGACACCTACATCGAGAAATCGGCCAGCTCGGCCGAGCTGACCGCCGCGCTGCGGGGCCTGCTGATGGCCGACACCGATGCCGAGGAGCCGGTGGCCGCGGCCAACAGCAAGCTGTCGAAGCGCCAGACCCAGCTGATCGCCATGCTCGACCAGGGCATGAGCAACCGCGACATCGCGACCGAGCTCGACATCAGCGAGCACACGGTCAAGGTGCACCTGTGGCGGCTGTTCCGTCGCCTCGGGGTGAAGAGCCGGACCCAGGCCCTCCACCACGCCCGCACCAACGGATTGTTGTCGGGCTGACCCCCAGGTTGCCCGGCACTTCGTGTCCGGGCGCCCACCCCCTCTCCGGGGGGCAACACCAGCGGCCCGGCAAAGCCGGTTCCGCGGTGGCACTGTGGCTCGCCCCCAGGTTGCCCGCACTTCGTGTCGGGCGCCCACCCCCTGCCGGGGGCAACACCAGCGGCCCGGCAAAGCCGGTTCCGCGGTGTTTCACCAGCAGGCCGGGCTGCGCCGGCCGATCACGTCAGCCGACAGCGCCCGAGATTCGGGTCTGGGCTTGCGTTTCGTCGGCGTCGTGCAAGGCGACGCGGAAGACGCTGCCTCGGCCCAGGCGCGAGCGCACGCTGACCGGATGCCCCAGCGCGTGCGACAGCCGCGCCACGATCGCCAGGCCGAGGCCGAAGCCGTCCGAGGTGCCAGCATGGTCGGCCACCTTGTAGAACTCCAGGAAGACGTCGCGCAGGTGCTCGCGCGCGATGCCGATGCCCGTGTCCCAGACCTCGACCCGCAGGCCGTCACGGGTCTGCCGCGAGGCCAGCAGGATGCCGCCCTCGGCCGTGTACTTGATCGCGTTGGCCAGCAGGTTGCCGATCATGCGGCGCACCCGGATCGGGTCGGTCAAGACGGTGCCGGGCGTCACGTGCATGCGAAAGCCCAGCCCCTTGGCCTCGGCCACCGGCCGGTACTGCAGTTCGAGGTCGTGCAGCAGCTGCGCCACTTCGACCCGTTCGATGTGCAGCCGCACCTGTCCCGAATCGATGCGGGCGAGATCGAACAGCGAATCGAACAGCGCATTCACCGCATGCGTGGCCCGCACGATCTTCGGCGCGATCTCGGCCACCAGCTCGGGCTCGTTGCGCAGCCAGTCGGCATAGAGCGAGAGCGCCAGCACGGGCTGGCGCATGTCGTGCGCCGCGCTGGCCAGGAAGCGGTTCTTCATCGCCACGGCCGACACCGCCGCCTGCCGCTGCTGGGTCAGCGAATTGATCAGGATGTGGTTGTGGAACAGCAGCTCGAAGCTGTTGCGCGCGGTCTCGTGGATGCGCCGGCCGGCCCGCAGCAGCAGCCACCAGTGCAGGCCCGGCAGCAGCAGGAAGCCGTAGTGGAAATGCGGCCGTTCGAACTTGAGTTCGATCATGCGCCAGGCGATCGCCGCCAGCATCGTGAAGAACAGCGTGTTGACGTAGCGCTTGAGCAGCGGCGGATGCAGGGCCAGGCCGTTGAGCGGGAAGGTCGCGACGCCGGCGACGATCAGCCAGCTCATGAACTGGTTCACGAGCGGCGTGCGCTCGAAGAAGATCAGGATCGACAGGCCCCAGGCGAAGCCGCTGGCACTCCAGAGATAGCGATAGCGCTCGACGAAGTACTGCTGCGCGGCCGAGTCGCGGTCGGCGTAGTCCCTGGCATAGAGCTGCTCGCCCCAGATCCGGCAACCGGTAGCGACGATGCCGATCGCGAGCCAGGCCATCAGCTGCCAGGGCGGCACGTGGCCCCAGCTCAGGCCCACCATGGCCGGCATCAGCGCCGCCGCCAGCAGGTAGGAGCCGCGGGAGGCCCGCATCAGGCTGCGGATCAGTTCACCGCGCACCCACGGCTCGGCCTCGTCGGCAGACGCAGGCGCCGGTGTGAGGCTTGCAAAGGACGAGTTGCCCAGCCCTGCGAACGACGAATTACCCATCATGGCCTTCACGCCCCTGTCATCCACGCCACAAAAAAAGGCCCCTCGCGAGGGGCCCCTGCCTGCGGCACTGCGCACCGCAATTGAAGAACTCTGCGACCCGATGCCGCCCTGTGCCACGCGCCCCAGGGCGCCAGGCGCTAACGCCTGATCTTAATTGGCCGCCGGCGCGACTTCCGTCCCATCATTCCCTGATTCGTAGCGTGCGCACAACGCCTTTCGGGGTTCCGGCGTCTGCTTCGACCGCAGCCTCGCCCAGGATCCACGCCCGGAACGCGGCCACCTTGGCCCGCAACTGGCTTCCCTCGGGAACGAGCAGGTAGTACGCCAGGTCTTCGAGCAGCGCGTCGTCCGCGAGTCTCAGCAGGCGCCCTTCGGCGAGATCGGGCGCCACCATCGCCGCCGGCAGCAGGCCCGCGCCCTGCCCCGCCAGCACGGCCCTCAGCAGCAGGCCGGCGTCGTCGTAGGCGGGGCCACGGGCCGGGCCGATCTCGTCGATGCCCTGCGCCTGGAACCACCGATGCCAGCCGCTGCGCTCGGCCTCGTGCACCTGCGGCCAGCGCAGCAGCGCCGCCGCGGAGGCTGGCCGCCCCMGCCGGGCGGCCAGCGCCGGCGCCGCCACCGGCACCACCTCCACGGCGACCAGCTTGTCGCTGTGCAGGCCCGGATAGCGCCCGAGACCGTGACGGATCGCGACGTCCACGCCATCGCGCGACCAGTTCACGAGCGCGGTGCTGGCGACCACCTGCAGATCGATGTCCGGATGGGCATCCTGGAAGCCCTGCAGCCTCGGGACCAGCCAGGCCGCGGCGAAGAAGGGCGTGACGCTGACGGTCAGCAGGCCGGACTCGGCCGCTGCCGCGATGCGCCCGGACGCCTCGGCGATCTGCCGCAAGGCATTGCGGATCGGCGGCAGGTAGTCGCGCCCGGCGCCGGTCAGCACGATGCCGCGATTCACGCGCTCGAACAGCGCGACGCCCAGCTTCTCTTCGAGCGCCTTGAGCATCTGGCTGACCGCGCCGGGCGTCACGCACAACTCCTCGGCCGCCTTCTTGACCGAGAGGTGGCGCGCCGAAGCCTCGAAGGCGCGAAGTGCGCCCAGCGGCGGGAGATGCTTCAGGATCATTTAGTTTTACTCACTTGAATCGGCATCAATTCATGGTTTGCTTTTCCAATGCCGATTGGTGAACATCCAGCTTAGCAATTCTGATCCGAATCGAAGCAAAGGAAAACGCGCGATGACTGATGCCACGGTGCTGCGCCCTCGACGCCTGTTCCACGGCTGGTGGGTGGTCGCGGGCGCCTTCGCCGTGACCTTCGTCGGCTTCGGCAGCGCCTACACCTTCGGCGCCTTCGCGGCATCGCTGCAGCAGGAATTCGCGGCCTCGCGCGGCTCGACCTCGGTGGTGTTCTCGCTCGCCGGCTTCCTGTACTTCGCGCTCGGCTGCGTCAGCGGACCGCTGGCCGACCGCTGGGGCTCGCGGCGCCTGGCGCTCGCCGGGATGCTGCTGACCGGCGCCGGCCTGGTCGCGGCCAGCCTCGCGCGCAGCCTCACCGAGGTCTACCTGGCCTACGGGCTGGGGGTGGGCCTGGGCGTCGGCTGCGCCTACGTCCCCGCGGTCGGGGCCGTGCAGCGCTGGTTCTCCCGGCGCCGCGGGCTGGCGTCCGGGCTGGCCGTCAGCGGCATCGGCGTCGGCACGCTCGTGATGCCGGCGCTGGCCGCGCTGCTGATCGCGCAGTTGGGCTGGCGCGGCGCCTATGCCGTCCTCGGGGTCCTGGCCATGGTGGTGGGCGCGGGCATGGCGCTCTTGATCGAGAACGACCCGCACGCTCGCGGGCTGTTCCCGGACGGCGACCCCGCGGGCCCCGCCGATTGGGCGCAGCGCGCGGCAGGGATGTCGGTGCGCGAAGCGCTCGGATCGCGGCAGTTCGCGGTGCTCTATGGCGCCTGCCTGCTCTGCTCGCTGGGTGTCTTCGTGCCTTTCGTGCACCTGGTGCCCTCTGCGATGGACCAGGGCGTGGCGCCGTCATCGGCGGTGCTGCTGCTCGGCGTCATCGGCATCGGCAGCACGGCTGGCCGCTTCTTCCTGGGCGGGCTGATGGACCGGATGGGCCGCGACCGGGCCCTGGTCGCCATGTTCGCCGGCATGGCGCTGTCCCTCGCGATCTGGGCGATGGCGACGGGCTGGTGGCCGCTGGCGACCTTCGCCTTCGTCTACGGCGTCTTCTACGGCGGCTGGGTGGCGGTGCTGCCGGCCGTGGTGATGGACCGATTCGGCGGGCGACATGTCAGCGGCATCATCGGCGTGCTCTATACCAGCGTAGCCTTCGGGACGCTGATCGGGCCGAGCGCCGCCGGGTTCGCCTTCGACATCAGCGGCAGCTACACGATGCCGATCCTGGCGAGCGTGGCCGCCAACCTGCTGGCCGCGGGCATCGTGCTGGCGATGCCGCGGGGCGCGCTTCGCAGCCAGTCCTAGTGCGCCACCACCGCGATGCCGCGGATCTGCCCCGCCTTCGCCTCGACCGCCGGCCGCGGATAGCGCTCCGGCGCGAAGCGATGCAGCAACTCGGCCTCGCGGCCGCGCGCCAGCGCGAGGTTGGCTAGCTTCACGTGGCCGTAACCGCGGATCGCCAGCGGCACGGCGGCAATCTGCGCCGCCAACCGCTGGTTGGACGGCGACAGCCCGGCCATCAACTCGTCGAGCCGCGCATCGAAGCGCCCGATCAGCTCGCGCTCCAGCCGACGCTCCGCGGTGTGGCCGAACAGGTCGAGGGCCGTGCCGCGCAGCACCTTGCCGCGCGCCAGCCACTTCATCGCCGGCAGCATCCAGCCGCCGAGACGGATCTTGACCGGCGGCTGACCGTTCTTCGGCCGTGCGAGGAACGGCGGCGCCATGTGGAACTCGAGCTTGAGATCGCCTTCGAACTGCTCGGCAAGCTTTGCGCGGAAGCCGCCGTCGCTGTAGAGGCGCGCCACTTCGTACTCGTCCTTGTAGCTCATGAGCTTGAGCAGGCTCTGGGCCGCATTGCGCGTGACGGGCAGCGAAGGGTCGCCCCCGGCCAGCGCTGCCTCGCGTTGTCGCACCGCCAGCACCCGGGCCTCGAAGCGCCGGGCCCAGGCCGCGTTCTGATACCCGGCCAGATGCCGCACAGCCCTGGCGACCAGCGCCTCCAGCGACTCGTCCTCGGCCCGCGCGGCCGGCGCACCGCGCACGGCATCGATGGCCTGCGGATCGCCCGCCGCCAGGCGGCCGAGCGAGAACGCCAACTGGTTGGCCGCCACGGCGACGCCGTTGAGTTCGATCGCCCGGGTCAAGGCCTCCAGGCTCAGGGGAATCAGGCCGCACTGCCACGCATAGCCGGCCGCGAGGATGTTCGATGCCAGCGTGTCGCCCAGGAACTCCTCCGCCAGCGTCTGGGCATCGAAGGTCCGGACCTGTTCGCGGCCGGCCACGAAGCGCATCTTCTCGAGCAGCAGCTCGACCTTGAGGTCCGCATCCGGGTTGCGCAGCGACTCGGCCACCGGGATCTCGTGCAGGTTCGCCAGGATGCGCGTGCGGCCGTGGCGCACGGTCTGCAGCGCCTCGGGCGAGGCACCGACCACCACGTCGCAGGCCAGGATCGCATCGGCCTGCTGGGTGTCGATGCGCACCTGGTTCAGCCGCTCGGGCGTGTCGGCCAGGCGCACGAAGCTCAGCACCGCGCCGCCCTTCTGCGCAAAGCCCATGAAGTCCAGCACGCTGGCCGACTTGCCCTCCAGGTGCGCGGCCATCGCGATGACCGCGCCCACGGTCACCACGCCGGTGCCGCCGACACCCGTGACCAGCAGGTCGTAGGGCGCCGTCCATCCGTGCGGCTCGGGCCTCGGCAGCGCGGCCACGTGGCGCAGGAAGGCATCCTGGCCCGCAGCCAGCGCGCCGCTCTTCTTGCGCAGCGCGCCGCCGCTCACGCCGACGAAGCTGGGGCAGAAGCCCTGGGCGCAGGAGTAGTCCTTGTTGCAGCTGGTCTGGTCGATCTTGCGCTTGCGGCCGAACTCGGTCTCGTGCGGCAGCACGGCGACGCAGTTGCTCTGCACGCCGCAATCGCCGCAGCCCTCGCACACCGCCTCGTTGATGAACAGCCGCTTGGCCGGGTCGGCCAGCTCGCCCTTCTTGCGGCGGCGGCGCTTCTCGGCGGCGCAGGTCTGCTCGTAGATCAGCACCGTGACGCCGGGCACTTCGCGCAGTCGCCGCTGCACCGCGTCGAGCTCGCTGCGGTCCTGGAACTCGGTGCCGGCCGGGAACTTGCCCTTGATGGCGTCGTACTTCTCGATCGCGTCGCTGACCACCACCACCTGCTTCACGCCTTCGGACTCCACCTGGCGCGCGATCGCATCGACGCTGATGATGCCGTCGACCGGCTGGCCGCCGGTCATCGCCACCGCGTCGTTGAACAGGATCTTGTAGGTCAGCGTCGCGTTGGCCGCCACCGCCTGCCGGATCGCGAGATAACCCGAGTGGTAGTAGGTGCCGTCGCCGAGGTTCTGGAACACGTGCGGCGTGCGCGTGAACATCGCGTGCGAGACCCAGTCGACGCCCTCGCCGCCCATCTGGATCAGCCCGGCCGTGCTGCGGTCCATCCAGTTGGCCATGAAGTGGCAGCCGATGCCGGCGCGCGCGGTCGAGCCCTCCGGCACCTTGGTGCTCGTGTTGTGCGGGCAGCCGGCGCAGAAGTAAGGCAGCCGCTTGACCGTGTCGCCGTCATTGCTCAGCAGTTCGGGCGGCGTGAAGTCGCGCACGTGCTGCAGGTGGTCGCCAAGCTCGCTGTTGCCGGGGAAATGGACCGCGAGCCAGTGCGCCACCAGCTCGATCAGCCGTGACGGCCGCAGCTCGCCGAGCGCCGACACCAGCGGCCGGCCCTCGCGATCCTGCTTGCCGACCAGCACCGGGCGGGCACCGGGCGGCGCGTTGTAGAACAGGTCGCGCAGCTGGCTCTCGACGATCGCGCCCTTCTCCTCGACGATCAGGATCTCTTCCAGGCCCTCCGCGAAGGCCTTGATGCGGGTCTGCTCGATCGGAAAGCTCAGGCCCACCTTGTAGAGCCGCAGCCCGATGCGGGCCAGGCTCTCCGGCGTCACCTCGAGGCGGCGCAGCACTTCCATCAGGTCGTAGTGGGCCTTGCCACAGGTCACGATGCCGACCCTGGCCTGCGGGCTCTCGATCACATGGCGATCGATGCTGTTGACGCGGGCGAAGGCGGCGACCGCCTCCAGCTTGTCGGCCAGCCGCGACTCGATGCGCAGCGATGGCAGGTCGGGCCAGCGGTAGTGCAGACCATCGACAGGCGCGCGGTGGCCGGTCGCGGCGCGCACGGTGTCGGCATCGGCCCAGCCGGCGACGCGGGCGGCGACCCGGTCCAGATCGACCGTGCTGGCGCTCTCGACCACTTCCGACAGCGCCGCCATGCCGACCCACGCGCCCGAGTAGCGCGACAGCTCGTAGCCGTAGAGGCCGAACTCGAGGTACTCGGCGACGCAGGCCGGCTGCACGACCGGCATGCTCCAGGCGACGAAGGCATGGTCGCTCTGGTGCGGCATCGACGACGAAACGCAGCCATGGTCGTCGCCCGCCACCACCAGCACCCCGCCATGCGGCGAGGAGCCGTAGGCGTTGCCGTGCTTGAGCGCATCGCCGGCGCGGTCCACGCCCGGCCCCTTGCCGTACCACATCGCGAACACGCCCTCGACCGTGCGCTCGGGGTCGGACTCGACGCGCTGGGTGCCGAGCACCTGGGTGGCGGCGAGCTCCTCGTTGATGGCCGGCACGAAGCGGATGCCGGCCTCCTTGAAGCCCTTGCCAGCCTTCCAGATCGCCTGGTCCACCATGCCCAGCGGCGAGCCGCGGTAGCCGCTGACGAAGCCCTGGGTGCCCAGGCCGCGGGCGAGATCGCGCTGGCGCTGCATCAGCAGCACCCGCACGAGCGCCTGCGTGCCGGTGAGGAAGACGGCACCCGATGTCGCCCACAGGCTGTCGGCCAGTCGGTAGTCGGAACGCAGGACGGACGGATCGCGGGGGGTGCTTTGCATGGCCGAAATTGTTCCATCGCGAGGCGAGGAAAGGCTTCTTCAATACACTAGCAAAACACCCTAATTTGAGAATTTGATTCTCGAAAACCGCCATGAATGTCGATCCCATTCTTCTTGACGCCCATAGCCTGAAGATTCTTTTCGAGCTGCAGCGCGATGCGCGCCAGACCGTGCAGCAGATCTCGGAGGCCGTCGGGCTGTCGCCCACGCCGTGCTGGAAACGCATCAAGGACATGGAGGCCGCCGGCGTGATCCGCGGCTACACCGCGGTGATCGACCGCGAGAAGGTCGGCCTGCATGTCGCCGCGGTGGCGGAAGTCAACCTCGATCGGCACAGCGAATCGCAGGTGCAGCGCTTTGAGGACGCGGTCGCAGCGAGCCCGCAGATCACCAGTTGCGTGTCGGCGACCGGCCCGGCGGACTACATCCTCACGGTGCTGGTGCAGGACATGAAGCACTACGAGCGCTTCCTGCACGAGACCCTGTTCAGCCTGCCCGGCGTGACGCATGTGCGATCCAGCATCGTGCTGCGGCAGGTCAAGTCGGAGGTGGCGCTACCGATCGAGCAGGTGCCGCAGTCGTCGGCCGGGGCGACCCGCGGCCGACGGCGCTGAGGCGGCGGCGCTCAGATGTGCAACGCGGCCAGTGCGCCCACGACCACCCCAATGCCTGCGACAGCCAGCATGCCCCACTCCAACCACTTCTTCCTCGTCAGCAAGGCCATCGCGGCCAGCGCGATGGACACTTGAAGCGCGGTGGTGGCCTGGGCCCAGCGATGATGCTGGTGCATCTGCGCTTCGGACTTCAGGTCCCAATCCGCGGCCTCTTTCTCGAGCTTTTGGGCGACGAGCAGGATTTCTCCTTTTTCTGCTTCGTAGCGGGCAACCTTCGCCTGCCAGGCCGGCTTGCGCTCGCTCGAAGACATGTCGAGCGCGAACTCGGCGAGGGACTGCTTCGTGCTCTTGGCCTGGAAGAAGTTCCACTGGTTCGAGGCCTCGGTCTTCTTGATGCCCGCGTTGTTCTTGTAGAGGCCGGCGTTGGCCTGGGTGAGTCCTCCCATGTACGCGAAGATCGCCCCGACCGTGGCGATGACGGCGGTGCACACCGCGATCTGACTGGTCAGGCTGATACGGCCCCCGTCGTGGGTGGAGGTGGGCTGATGCCCCCCCTGCGCGGCGTGTTCGAGTTCGTGGTCATGCGGGCCGTGCACGTGAAAGCCGTGTCCTGACATAAGGGTCTCCGATTGGGTTGAGGCTGCGAAGTATGACGAACCGGCCGAGCCGTTCGCCCTTCGCCCCCGTGGAGCTCCCACTCATGGCGCGCCGAGCCGCCCGAACGCAGAGTTCGGACCGAAGTGCCTCAGCGCCTTGTGACCCAGCGCCGTGACCATTTCGACGCGCGCGGGCTGAGGTTCGCCCGGCCTGGCGAGTGGAAAGCTGCAGATGATGTGCCCGGCGTCGTGAAGAACCCGAAGTTCCAGCTGAACCGTCGGGTTGGTGAAGTCAAGAGGCAACTCCGCATCGGCGAGCGCCTGGAGCAGTTCCATCGGCATGACAGACCTCCCCGATTCTGCTGAACGTTTGGCGGACGCCCTCCGGCATCGAGGACTGCCTGCGCGTTTCGAGGCAGGCTGCGCTGCAGTGCCGGCGCCCCCTGTTCGCGCTGGCAGTTACCTGCCGAGGTACTCCCGTACCGCCTCGGACGACGTCCCCACCGCTGCCACCGCAAGGCGGAGTTCGATCTCGGTCACGTCGTAGGCCGCGGTCCAGTACCGCACCTCGTGGTCTTCGTTCACATTGATCTGGGCCCGGTCTCGAGGGCCGCGCTTGCTCAGGTCGTCGGCCATGCGTCTCTCCTTTTTTCGTGAAAGCGCAGCCTGCGGCTTCGGCAGGCCGTGTCGGGTAAGACAACGCTGCATCTGTCTGCCGGAGGGCATCGCGCGCCCGAGATCCCGGCGGTCGAACGAGCCTAGGGTCCGCCAAGAAAGCGCGCACGCCGTGATTCGGCGGCTTCCTACGCGCAGCCCTCGTGCGGCGCTCAAACTCCGAGCCGTTTCAACCCCAGTGTGGAAAGGAGCGGTCCATGCCAAGAGGCGACAAATCAGCTTACTCAGACAAGCAAAAGCGCCAAGCGGAGCACATTGAAGAGGGCTATGAGCGTCGAGGCACGCCCCGCGACGAAGCTGAACGCCGCGCCTGGGCGACGGTCAACAAGGAGACGGGCGGCGGCAAGAAGAGCGGCTCCGGCCGAGGTCACCCCGAGGATCATGCGCCGTCGCGCAAGGGCGGGCGCCTGGGCGGTGCGGCCAGCGCGGCGAGGAGCCCGGCCGAGCGCTCCGCCTCGGCAAGAAAGGCCGCTGCCACACGCAAACGCAGGAAAGCGGCTGCCTGAGCCTGCAGCTGATGCGGGCAGAAAAGCAAAACGGGCCCAGAGGGCCCGTCGTTGCTGACTTCTTGGAGGAGAGGGAGGGATTCGAACCCTCGGTACGTTCGCACGTACGCCTGATTTCGAGTCAGGTACATTCGACCACTCTGCCACCTCTCCGGTGTCTGTCGAGCCGCTGATGATAGCAGAACTCGCGCGCGCTTTTTTCAGGCCCGCAGCACCTCGATGCCGCCCAGGTAGCGCCGGAGCGCTTTCGGCACCGCGATCGAGCCGTCCTCGTTCTGGTGGTTCTCGAGGACCGCGACCAGTGCCCGTCCGACCGCCAGGCCGGATCCGTTGAGCGTGTGGACGAGTTCGTTCTTGCCCTGCGCGTTCTTGAAGCGGGCCTGCAGACGGCGGGCCTGGAAGGCCTCGCAGTTGGAGACCGAGCTGATCTCGCGGTAGGTGTCCTGCGCCGGCAGCCAGACCTCGAGGTCGTAGGTCTTGGTGGAGCCGAAACCCATGTCGCCGGTGCACAGCAGCACCACGCGGTACGGCAGCTCGAGCGCCTTCAGCACCGCCTCGGCGTGGCCGGTCATGGCTTCCAGCGCCTCGTAGCTCTTGTCGGGGTGCGTGATCTGCACCATCTCGACCTTGTCGAACTGGTGCTGTCGGATCATGCCGCGCGTGTCGCGCCCGGCGCTGCCGGCTTCCGAGCGGAAGCACGGCGTGTGCGCGGTCAGGCGGATCGGCAGCTGTGCCTCGGCCACGACCTCGTCGCGCACGAAGTTCGTGAGCGGCACTTCGCTGGTCGGGATCAGGTAGAGCGCCGCATGATCCGGCGCGGGCTCGCCGTCCTGGCCGCCCTTCTTGGCGGCGAACAGGTCGCCCTCGAACTTGGGCAGCTGGCCGGTGCCGCGCATCGAATCGGCGTTGACGACGTACGGCACGTAGCACTCGGTGTAGCCGTGGTCCTCGGTCTGCATGTCGAGCATGAACTGCGCGAGCGCGCGATGCAGCCGCGCGATCGGGCCCTTCATCACGGTGAAGCGCGAGCCCGCCAGCTTGGCGCCCATCTCGAAATCCAGGCCCAGCGGCGCACCGAGGTCGACGTGATCGCGGGGCGCGAAGCCGAGCGCGGTCGCCGCGGCGCCCTCGCCGCCCTGCGGGCTCCAGCGCCGCACTTCGACGTTGGCGTCTTCGTCGTCGCCGACCGGCACGCTCGCGTGCGGCAGGTTCGGCACGGCCAGCAGCAAGGCCTGCAGCTCGGGCTGGATCGCCTCCAGGCGGACGGCCGAGGATTCCTGCTCGGCCTTCAGCGCATTGACCTCGGCCATCAGCGCCTCGACCGATTCGCCCTTGGCCTTCAGCGGTCCGATCTGCTTGTTGAGCACATTGCGGCGGGCCTGCAGTTCCTCGGTGCGGGTCTGCAGGGTCTTGCGCTCGGCTTCGAGGGCGCTGAACGTTCCGACGTCGAGGAAGGTCTGATCCTTCTTGCGGGTTTCGAGGCGGGCAACGACCGAAGCCAGGTCCTTGCGTAACAGTGTGATATCGAGCATCGCGTGATTTTAGGTGGGCGCCGGGCCGCCCCAAGCCGACCTGCGGCCCCCTCGGGGGGCAGCGACACACGAAGTGAGGAGCGTGGGGGCATTGGGGTGGGCGTAGGATCGTTCACCCTCCCCACCGTTCCACCAAGGAGTTGCGATGCAAGCCTATCTGACCTTCAATGGCAACGCGGCCGAGGCGCTCGCGTTCTATGCCCAGGCCCTGGGCGGCAAGATCCTCTTCAGCATGACCTTCGGCGAGAGCCCGATGGGCGCCGAAACGCCGGCCGAGCACAAGGGCAAGATCATGCACGCCACGCTGGAGGCGCGCGGCCACCAGCTGATGGCGTCCGATGCGCCGCCCGGCTACCCCTTCAAGGGCTACCAGGGCTTCTCGCTGTCGGTCCAGGCCAAGGACGTGAAGGAAGGCGAGACGCTCTTCAACGCGCTGGGCGCCGGCGGCAAGGTCACGATGCCCTACGCGCCGACCTTCTGGTCGACCGGCTTCGGCATGCTCGAAGACAAGTTCGGCGTGCCCTGGATGGTCAACTGCGAGCAGCAGCCGGCCCAGGCCTGAGAGCTTCCCCGCGTCGCGTGCGATCCACGGTGCACGAACACACCGGCCGGCGAAGCCTGGCCCCTTCGTGAAACACCGCGGAACCGGCTCCGCCGGGCCGCTGGTGTTGCCCCCGGCAGGGGGTGGGCGGCTACACGAAGTGAGCCAACCTGGGGGCAAGCTCTACGCTAGCGTCGCGGGGTCCACATTGGCGCCGCAGATGATCAAGCAGACCTTCTCGCCGTCGCGCGGCACATAGGCGCCGCTCTGCAGGGCCGCCAGCGGCAGCGCCGCGGCCGGCTCGACCGCCAGCTTCAGCTCCTTCCACAGCCAGAGCTGGGCGGCGCGTATCGCCTCGTCCGACAGCAGCAGCGCATCGCCCACATGGCGCTGCGTGATGTCCCAGGCGATCGCGCCGATGCGCCGCGCGCCGAGCGAATCGGCCGCGACGCCGCCGACCTCGACATCCACCGGCTCGCCGGCCTCGCGCGCGCGTGCCAGGGTCGGCGCGCGCTCGGGTTCGAGCGCCACCACCCGGCTGCGGCGTTCGAACCAGGCCGCCAGGCCGCCGATCAGGCCGCCGCCGCCGACGCTCACGAGCACCGCATCGGGCAGGCCGCCCTGGTGCTCGATCTCGCGGCCGAGGGTGCCGGCGCCGGCCACCACCTCGGGCTGGTCGTAGGCATGCGTCAGCAAGGCGCCGGTTTCGCGCTGGCGCTCGAGACAGGCAGCCAAAGCGTCGGAATAGGCCTCGCCGCCGACCACCACCTTGGCGCCGAGCGCGCGCAGCCGGGCCCGCTTGGCCTCGGGCGACATGTTGGGCAGGAAGACCTCGCAGGGCACGCCCAGCGCCTGCGCGGCCGCGGCGGTGGCGATGCCGGCGTTGCCGCCGGACGCGATGATCGCGCCGCTGGCCGGAATCTCGTGGGCCAGCAGCCGGTTCATCATGCCGCGCGCCTTGAAGCTGCCGCTGGCTTGCAGATGCTCGAGCTTGAGCCAGACCTCGACGCCCGGCGTCTGCACGCCCAGCGCCCGGCCCGAGAGCTTCCACAGCGGCGTCTCGCGCAGGAAATGCGGCGCGCGTTGATGGATCCGGCGCGCGGCCGCCTCGACGTCCCCGCGCCAATCGTGCTGAACGGCGCCGCTCACGAGATATGCCCCGGTGCGGGGATGTCGTCGAGCTTCAGTCCCTTGGGGAGCGGGAACTTGAGCGTCTCCTGGATGCCGTCCATCTTGCGCACCGAGACCGCGCCCAGCGCCTTGATGCGGTCGATCACCTCGCGCACCAGCACCTCGGGCGCCGACGCGCCCGCCGTGAGGCCGACGCGGCTCTTGCCCTCGAACCATTCGGGCCGGAGTTCGGCGGCGGAATCGACCATATAACTTTCGGTGTCCAGACGCTGCGCGAGCTCGCGCAGCCGGTTGCTGTTGGAACTGGTCGGGCTGCCGACCACGATGACCAGGTCGACCTGCGGGCTCAGCAGCTTCACGGCGTCCTGCCGGTTCTGCGTCGCATAGCAGATGTCCTGCTGCTTGGGCTCGCGCACGCTCGGGAAGCGCGCGCGCACCGCGGCCGAGATCTCGGCCGCATCGTCCACCGAGAGCGTGGTCTGCGTGACCACCGCGAGCTTCTCGGTCTGCGCCGGCGCGACCTGCGCCACGTCCGCCACGTCTTCCACGAGATGGATGCCGCTCGACAGCTGCCCCATCGTGCCTTCGACCTCGGGATGCCCCTTGTGGCCGATCATGATGAACTCGTAGCCTTCCTTGGCGAGCTTCGCCACCTCGACGTGGACCTTCGTCACCAGCGGGCAGGTGGCGTCGAACACCTCGAAGCCGCGTTCCCGCGCCTCGGCCTGCACGGCCTTGCTGACGCCATGGGCGCTGAACACCAGCGTGGCGCCCGGCGGCACGTCGGCGAGGTCCTCGATGAAGACCGCACCCTTGGACTTGAGCTCGTTGACCACGTAGGTGTTGTGCACGATCTCGTGGCGCACGTAGATCGGCGCGCCGAACTTGGCGATGGCGCGCTCGACGATCTCGATCGCGCGGTCGACGCCGGCACAGAAGCCGCGCGGCTCGGCCAGGATGACCTCTTCGATCGCGCTCACAGCACGCCGATCAGCTTCACCTCGAAGGTCACGGGCTGACCTGCGAGCGGATGGTTGAAGTCGAAGCGCACCGCGGTCTCGTTCGACTCGACGACCGCGCCCGCGTAGCTGCCGGTGCCGTCGGGCGTGGGGAACTGCACGACATCGCCGACCGCGTACTGTTCGTCGGGGTCGCCGATCTGGATCAGCAGCTTGCGCGCGACCCATTGCTGCATCTCGGGGTTGCGTTCGCCGAAGGCTTCTCCCGGCGGCAGCTCGAAGGTGGCGTGCGCGCCCTCCTCCAGGCCGATCAGGCGCAGTTCCACTGCGGGCGAGAGTTCGCCGGTGCCCAGCGACAGGGTGGCGGGCTTGTCCTGGAAGGTGTTGATGATGTCGCCCGCGGGGCCGGCCAGCCGGTAGTGCAGCGTGAGAAAGGAGCCGGCAGCGACGGCAGCGGCGGTGGAGGTCGATGACAAGGTGAGAGCCCGATAGACTGGGGCCCTTATTTTAGGGAGTGGGGGCAGAGCCCCTGGTGCGCCATGTCTTTCAAGGACCTGCCGGCCGGCGCGCGGCCGCGCGAGAAGCTCATGGCGCTCGGCCCCGCTGCGCTGGCCGACTCCGAACTGCTGGCCCTGCTGCTGCGCACCGGCATGCCCGGCAAGAACGTCCTGCAGCTCTCGCAGGAGCTGCTGGACCGCTTCGGAGGGCTGGCCGGCCTGCTCGAGGCCGACCTCGATGCCCTGAAGACCATCAAGGGCCTGGGCGGCAGCGCCAAGCGCGCCGAACTGGCGGCGGTGCTCGAACTGGCGCGCCGCGCCCTGGCGGAGCAGCTCAAGGCCGGCACTGTCTTCGATTCCCCCGGCGCGGTGGGGCGCTACCTGCAGCTCCACCTGGCGGCCCGGCCGCACGAGGTCTTCGCCGCCCTCTTCCTCGACGCCCAGCACCGCCTGATCGCGATGGAGGAGTTGTTTCGCGGCACCCTGACGCAAACCAGCGTCTATCCGCGCGAGGTGGTCACGCGGGCGCTGCACCACCACGCCGCCGCCGTGGTGCTGGCGCACAACCACCCGAGCGGCTCGGTAGAACCCTCGCGCGCCGATCAGTCGCTCACCCAGACGCTCAAGGCCGCGCTCGCGCTGGTCGACGTGCGCGTGCTCGACCACGTGATCGTGGCCCGGGGCAGCACCCTCTCGATGGCGGAACGCGGCCTGGTCTGAGCACAACTTCTGCATCAACCGCGACTCGGAAACGAAATGTAAAAATCTCCTGTTCCACCGACAATGCCGAGACCGAAAGATGCAAAGGTGCCCGTGGAAGACATATTGATCGTCGACGACGACCCGTCCGTCCGAAAACGCCTGGAACGCGTGGCCGTCCAAGCCGCCCCCCAGGCTCGTTGTGCCATGGCGGGCTCGCTGGCCGAGGCGCGAGAGCAGCTGGCGCAGGGCAGCTTCGACCTGGCCCTGCTCGACATCGGGCTGCCCGACGGCAGCGGCCTCGACCTGTTGCCCTGGATGCAGGCCCATGCGCCGGCGGTCGACGCCGTGGTGGTCTCCAGCCTCGGCGACGATGCCACCGTGCTGCAGGCGATCCGCGGCGGCGCCGTGGGCTACCTGCTGAAGAACGGCAGCGACGTCGAGCTTGAGCTGTCGCTGGGCAGCATGCAGCGAGGCGGCGCGCCCATCGACCCGGTGATCGCGCGGCGCATCCTGCAGCTGATGGCCGCGCCGCAAACCGATGCGCCTCCACTTGCTAACATGCACACGGCGCCGGCGACCTCGGCCCCTGCCGAGCTGAGCGCGCGCGAGATGGAAGTGCTGCAGCTGGTGGCGCAGGGCCACAGCAATCGCGAGATCGCCCGCAGCCTCTCCCTGTCCATCAACACGGTCGAATGCCACGCCAAGAACATCTACCGCAAGCTCGCGGTGCGGTCACGCGCTGGCGCGGTCTACCACGCGCGGGTGCAGGGCTTGCTGCCCTGATCCGCGCAGCGGCGCTGCTGCTGGCCTGCCTCTGGTTCGCCAGCACCGCCCATGCCGATGGCACCGGCGTTGCGGCACGCGGCTTCGAAGGCATCGAGGCCGTGCGGACCGACTGGAACGCCAAGTCGCCGCCCGTCGACGGCTGGACCCCGGTGAGCCTGCCTGACAGCTGGTCGGCGCGCTGGCCGGCGTTCGACGGCGTCGTCTGGTATCGCCTGCGCTGGTCCGAAGCCGCCGATCCGCCCGCGCTGCGCCCGCTCGGCCTGCTGATCGAGTACGTCAACATGGCCGGCGCGGTCTACCTCAACGGCAGCCTGATCGGCGGCGACACCCAGCTCGTCGAACCCCTGTCCCGTTCCTGGAACCTGCCGCGCTACTGGATGCTCGACGCCCCGCTGCTGCGGCCGGGTCCCAACGAGCTGCTGGTGCGCGTGTCGGGCCTGGCCGCCTATCAGCCGGGCCTGGGCACCGTGACGCTCGACGCGCCGGGGCCGCTCAAGGCCGCCTTCCGCGAATCGACCCTGACGCGGCGCACGCTGCCGATGCTGGGCCTCGGGCTCACGCTGGTGATGGGCGTGTTCTACGGCATGCTCTGGCTGCTGCGCCGCAGCGAGCGCTCCTACGGCTGGTTCAGCCTCTTCTCGCTGCTGTGGGTGCCCTACGCGTACAACTACGTGGCGCTCACGACCTGGCCCTTCGCCAGCACCGAGGCTTTCCAGCGCGCCAACCACATCGCGCTGCTGGCCAGCATCGCCTGCTTCGTCATGTTCGCGCTGCATTTCTGCGAACTCGCGCGGCCGCGGCGGCGACGGGCGGTCCTGCTGGTTGCCGGCGCCGGTCTGGCGACGCAGCTGCTGGCGCCCTCGGCGATGCTCGAGCCCGTGCGCGACATCACCGTGCTGGCCGTGCTGGGCGCCTATTTCGCCGGCTGCGCGATCATCGTCAGGCACGCCTTCGCCTCGCGGCGACTCGAGGTCGCGGTGCTGGCGGTCTGCCTGCTGCTGCCGGTGGCGGCCGGCGTCCACGACACGCTGGTGTTCCTCGAATGGCTGCCGGGCACCCGCTACTACGCCGCACTGTCGTCGAGTGCGACCCTGCTGGGCATCTCGTTCGCCCTGACCTGGCGCATGGTCAAGGGCATGCAGCTGGTGGAGCACTTCAACGCCGAGCTGCGGCAGCGCGTGGACGAGGCCACGCAGCGTCTGGCCGACGGCCTCAGCCGCCAGCATGCGGCCGAACTGGTCCAGACCCGGCTGACCGAACGCCTGAGCCTCGTGCGCGACCTGCACGACGGCCTCGGCATGACCCTCAGCAGCCACATCCATACGCTGGGAAACCGGGACGCCGCCGACGACGGCATCGCACTGTGGGCGCTCAGGGAAGTCAATGACGATCTGCGCCTGATCATCGAGAGCTCGGCCTTCGACGACACCGACGAGCTGGCCGAGCGGCTGGTGCCGCTGCGCCACCGCAGCACCCGCTTGCTGGAGGCCGCCGGTATCGAATGCAGCTGGCAGCTCGAGCGCCTCCAAAGCTGCCGCCTCGGCGGCAAGCGCAACCTGGATTTCCTGCGCGTGCTGCAGGAAGGCCTTGCCAACGTGCTCAAGCACAGCGACGCCAGCCGGGTCGACGTGCGCATCGAAACCGCCGACGGGCAGCTGCGGCTCGCGATCCACGACAATGGCAAGGGCTTCGCAGCCGATGCCGCATCGCACCCGGCCGGCAGCATGGGCCTGCAGAACATGCGAACGCGCGCCGCACGCCTGGATGGCAGCCTCGAGATCCGTTCCGGCGCCTCGGGAACCACGCTGGCGTTGCGCTGCCCCATCGATTCCGCGGTCACCGCCTGAGCCCGATTCCGTCGACCACCCCATGCCCGCCAAACCCCACAGCCTCAAGAGCCTCGCCGACCTCAAGCAGGTGCAGCGCACGCTCGCCGAGCAGCGCGAGCGCGCGGCCGCCGAAGCCGCCGCGCGGAAACGGCGGCTGGCCGAGCAGGACCTGTTCGCGCGCGCCATCGGAGCCACCCAGCCGCTGCGCAAGGCCGCCGCGGTGCCCCTGGCGCCCGAGCCGCCCGCGCCGATTCCGATCCAGCAGCAACTCGACGATCAGCGCGTGCTGCGCGAATCGCTGTCCGACGAGTTCGACGTCAGCACCCTGCTCGACGCCGACGATGCGATGAGCTTCCGGCGGCCGGGCATCCACACCGACGTCACGCGCAAGCTGCGCGCCGGCGAATGGTCGATCCAGCGCGAGATCGACCTCCACGGCATGCGCAGCGACGAGGCCCGCGAGGCGCTCGGCGGCTTCATCCGCGAGGCCTGGAAACAGGGCGTGCGCTGCGTGCGCGTGGTGCACGGCAAGGGCCTGGGCTCGCCGGGCAAGCAACCCGTGCTCAAGGCCAAGGTGCAGCGCTGGCTGATCCAGAAGAACGAAACGCTGGCCTTCGTGCAAGCCAAGCCGTCCGAGGGCGGCGGCGGCGCGCTGGTGGTGCTGCTGGCGCCGTCGCGGCGCTGATGCGGGGGCGGACTATCCGCCCTTGTTCCGCATCCAGTCGGCAGTCTGGAAGAACGACCCGCGCAGGCGCTCGCGCAGAGCCTCGGGCACCCCGGTCTCGCCCATCGCCTGGTCCATGCAGGCCAGCCACTCGTCGCGCTCGCGGATGCCGATGCTGTGGCCGCCGATGCTCTGCGGCAGGTGGCGCGCGCGCAGCATCGGATGGCCGAAGCGGTCGGTGTAGTGTTGCGGGCCGCCGAGCCAGCCGCAGA
Organism: Variovorax sp. P2_H12; assembly: GCF_056403395.1. NCBI lineage: Bacteria > Pseudomonadati > Pseudomonadota > Betaproteobacteria > Burkholderiales > Comamonadaceae > Variovorax > Variovorax sp. P2_H12. The sequence goes on along the minus strand of NZ_JBFUFO010000041.1, from coordinate 70,914 downwards.
GGAACCAGAACAGGCGCTGGCGTGCGTTGTCGAGCGAGCTGCCGTGCACCGCACGCAGCTGCGCGTAGGCCGGCTCGAGGTCCATGAGATCGTAGAAGCGTTCGACCAGCGCGTGGACCGCGGGTTCTCCGCCGATCCATTCGAACGGGGTGTCGAAAGGCGGTTTGTCCTGGATTTGCATGGGCTCCATTGTCCCTCGCTGGCCCCCACGCTCCCCCACTTCGTGTGGGTCGCTGCCCCCCGAGGGGGCCGCAGGCCGGCTTGGGGCGGCCCAGCGCCGGGCCAAGACTTGCGGCACCATCGGGGCATGCGTGATTCGCCCTCCCCTGCCGCCGCCGGCGCGCTGCCGGTCATCGATGTGTCGGCCCTGATCGCCGGCGGCCCGGGACGCGAGCGCGTGGCCGCACGAATCGGCGCCGCCTGCCGGGTCCACGGCTTCTTCTACATCACGGGCCACGGCGTCGACGAGGCGCTCGTGCAGCGGCTCGAGGACCTGAGCCGCCGCTTCTTCGCCCAGGACGAGCCGACCAAGATGCGCTGGCGCATGGCCCTTGGCGGCCGCGCCTGGCGCGGCTACTTTCCGCTCGCCGGCGAACTGACCTCGGGCCGGCCCGACTGGAAGGAAGGCCTCTACCTGGGCACCGAGCTGTCCGCCGACCATCCGCGGGTGCGCGCCGGCACGCCGGTGCACGGCCCCAACCTTTTCCCGGATATCGAGGGCCTGCGCGACACCGTGCTGGCCTATATCGATGCGGTCACGCAGCTCGGCCACCGGCTGATGGAAGGCATCGCGCTGAGCCTGGGCCTGCCCGCCGGCTACTTCGCCGAACGCTACACGGCCGACCCGCTGATCCTGTTTCGCATCTTCAACTACCCGACCCAGGCGGTGCCCGAGGGCATGGACGTGCCGTGGGGCGTCGGCGAGCACACCGACTACGGGCTGCTCACGATCCTGCGCCAGGACACGGTGGGCGGCCTGCAGGTGCGCACGCCGGACGGCTGGATCGAGGCACCGCCGATCGCGCAGTCGTTCGTCTGCAACATCGGCGACATGCTCGACCGCATGACGGGCGGACTCTACAAGTCGACCCCGCACCGCGTGACGCGCAACACCTCGGGCCGCGACCGGCTGTCGTTCCCGCTCTTCTTCGACCCGAACTTCGAGGCCCGGGTGCAGCGCATCGAGGGCCTGGCGGGCGCCGCCGCCGAGGACGACAGCGCCCGGCGCTGGGACCGCGCCAACGTGCACGCCTTCAACGGCCGCTATGGCGACTACCTGCTGGCCAAGGTGTCGAAGGTCTTTCCCCAGCTACGCAACGAGGTCCTGTAGCCAGGCGGCGCGCTGCAGCCGGTAGAGCTTGTGCGGACGCAGCGCGTGGCCCAGCGGCAGCGCCGGATGCTCGAAGACGCCGTCGGGCCGCATGCCGAGCCGCTGCATGACCGCCTCCGAGGGCAGGTTCGGCACGGCGGTGAAAGCCACGATCCCGGGCAGGTCGAGGCGCTCGAAACCCACGCGCAATGCCGCGCGCGCCGCCTCGCTCGCATAGCCCCGGCCCCAGAAGGCATGCGCGAGCCGCCAGCCGATCTCGACACAGGGCGAGAACGGCAGGTCCGGCCTCGGCACGTTGAGGCCGACGAAGCCGACCAGCGTCCGGCTGGCGCGCTCTTCGGCCGCCCAGAAGCCCCAGCCTCTTTGGGCGATGCCCTCGGCACAGCGCTCGGCCATCGCGTCGCTTTCCTCGCGCGCGAGCGGCGCCGGAAAGAACCGCATCACCCGCGGATCCGCGTTGAGTGCCGCGAAGGCTTCGCGATCGGCCGCCCGCCACTGTCGCAGGCGAAGCCGCTCGGTGTCGAACTCGATGCATTCCGCCATGCCGGGGTGCCCTATTCCGCCGCCTGCCGCAGCGTGGCCACCACCGGCCGCCGCAGCACCTCGCGCAATCCCCACCAGCCGGCCGCGAGCGCCAGCACCGCGCCCGCGAGCGCGCCGGCGATCGGCACCAGGGGCGAGGCGGTCCAGGTGAAGTCGAACACGAAGCGCGCCAGCGCCCAGCCGATCACGGAGGCGACGATGCTGGCCAGGAAGCCGGCCAGCAGCCCCACGCCCACGAGTTCGGCGCGCTGCACCTGCCGCAGCAGGCTGGCGCGCGCACCCACGGCGCGCATCACCGCGAACTCGCGCGCGCGCTCCTCGCGCGTCGCGGTCACGGCCGCGAACAGCACCACCAGCCCGGCCGCCAGCGTGAAGCCGAACAGGAACTCGACCGCCCGGATCACCTGGTCGAGCACGCGCTGCACCTGCCCGATGGTGGCGCTCATGTCGACGTTGGTGACATTCGGGTAGCTGCGCACCAGCGCGTTGTCGAAACCCTTCACCTCGGGCGCGCGGAAGGCGCCCATGTAGGTGACGGGCACGTCGGCCAGCGCCGCGACCGTGTACATGACGAAGAAGTTGGCGTGCATCGAGCCCCAGTCGACCTTGCGCAGCGAGGTGATGCGGGCCTCGTTCTGCTGGCCGCCGATGTCGAAGCGCAGGCGGTCGCCGAGCTTCAGTCCCAGCGTCTCGGCCAGCCCCGCCTCGACGCTGAGTTCGCCCGCGGCATCCGGCTTCCAGGCCCCCGCGGTGATCTGGTTGTGCTGCGGCGCCTTGGCGCTGTTGCTGAGGTTGAATTCGCGGTCGACCAGCCGCTTGGCGCGGTCCTCGCTGTAGTCGTCGGGCGAGACCGGCTTGCCGTTGACCGCCACCAGCCGGCCGCGAATCATCGGGTACCAGTCGAACTTCTGGACGCCGCTCGCGCGCAGGCTCTTCTGGAAGGCTTCGCTCTGGTCGGGCATCACGTTGATCACGAAGCGGTTCGGCGCATCGGGCGGCGTGGCCTTGCGCCAACTCGCCACCAGGTCGGTGCGCAGCAGCACCAGCAGGATCAGCGCCAGCAGGCCGACCGCCAGCGCACTCACCTGGACCACCGCGTACGCGGGCCGCGCCGAAATCTGCCGCGTCGCCAGCACCAGCCAGCGCGGCGCGGTGGTCTCGTTGACGCTGCGGCGCAGCACCCACACCGCCACCCAGCTGAGGAGCGCGAACACCGCCACCGCCGCGGCGAAGCCGCCGACCGCGATCAGCCCGAGCTTGAGGTCGCTGCTGGCCGCGACCAGCAGCGCCGCGAAGCCGGCCACGCCGAGTCCGAGCACCGCGATCGAGGCCGGCTTCAGGTTGCCGACGTCGCGCCGGATCACGCGCAAGGGCGGCACCCGGGCCAGCTGCAGCACCGGCGGCAGCCCGAAGGCGAACAGCAGCGTGAGCCCCACGCCCAGCCCGAAGGCGACCGGCCACAGGGTCGGCGCCGGCAGCGCACTCTCGACCAGGCCGGCCAGCAGCAGCACGAAGATGTAGTGCACGCCATAGCCGATCGCCACGCCGATCGCGCTGGCAAGCAGGCCGATCGCGGCGAACTCGAAGGCGTAGGCGGCGGCGATGGTGCGCTGGCTCTGGCCCAGCACGCGCAGCATGGCGCAGTCGTCGAGGTGGCTGGCCGCGAAGCCGCGCGCCGCCAGGGCCACGGCCACGGCCGACAGCAGCGCGGCCAGCAGCGCCACCAGGTTCAGGAATTTCTCGGCCCGGTCGAGTGTCTGGCGCATCTCGGGGCGGCCGCTCTCGAAGGATTCGAGCCGGGCGCCGCGCAGCTCGCCCTTCTTGATCGCCGCATCGGCGGCGTCGCTGAAGCGCTTCACGGCGGCGGCCTCGCCCGCCACGGCGAAACGGTAGCTCACGCGGCTGGCCGGCTGCACGAGCCCGGTGCGGGCGATGTCGCCCTGGTTCAGCATCACGCGCGGCGCGAAGCTCATGAAGCCGGCGCCGCGATCGGGCTCCAGGGTGATCACGCGCGCGATGCGCAGGCCGGCGTCCCCGAGCAGCAGGGTGTCGCCGACCTTGAGCGCGAGCGATTCCAGCAGCGACCCGTCGACCCAGGCCTCTCCGGGCGCCGGCACCTCGCGCGTCGCCTGGCCGGGGCCTTCGGTGCCGAGCGCCACCTGCACGCTGCCGCGCAGCGGGTAGCCGGGCGCGACCGCCTTCAGCGCCACCAGCTTGGTGGCGCCGCCCTGCGCCTCGCTGGCACGCGCCATGGTCGGGAAGCCGTAGGTGCTGGCGCCCTGCAGGCCCAGGGCCCGCGCGCGCTCGACGAAGGCCAGTGGCGTCGGGTTGTCGCTGGCCAGCACCGCGTCACCGCCCAGCAGCTGGCGCGCATCGCGCTGCAGCCCGCCGTTGAGACGGTCGGCGAAGAAGCCGACCGCGGTCAGGGCGGCCACCGCCAGCAGCACGGCAACGATCAGGAGACGGAGTTCGCCGGCGCGAAGGTCGCGCCAGAGCGTGCGCCAGCCGAGGCGAAGAAAAGCATTCATGGGGCCGACGATAGCCGAGCCGCCGGCTCCCGCGAAATCGAAGGATTTAGACCGTGCCTGCGACCTTGGCGCCGGCCAGCTCCGGCTGCAGCACCAGCCGCCCGGCCCCGGCGAAGCAGAGAAAGCGACGGTTCGTCGCCCGGCCGATCGCACACAGCCCGACCCGCGCCGCGACCTCGTGCCCCATCTGCGTGATGCCGCTGCGCGAGACCACGATCGCCACGCCAATCTGGGCCGACTTGATCACCATCTCGCTGGTCAGGCGGCCGGTGGTGTAGAACACCCGCGCACCGCCGAGCTGCGACGGCGACTGCATCGCGATCCAGCCGGCGATGGTGTCGATCGCGTTGTGGCGGCCCACGTCCTCGACGAAGCACTGCATGCGGACCTCGTCGTCGGCCTCGAGCGTGAACAGCGCGCAGCCGTGCACCGAGCCGGCCGACTTGTAGGTGCTCTCCTGCAGGCGGATCGCGTTGACCAGGGCATAGAGCTGCGCCTGCGTCATGCGGGTGTCGGGCAACTGCAGGCGATCGATGCCGGCCATCAGTTCGCCGAACACGCTGCCCTGGCCGCAGCCGGTGGTGACCACCTTCTTGGCGGTGCGCTCTTCGATGCGATCGATGCCGGCATGGGTGCGGACCGCCGCGGCGCCGACCTCCCAGTCGACCGTGATCGATTCGACGTCCGTCGCCGATTCGATCAGCCGCTGGTTCAGCAGGTAGCCCAGCACCAGCAGCTCGGGCTGCGCGCCCAGGGTCATCAGCGTGACCAGTTCGCGGCGATCGACGTAGATCGTGAGGTCGCGTTCGGCGGGGATCGAGACCCGGCCCGACTCGCCATGCTCGTCGACGACCTCGACCTCGCGCGTGAGCGGTGCCCGGGCCTGGGTCAGCCGCGGCAGCGTCACTTCTTGGGCGCGGGATTGATCTCGGCCGAGGTCTGGTTCGAGCTCGGCGGCTGCAGGCCGGCCACGGCCGCCGCCTCGCGGTAGCGGGTCGCCACGCGGGTCTGCGCCTGGCACAGCTGGAAGGTGTCGACCTTGGCGCTCCACGCCGTCTTGGCCGCGGCTTCGGCCGCCTTGGCCTTGGCTTCCGGTGTCAGGGTCGGGGCGGGCAGCTTGGCGAAAGCGGCCGGCGCAGCGGCCAGGCCGGTCGCCAGGCCGACGGCCAGGGCGCCATGGGTCAGCAGCTTCTTCATGAGGGATGTCCTTCGATCCGGATGCCGGACGCCGGCGCGGCGGCACGCGCCTCGGCGCTGCGCTCGGCCGGAATCTTGCCGGCGGCGATGTCGTTGTACCAGAGCGCATGGTGCTCCCTGGCCCAGGTCTCGTCGACGTAGCCGGTGCGCATCGCCTTGTAGGCGCCCTTCATGCCCAGCGTGCCGATGTAGATGTGGCCCATGATCAGCGCCATCATGCACAGCGTGGCGACCGCATGGATCATGTGCGCGATCTGCATCTCGCCGCGTGTGTAGACGAAACCGGGCAGCAGCTTGTCGAGGAACAGGCCCGAGCCGATCACGATGCTGCCGAGGAACAGCACGCCACCCCAGAACACCACTTTCTCGCCGGCGTTGAAGCGGTCCGAAGCCGGCTCCGAGCCACCGAACAGGCCGCCGCCTTTCCGGAGCCAGTCCAGGTCGTTCCTGCGCGGCCAATTGCTGCGGATGAAGGTGAAGATCATGCACAGGATCGTGACCACGAACAGCGGACCGACGAAGTTGTGGACGGTCTTCAGCGCGTAGGTCAGATAGCCGAACAGCGAACCGCCCAGCACCGGCAGCAGGAAGAACTTGCCGAAGGCCATCACGAGGCCCGAGATCGCCAGCGTCACGAAGGCGATCGCGTTCGACCAGTGCGTGGCGCGCTCGAAGGGCGTGAAGCGCTCGATCTTGCGGCCGGTCTCCTGGCCGTGCAGGCCGATCGGCCCGCGCGTGAAATAGAAGATCGCCAGCGCCAGCAGCGTCACGAAGAGCAGCGCAGCGCCGTACGGAATGATCCAGTTGTTGCGCACCTGGCGCCAGGCTTCGCCGGCGTTGGTGTAGACCGATCCCGGGTACTTGACGAAGCCCTGGATCAGGTTGCCCGCCTCGGGCGCCTCGCTGGCCGGCAGGCTGCTGAAGCCGGTCACGCCGCCGCTCACCTGACGCCACATCGGCGCGCCGGCGCCTCGGCGACCGCGCCGGCCGCGACCGGATTGGCGCCCTGGGCCATCGCCGCGGCGCCGCCACCGAGCACTGCGGCGAGGACGAGGGCGTGAAGGACTTGTCTCATGCGGCCTCCGCTTCAGTTGATCCGCGTGTATTCGTTCTGGCCGTTGATCGCGCGTTGCTTCAGGTGCTCCTGCCAGGAGGCGCGATCACCGACCTGCCAGCCCGGCGAGGTGAAGGCGGTGCCGGTGTTGGTCTGCACGCCGGTGCCGGTCCAGGGCGCGGCGTCGAGCCGGACACCATGCGCATTGGTCTGCGGCTTCTCGGAGCAGGCGCCCAGCAGCAGCGCGGCGGCGAGCAGCGCCGCGGAGGTCCACAGGCGCTTCATTTCGTGCCTCCGTTGCCCGGCGTGCCGGCTTGCTGCGAGCCGTAGGCGGTGCCCCAGCCCCAGACTTCGGCGCCCTTGCCGCGTGCCACCACGCGGGTGCGGAAGATGTCGGCCACGACGTCGCCGTCGCCGGCCAGCAGGGCCTTGGTCGAGCACATCTCGGCGCAGGCCGGCAGCTTCCCTTCGGCCAGGCGGTTGCGGCCGTACTTCTCGAACTCGGCCTCGGAGCCGTTGGCCTCGGGGCCGCCGGCGCAGAAGGTGCACTTGTCCATCTTGCCGCGGGCACCGAAGGTGCCCTGGGCCGGGAACTGCGGCGCGCCGAAAGGGCAGGCGTAGGAGCAGTAGCCGCAGCCGATGCAGACGTCCTTGTCGTGCAGCACCACGCCTTCTTCGGTGCGGTAGAAGCACTGCACCGGGCACACCGCCATGCAGGGCGCATCGGAGCAATGCATGCAGGCCACCGAGATCGAGCGCTCGCCCGGCACGCCGTCATTGAGCGTGACCACGCGGCGGCGGTTCACGCCCCACGGCACCTCGTTCTCGTTCTTGCAGGCCGTGACGCAGCCGTTGCACTCGATGCAGCGCTCGGAATCGCAGACGAACTTCATTCTTGCCATGGGGACTCCTTCTTATGCCTTTTCGACGTTGCAGACGGTCGTCTTGGTCTCTTGCATCATCGTGACGCTGTCGTAGCCGTAAGTGGTGGCGGTGTTGATCGCCTCCCCGCGCACGATCGGGTGCGCGCCCGCCGGGTAGTAGGCGAGCATGTCCTTGCCCTGCCAGTGGCCCGAGAAGTGGAAGGGCATGAACACCGTGTCGGGCCCGACCCGCTCGGTCACCAGGGCCTGGACATTGAGCCGGGCGCCGGTCGGCGTGTGGACCCAGGCCCGCTCGCCGTTGCGGATGCCCTTCTCGGCCGCCACCTTCGGGTTGATCTCGATGAACATCTGCTGCTGCAGCTCGGCCAGCCAGGGGTTGGAGCGGGTCTCCTCGCCGCCGCCCTCGTACTCGACCAGGCGGCCGGAAGTCATCACGTAGGGGAACTTCTCGGCGATCTTGTCGGCGATGTTCTTCTGCTGGATCGTCTTGTAGAGCGTGGGCAGACGCCAGAACGCCATCTTGTCGTCGTGCGTCGGGTACTTCACCATCAGGTCGGGCCGGTTGCCGTACAGCGGCTCGCGGTGCTGCGGGATCGCATCCGGGAAGTTCCACACCACGGCGCGCGCCTTGGCATTGCCGAAGGGATGGCAGCCATGGTTCTTCATGAACACGCGGATCATGCCGCCCGAGCTGTCGGTCTTCCAGTTCTTGCCCTCGGCCTTGGTCTTCTCGGCCTCGCTGAGCTCGTCCCACCAGCCCAGCTTCTTGAGCAGCAGGTGGTCGAGTTCCGGGTAGCCCGTGGTGATCGCCGCGCCCAGCGAATGCGATCCGTCCTCGGCCAGCAGGTTCTTGCCGTTGCGCTCGACGCCGAAATTGGCGCGGAAGTTGCCGCCGCCGTCCATCACGTGCTTCGAGGTGTCGTACAGGTTCGGCGAGCCCGGGTGCTTGAGCTCGGGCGTGCCGTAGCAGGGCCACGGCAGGCCGAAGTAGTCGCCGGCGATGTCGTAGCCGTTGACCTTGTCCTTGACCAAGCCCTTGGCCCGCAGCGTGCGGACATCGAAGGCGGCCATGTTGCGCATGTGGGCCTGCAGCCGTTCGGGGCTCTGGCCGGTGTAGCCGACGGCCCAGCAGCACTTGTTGATCTCGCGCAGGATGTCGTCGGGCACGGGCTCGTCCATGCCCTTGACTTTCTGCATCTTGAAGTTCTTGCTGAGCTCCTTGCCGAAGCCGAGCCGGTCGGCGAACTGCTGCATGATCATGTGGTCGCTGCGGCTCTCCCAGAGCGGCTCGATGACCTTCTCGCGCCACTGGAGCGAGCGGTTCGACGCCGTGACGGAGCCGCTGGTCTCGAACTGCGTGCAGGCCGGCAGCAGGTAGACCGCGCGGTTGGGGTTCTGGTCTTCCGGGCGGCCCGGCATCGCGGCCATCGCCGCGGTCGCCGACGGGTACGGGTCCACCACCACCAGCAGGTCGAGCTTGTCCATGGCCCGCTTCATCTCGAGGCCGCGGGTCTGGGAGTTCGGCGCATGGCCCCAGTAGAAGACGCCGCGCAGGTTCGAGTCCTGGTCGATCAGCTCGTTCTTCTCGAGCACGCCGTCGATCCAGCGCGACACCGTGATGCCGGGCTTGGTCATCATCGCGGGCGAGGCGAAGCGGCCCTTGATCCAGTCGAAATCGACGCCCCAGGTCGCCGCGAAATGCCTCCAGGAGCCCTCGACCAGCCCGTAGTAGCCCGGCAGCGAGTCGGGGTTCGGGCCGACGTCGGTGGCGCCCTGCACGTTGTCGTGGCCACGGAAGATGTTGGTGCCGCCGCCCGAGGTGCCCACGTTGCCCAGCGCCAGCTGCAGGATGCACGAGGCGCGCACGATCGCGTTGCCGATCGTGTGCTGCGTCTGGCCCATGCACCAGACGACGGTGCCGGGCCGGTTCTCGTTGAGCCAAGTCGCGACCTTCAGGACCTGCGCCTCCTTCACGCCGCAGGCCTCCTCGACCTTGTCGGGCGTCCACTTGGCCATCACCTCGGCGCGCACGTCCTCCATGCCGAAGACGCGGTCGTTGAGGTACTTCTTGTCTTCCCAGCCGTTCTTGAAGATGTGATAGAGCAGGCCGAACAGGAAGGGAATGTCGGAGCCCGAGCGGATGCGCACGTACTCGTCGGCCTTGGCCGCGGTGCGGGTGAATCGCGGATCGACCACGATCATCTTGCAGCCGTTTTCCTTCGCATGCAGCATGTGCAGCATGCTCACCGGATGCGCCTCCGCCGCGTTCGAGCCGATGTACATCGCGACCTTGGCGTTGCGCATGTCGTTGTACGAATTCGTCATGGCGCCGTAGCCCCATGTGTTCGCCACGCCCGCGACCGTGGTCGAGTGGCAGATGCGCGCCTGGTGGTCGCAGTTGTTGCTGCCGAAGAAGCTCACGAACTTGCGCATCAGGTAGGCCTGCTCGTTGCTGTGCTTGCTGGAACCGATCCAGTAGATCGAATCGGGTCCGCTGGCCTTGCGCAGTTCCACCAGCCTGGCCGTGATCTCGGTCAGCGCCGTGTCCCAGCTGATGCGCTCGTACTTGCCGTTGACCAGCTTCATCGGGTAGCGCAGCCGGTATTCGCCATGGCCGTGCTCGCGCAGCGCAGCGCCCTTGGCGCAGTGCGCGCCGAGGTTGATCGGCGAATCGAACACCGGCTCCTGGCGCACCCAGACGCCGTTCTCGACCACCGCATCGGAGGCGCAGCCGACCGAGCAATGGGAACAGACGGTTCGCCGGACTTCGATCTTGCCGGCGCCGATGGCGGTCGCCTGGCCCTGCATGGCATCGGCCTTCTTGATCAGCGTGAGCTGGCCGGCCGCGAGGCCGACGCCCACGCCGAGGCCGGAGCGGCGCAGGAAGGCGCGACGGTCCATGGTCGGCAGCGCGTTCGACAAGCCGCGCCGCAGGCTGTGGACGAAGGGCGAGGAGACGGATGAACGGTCGTCGACGCCGTCACGCGCGGCGGCGGGCGTTTTCTTGGTCAATAGCATCGTGGGCTTTCGTGCTCAGGCAGACGCGGTCTTGTAGTAGCGCTTGACGTGCTCGCTCAGCGAATAGCCGCCGCCCTTCTCGGGCGCGGGTGGGAGCGCGGAAACAGCGGCCGCGGCGCCAGGCGCCTCGACGACCTTGGGCAGCACGGTGACGGCGGCTGCGGCTGCGCCGACAGTGGCGGCGCCGAAAAAGAATCCCCGGCGGGAGGCCGGTCGGAGTCCGGCGGATGGGCTGTCCTGCATATAACGTCTCCAGGAGTGGCTGACTGAACGAGATATGAAACGAGTTACATATCTTGGAATACTAGTCCAGACCCTGAGGACCGAGATCGGAGATATCCCTCGGTCTCAGTGCGACATGTCGAAGCCCTGGGACTCCACCTCCGAAAACGCGCGGGTCAGACCGGCCAGCGCGGCATAGAAGCAGGCCCGGGGGTGCACCGAGACCGCCTCGCACATCGCCGGCAGCCAAGGTTGCAAATGAGTAGAAAAGAATACTTTTTGTTGCTTTAAATTGGCAACTTCCACGTCGTCGCCCGCGATCAGGTAGCGCATGACCTCGAACAGGCAGGCGACGTGGTCCTCGGACTCGGACACCGACTCCTCACGCGCCAGGCCCAGGCGGTCGAGGTCGTTGCGCAACTGGGCCAGCGGCTTGTCGTTCAGGAAGCCGCTCAGGTAGTGCGAGCCGAACAGGTAGACCTCGGGCTTGCCGATGCCGCCGAACAGCGCGTCGTATTCGGCGCGCATGTCGGCCAGGCCGGTGCCTCGCGCCATGCCGACCAGCTGGCGCCACGGTTCCTCCAGAAAGGCGCCGGCGGCGGGTGCCTCGGTCGGCGCCACCTGGAAGGCCTCGAGCAGTTCGGCATCGGGTGCCGCATACCAGAGGCGCGCCAGCAGGCCGTAGAGCTCGGCACGCGCGACCTCTTCGTCGAGCGCGGAAGTGACGGGAATTCGCTCGTTCATGTTCATAGCGGCGTGATCTTCATTTCGTTCTGCGCGCTGTAGAGGTCGATGACGCGGCAGTCGCTGCACATCTTGAGGCGCTCCAGCGCCTCGCCCTGGAACATCGCATGACCGGCCAGCTTGCCCAGCATGGCCTCGATCGCCTTCTGCGTTCCGAAGGGCTTGCTGCAGCGGATGCAGGCCCACGGCCTGGCCTCGTTCAGCACCACCGGCTGCTTGCGTTCCGGCGCCGCGAGCAGTCGCGGCACCAGCGAGATCGCGTGCTCGGGGCAGGTGGTCTCGCACAGGCCGCACTGCACGCAGTTCTTCTCGATGAAGCGCAGTTGTGGCGCGTTCGGGTTGTCCTGCAGCGCGCCGGCGGGGCAGGCGCTGACGCAGGCCAGGCACAGGGTGCAGGCGTCCTTGTTCACCGCGATGCCGCCGAAGGGCGCGCCCGCGGGCAGCGCAATCGCGAGCGGCGCGTCGGCGGCCGGGCTGCGCAGCGCCGGCGATTCGTCCATCAGGTGATCGAGCGCCAGCTCGAGCGTGCTACGCTTCTCGGCGCCGACCGCGAAGCGGGCCGGCTTGGCCGGCAGCTGCCGGCGGCTCGCGCCCAGGCCCGCGAGCGCGGCGTCGAGCGCCTCGGGTGTCGCGGCCTCGATCAGCCGGAAATGCGTGCCCGTGTAGCCCAGCCCGCGCAGCAGCGATTGCGCGATGTCCATCTGCTTGCCGAGCGCGGCCAGGTAGGTCGGCGCCTCCTCGCCGGTCGCCAGCACCAGCACCTGCGAGGCGCCGAAGGCCACGGCGGCCAGCCACAGGTCGATGCCGGTGCTCGCCGCATGGAAGAGCCCGACCGGAATCACGTTCGCCGGCACGCCGTGGGCGCGGCCGAGCTGGGCCTGGCGACCCAGTTGCTCGACCAGGGCCTGGCCGCCTTCCTGGCTGTGCAGCAGCAGCGCGGCATCGCGGCCGCCCGCGCCCGCATAGGTGGCGAGCAGCGTGCGCAGTTTCAGGCCCTGATGGGGCGTGCGCGGGTAGGTGTAGCCCAGTGCGCCTGTCGGGCACACGGTGGTGCAGGCGCCGCAGCCGACGCAGAGGTTCGGATTGACGACGATGCGCTGGCGCTCCTTGTCGCTGCTGACCGCGTGCGCCGAGCAGACCTCGATGCAGGCGTTGCAGCCGACGACCTCGTTGCGGCTGTGGGCGCAGAGCTTCTGCTTGTAGTCGAAGAACTTCGGCTTCTCGAACTCGCCGACGAGTTCGCGCAGGCGCAGCAGCGTCTGCAGGCCGCGCGCATGCGCCACGCCGCCGGGCAGATGGAAGTAGCCCTGCGGCGGCGCGTGCCAGTCGATGACCGGCGAGGCGCCGAGGTCGAGCACCAGGTCGAAGGCGCCGTCCAGGCGCTCGGGCGCACGATCGAAACGGATCGCGCCGGCGACGCTGCAGGCGCGCTCGCAATCGCGGTGCGAGGTGCACTTGCCCAGGTCGATCTGGTAGTCCAGCCCGATGGCCTGCTCGGGACAGGCCGCCACGCAGGCATTGCAGCGAGTGCACAGGTCGAGGTCGATCGGGTTGTCGCGCGTCCATTGCAGCTGGAAGGCGCCGAGCCAGCCGGCCAGCGATTCGAGCCGGCCCGCGAGCACCGGCCAGCGCCGCTCCTGGGCTCCGCCGAGCAGGCCGGGGCCCTGAGAGAGGATCGTGACCTCGAGGCTGTCGCCGAGCAGCGCCGCGGCCTGTTCCGCTTCGTCGAGGGCGCCGATGACCAGCAGCCGGCCCTGGCTTGCATAGCTCACGGTCGCCACCGGGTCCGGCTCGGGCAGGCTGGCGGCGGCCAGCAACGCGGCGATCTTCGGCATCGCGCTGCGGGCATCGCGGCTCCAGCCGCCGGTCTCGCGGATGTTGACGAAACGGATCGGCGAGGTGGCATCGGGCGTCTGCCCGGCCAGTTCGCCGAAAAGACGCTTCTCCTGCGTGCAGGCGACCACCACCTCGTCACCGGACTGGATGGCGCGCTGGAAGGACGCCGCTTCGCGGCGGCACAGCGAGGAATGGAGGGGCAGGGTTTCAGCCAGTGCCGTCCCGAGCATCTTCGGCTCGAGGGGCATCGTCTGGTTGCAGTCGCAGATCAGCGTGGTGGTCATCGGTCGGTTGGCTGGCTGGTTGCGCAACGGCAACCGGCGGGCTGGGGGAGTCTCCCGAATCGGACTGTGCCACGTCGGGCAATCCATCGTTCCCGGGAGTTTCTTCGGGCTCTTCCTCGAAGAGCTTCAGGAACTTGGCGCTCGCCATCTGGCGCAGCACGCTGTCGGGCAAGGGCGAGGGCTTGGCGTAGTCGTCGATGTAGGTGTCGAGCCCGTCCATCACATTGAAGTGCGGATCGGCAAAGAGCTTCCTGAAGGCGGCGTTCTTGACCTCCGGCGCCACGCCCTCGGCGACGAAGGGCTTGAAGTCCGAATCGATGTCCAGCGCCTGCACATCGGCCAGCGTGAGAGGCGGCGGGGCCTCCGCGGCCGGCAGCACCGAAGGCGCCGGCCCGGGCGGGGCGGCGGCTTCACTCGCCTCGTCTTCGGCCTCGACCGCCGGCTCCTCGGGCACTTCGCCCGCGCGCACCTGCTGCTTGCGCCGCGACCAGCGATCGAAGAAGCCTTCAGGCTCGCGCGGGGCCGCCCCAAGGCGGCCTGCGGCCCCATCGGGGGGCAGCGACCCAGACGAAGTGGGGGCGCGTGGGGGCCCTTCAGGCCGGCACCGGGCCGCCCCAAGGCGGCCTGCGGCCCCCTCGGGGGGCAGCGACCCACACGAAGTGGGGGAGCGCGGGGGCCGTTCAGACATCGCCGGCTCCCCTGCCCCGCTTCTTCTCGGTCGACACGCTCGCCGCGTTGCCGAAGCGGTCCACCAGCGGCCGGAAGCTCTCGGGCCGCTTGCGCTTCTTGGGCTCGGCCACGTAGTGCTCCTGCACGAAGGTGCGCAGCCATTCCAGCACCTCGGGCGGGGCCGGCACCTGCTCGACGGTTTCCTGCGCGTCCAGCCAGCGGCCCGCCTCGTAGTAGCTCAGGGTCACGACCACCGGGCGGGGAATCGGCTCCGGGCCCAGGGTCGCTTCCTCGTCCATGCGCCAGAGCACGAACCAGCAAGGCGCCGGCGTGGTCGCGTTGAGGTGATAGCCCTCGGCCTCGTCGCGGAACAGCTCGACCTTGAAGCCGGGATGCAGCCAGGACTGCTCGCCCTGGTCGTCGCGCAGCAGCCGGGGCCCGGTGCCGAAACCGGGCTCGTCGGGCACGACCGCATCGAGCGTCCAGCGCCAGGGCTGCCAGTGGCTGGACGGGCCGTGAAGCCGTTCGCGCCGCATCACCACGGCGACGTCGAGCGTCGGGCGGGGTGCGGCAGTAGAGGTTTCAGGGTTCGCCATGGGGCCGACGATAGCCGATGCCGGAACGCCCACGGCGATGTCGGGTGTATGGCGCCGCTCACGTTTTGAAGCATTTCGATTGCATTTCTGTGACAAAGGTCGCCACAAAAGGAAACCTTAGTTCTCGTTTTTTGAAATCAGGGGGTTTGTGCGCTCCAATGGACCCATTCCACCGGAGACCCCACCATGAGCTACTACGCACACGATCCCGCACTCGCAGCCGTCGAGGTGACCGTGTCCGAACTCCTGATGGCGACGCCGGACATGAGCGATCCGCTGCTGGACCCCTCGGTGCACCAGGTTCTCAAGCTGCTGCGCGAACAGCACGGCATGGAGGCCGCCTTCGCCTGCGAGTTCGTCGACGGCCAGCAGGTGTCCCACCGGCGGCAGCCCTCCGGGCGCGCGCAGTTCGTCGACGAGCAGGCCGAGCCGCTCGAACTCGCCTTCTGCAAGCAGGTGCTGAGCGCCAAGGTGCCCGCGGGCTGCTACCTCAGTGCGCCGGTCGTGCTCGGCAACGGCACGATCTACGGCACCCTGTATTCCTTCAGCTTCACGCCCGATCCGTCGCTGGAGGCACGCGACTTGAAGAAGCTCGAGATGGCCGCGCAGCTGGCCGCCCGGCTGATCGCCGAGCGCAGCCAGCAGAGCGCGATGCCGGCGATGCCGGTTCCGCCGCGCGGCCGGCCCATGGAAGCGCGGTACGCCTGAGATCAGCGCGCTAACACGCGGCGCTCAGGCACGCGCCGGCTGGCGTTGCGCGCCATCTGCGCATCGATCGCCATGAGATGGTCCGGCAGGGTCATGAGCCGCAGCGCATCGGCCGGCGGCAGAGGCTGGCTGTAGAGAAAGCGCAGCTGGCAGTCGCCGACCACGATCGCGTCGCCGTTGGACAGCGCGTGCGCCCTCACCTTCTCGTTGTTGACGTAGGTGCCGTTGCGGCTGCCCATGTCGGTGAGCATGAAGCGGTCGCCGGTCCACTCGATGGCGGCATGATGCCGGCTCACCCGCTCGCTGTCGATGCACACGCTGTTGCTGCCGGACCGCCCGATGGTGGTGATCGGGCCCGCGATGTTGACCTGCCGCACGCTGCTGTGCCGCGCCAGGATGATCAGTCTTGCCATACCCCGTTCCTGTGGTTCATTGAACTGGGTTGAAGCTTAGGACCACAGGTCGATCTGAAAAGAACGAAACAGAAGGGTTAATCCATTCTTGTTCGTTTCGCAGGCTTCAATTCTTGGCACCCCGGTCCCGTTTCGCTACCGGCGGCATAGAGCTCGCCGCGGGGCGCGCGGCACAGGGCCTGCACGGCCGTGCCGTTCAATGCGTGACGCGGCCCCGCATCGACGCCGGATGTCCCGCCAGGCCGAAGGTCTTGCCGGTGTCGACCAGCGTGTCGCCGTCGACCCGCAGGATCGAGACGTCCTGGTCGATGAAGTTGCCCACGTAGAGGTACTTGCCGTCGGCACTGAAGACCGCGCCTTCGGGCAGGCCGCGCACCACGACCTCGTTGCTTCGCGTGACCTTCTTGCCGTCGATCCGCAGCGCCACCACCGAGCCGTTGCGGTTGTGGAAGTACGCGTTCTTCGCCGAGTTGCTGCCGCGCAGGATCACCGCGACGGCGAGCTTGCCGGTCGGGCTCACGGCCAGCCCCTCGGGCCCGTCGCCGACCACCACCTTGTCGATGACGCGCGGCGGCGACGCTTCGAGGTCGATCACGCTGACGGTATCGACCTGGCCGTCGGACGCGCCCGAGTTGCCGTTGTCGGACGTGAGCGCGAGCTTGCCGTCGGGCGTCACGTCGACGTTGTAGGGCCACAGGCCCGCCGCGAGATCGACCTTGTCGTAGCGGACCTTCTCGCCGTCGACCTCGAGCAGCGCGATCTTGTGGTTCGGGAACTTGGCCGCGAGCGCCCGGCGGCCGTCGGGCGTGAAGCGCACGTGCGCGACCGACTCGCCCATCGCCACGGTGTCGACCAGCGTGACCTTCTGCCCCGCGATGCGCAGCACGCTGATCGAGTTGTCGGCGCGGTTGGCGACCAGCGCCAGCGTGCCGGCGCGGTTGATCGACAGCCCGGAGGGCTGCTTGCCGACCGTGAGGGTGTCGATCAACCTGGGCGGCGTGGCCGTGAGGTCGATCACGAACAGGCGGTTGTCCGGGACTTGCTTGCGAACCCCGCCCTCCTCGACCACGTTGAGCGAATTGGCGACCAGCGCGAGCTTCTCGTCGGCCGTGATCGCGAGGTTGGTCGGCGGGCCCGCGATCGTGTTGTTCAGCGCCAGCGTGCCCACCGAGCGCGGCGCGAGCGGATCGGTGCCGATGTCGATCACCTGCACGCTGTCGCGCCCCGGCGCGCCGAGCTGCACCGCGCCGGCGTCGTTCCAGGACTGCTTCTCGTCATTGCCGACCAGCATCAGCTGGCGCTGCGATGCCGCGGGCGGCATGCCGGTGCAGCCCGACAGGGCGGCGGCCGTGAGGATGACCGGGACCAGGGAAAGAAGGCGCATGGGATGTCTCCAAGGGGTGTCTGTGCACCGGGCCGGACATCCTAGCGGGCGAATGCCACGCGCGGCAGGGGGAAAAGCGCCGCGACGCCGATCGTTCAGCCCCTGGCCTTGCTCCGTGCGCTGAAGCGCGATTCGAGGAAGTCGAGCAAGGCGCGCAGCGCGGCGCTGTTGTGGCGCCGCTGCAGGTAGGCGGCCGACAGCCACATGTCGCTGCGCACGTAGTCCTGCAGCACCGGCACCAGCTCGCCCTGCTCGACGTGCGGCTGTACCAGCATGTTGGGCATGTAGATCACGCCGAATCCCTGCAGCGCGATCTGGATCAGCGGCGCGCTCTCGGTGGCGTCCATCCGGCTCTTGAGCGCGACATCGAAGGGCTTGCCGTCCACCTCGAAGCGCCATTCCGGGTGGGCGCCCAGCCGCGACTGGGTCAGCGCATCGTGGTCGGCGAGTTCGCGCGGATGGCTCGGCTTGCCGTGCTTCTTCCAGTAGACCGGCGAGGCGCACACCACCAGACGGCCGCGCGTCAGCTTGCGCACGATCAGGTTCTCGTCCTCGATCGGCCCGAAGTGCAGTGCCACATCGATCGCATCCTCGGCCATGTCGAGGGCGCGGTTGGTCAGCTGCAGGCTGATGCTGACGTCGGGGTAGTAGCCCATGAACTGGCCCAGCAGCTTCGGCAGGTCGCCCTGGCCGGAGCCCAGCGGCGCCGAGATGCGCAGACGTCCGGTCGGATGGTTCGCGTGCTCCTGGACCTCGGCCTGGGTGAGCTCGAACATCTCCATCATCGGCTTGCTGCGTTCGAGCAGCAGCGCGCCGGCATCGGTGAGGCTGACCGCGCGCGTGGAGCGGTTGAGCAGCCGCACGCCGAGCCGCGTCTCGAGTTCGGCGATGTACTTGCTCACCGTGGCCTTCGACACGTCGAGCTTGATCGCGGCGCGCGAGAAGCTGCCGTGCGAGGCGACCTCGCGGAAGGTCTTGATCAGGTCGAGGCTGTCCATGGCAGGCGAGCATTGTCGCCTGTCGCGCCGGTGCCGTAGCCGGCCGCCGCCATCGGTGCGCCGCCGCGCCGGATCTGCACCGCGCAATACTTGAACTCCGGGATCTTCCCGAACGGATCGAGCGCCGCGTTGGTCATCAGGTTGGCCGCCGCCTCGTAGTAGGCGAAGGGCACGAACACCGCGCCGCTCGGCGTGCCGTCGTCGCGCCGCACGTGGATCGCGACCTCGCCGCGGCGCGAGCGGATCGTCACCACGTCACCCGCGGCCAGGCCCAGCGCCTCCAGGTCGCCCTGGTTCATCGAGGCCGTGGCCATCGGCTCCAGCGCGTCGAGCACGCTGGCGCGGCGGGTCATGCTGCCGGTGTGCCAGTGCTCCAGCTGGCGCCCGGTGATCAACACGAAGGGATAGTCGGCATCGGGCCGCTCGGCGGCCGGAATGATGTCGGCCGGCACCAGCTTGACCCGGCCGTCCGCGGTCGGGAAGCTGTCGACAAACACGATCGGCTGGCCCGGATCGTCGGCGTCGAGGCAGGGATAGGTCACGCTCGACTCGCGCTGCAGCCGCTCCCAGCTGATGCCGCTGATGGCGGCGTGCATGGCCTGGCGCATTTCCTCGTAGACGGCGGCAACGCCTGATTCGTCGCCCTCGTAGTGCCAGTCAAGGCCCATGCGCTTTGCGATCTGCTGGATGATCCAGAGGTCGGGCATCGCATCGCCGGGCGGGCTCAGCGCCCGCTGGCCGAGCTGGACCATGCGGTCGGTGTTGCTCACGGTGCCGGTCTTCTCGGGCCAGGCACTGGCCGGCAGCACGACGTCGGCCAGCCAGGCGGTCTCGGTCATGAAGATGTCCTGCACCACCAGGTGTTCCAGGCTCGCGAGCGCATGCCGCGCGTGGTTCAGGTCGGGGTCGCTCATGGCCGGGTTCTCGCCCATGATGTACATGCCGCGAATCTTGTGCGGATCGTCGTCGGGCGCCAGCGCCTTGTGCATGATCTCGACCACCGTGTAGCCCGGTGCCGCATCGAGCGGCTGGCCCCAGAAGTCCTCGAACCACGCATGCGCGGCCGCGTTGTCGACCCGCTGGTAGTTGGGGAACATCATCGGGATCAGCCCCGCGTCGCTCGCGCCCTGCACATTGTTCTGGCCGCGCAGTGGATGCAGGCCGGAGCCGGGCTTGCCGATCTGGCCGGTGACGCTGACCAGCGCGATCAGGCAGCGCGCATTGTCGGTGCCGTGCACGTGCTGGCTGACCCCCATGCCCCACAGCACCATCGCGCCCTTGGCGCTGGCGAAGGCGCGCGCGACTTCGCGCAGCGTCTCGGCCGGCACGCCGCAGATCGGCGCCATCGCCTCCGGGCTGTAGCCCTTGACGTTCTCGCGCAGGGCCTCGAAATTGCTGACGCGGGTACGGATGAATTCCTGGTCCACCAGGCCTTCGTCGATCACCGCATGGATCAGCGCATTGAGCATCGCGACATCGGTGTCGGCCTTGAACTGCAGCGTGCGCCAGGCATGCTTGCCGAGGTCGGTGCGGCGCGGGTCGGCCAGCACGATCTTCGCCCCGCGCTTGGCGGCATTCTTCATCCAGGTCGCTGCCACCGGATGGTTCGCGGTCGGGTTCGAGCCGATGACGAAGATCAGCTCCGCATGCTCGACGTCGTAGACAGGGTTGCTCACCGCACCGGAGCCCACGCCTTCCAGCAGCGCCGCCACGCTCGATGCATGGCACAGCCGCGTGCAGTGGTCGACGTTGTTGCTGCCGAATCCGGTTCGCACCAGCTTCTGGAACAGGTAGGCCTCCTCGTTGCTGCCCTTGGCGGAGCCGAAACCGGCCAGCGCCTTCTTGCCGTGCGTGTCGCGCAGGCTCTTGAGCTTTCCGGCCGTGAAGGCAAGCGCTTCTTCCCAGCTGGCCTCGCGGAAGGCCTCGCTCCAGTCGCCGGGCCGCGGTGCCTCGTCGAAGTGCTTGGGCACGCCGGGCTTGCGGATCAGCGGCTTCGTCAGGCGCTGCGGATGGTGCGCGTAGTCGAAGCCGAAACGGCCCTTGACGCACAGGCGGCCATGGTTGGCGGGGCCATCGCGGCCGTCGACGCTGACGATCTTCTCGTCCTTGACGTTGTAGGTGAGCAGGCAGCCGACGCCGCAGAACGGGCACACCGAATCGACCTTGCGGTCGACCTGCTGCGAGCCGATGTGGCTCTTGGGCATCAGGGCGCCGGTCGGGCAGGCTTGAACGCATTCGCCGCAGGCCACGCAGGTGCTGTCGCCCATCGGATCGTCGAGGTCGAAGACGATCTTCGAATGCTCGCCGCGCATCGCGTAGCCGATGACGTCGTTGACCTGCTCCTCGCGGCAGGCGCGCACGCAGCGGTTGCACTGGATGCAGGCGTCGAGGTTGACCGCCATCGCGGGGTGCGAGACGTCGGTCGCGGGCTGTTCGCGGCGCAGGGCCTTGAGCTCGGGGCGCACGGCGATATCGAGCCGGGCCGCCCATTCGCTCAGCTCGCCGTGCGGGCGGGTGGCGTCGTCGCCGATCCACTTGTAGCCTTCGTCGGGCATGTCGGACAGCAGCATCTCGACCACCATCTTCTGACTCTTCAGCGCCCGCTCGCTGGTGGCCTGCACCTTCATGCCGGCGGTCACGCTGCGGCAGCAGCTCGGCGCCAGCGTGCGCTCGCCCTCGACCTCGACCACGCAGGCGCGGCAGTTGCCGTCGGGGCGCAGGCCGTCGGTGTAGCACAGATGCGGAATCTCGACGCCGTGACGTTCGGCGGCCTTGAAGATGGTCTCGCCCTCGAAGGCCTCGATGGCGCGGCCGTCGAGCGTGAACGCCACCGTCTGCGGCATCAGTTCGGCGAGCTTAGACGGCGCGTTCATGCGATCTCCTGCGGGAAGTACTTCTGGATGCTGCGGATCGGATTCGGCGCCGCCTGGCCCAGCCCGCAGATCGACGCATCCCCCATCACCTGCGCCAGGTCTTCGAGGGTGGCGTTGTCCCAGGCCGGCGCCTGCATCAGCGCCGCCGCCTTGGCGGTGCCCACGCGGCAGGGCGTGCACTGGCCGCAGCTCTCGTGCTTGAAGAAGCGCATCACGTTGAGCGCCGCGTCGCGGGCGCGGTCGTGCTGGCTCAGCACCATCACGGCCGCCGAGCCGATGAAGCAGCCGTGCGGCTGGAGGGTGTCGAAGTCGAGCGGAATGTCGTCCATGCGCGCCGGCAGGATGCCGCCCGATGCGCCGCCCGGCAGGTAGGCGTGCAGCGTATGGCCGTCCAGCATGCCGCCGCAGAATTCGTCGATCAGCTCGCGCACCGTGATGCCCGCGGGCGCGAGCTTGACGCCCGGGTGCTTTACGCGCCCGCTGACGCTGAAGCTGCGCAGTCCCTTGCGCCCGTGGCGGCCGAAGCCGGTCCACCATTGCGGACCGCGCTCGACGATGTCGCGCACCCAGTAGAGGGTCTCGAAGTTGTGTTCCAGCGTCGGACGGCCGAACAGGCCGACCTGCGCGATATACGGCGGCCGCATGCGCGGTTCGCCGCGCTTGCCCTCGATGCTCTCGATCATCGCTGACTCCTCGCCGCAGATGTAGGCGCCGGCGCCGCGCCGCAGTTCGATGCTCGGCAGCTCGCAGGGCGGATCGGCGCGCAGCGCGGCCAGCTCGGCCTGGAGCAGCGCGCGGCAGTCGTGGTATTCGTCCCGCAGGTAGATGTAGCAGGCCTCGACGCCGGTGATCTGTGCCGCCACCAATAGGCCTTCGAGGAAGCGGTGCGGATCGCGTTCGAGATAGCAGCGGTCCTTGAAAGTGCCGGGCTCGCCCTCGTCGAGATTCACCGCCATGAGCCGGGGGGCCGGCTGGTCGCGCACGATGCGCCATTTGCGTCCGGCCGGGAAGCCGGCGCCGCCGAGGCCGCGCAGGCCCGAAGCCTCGAGCGCCTGGAGCACCGCTTCGGCGTCTTGCTCGCCGTTGACCAGCGCGGCCGCCAGCGCATAGCCTCCGTGCGCCCGGTAGGTCCGGTAGTCGGTGAAGGGCGGCCGGGCCTCGACCGCCTCGGACGGCGCAGTGATGCTCTTCCCCGCCAGGTCGGCGGGGACAAAATGGGTGTGGCGCGCAGTTGCGGGCCCAGGCCCGGAGGCCACCGCCTGCAGCACCTTCTCGACGCTCGCCAGCGGCACCGCCTGCTGGTGCACCGCCACTGCCGGCGCCTGTTCGCAGCGGCCGATGCAGGGCGCTGCGATCACGCGGACGTCGTCGCGGCCGGCGGCGCCGAGCAAGGCGGGCAGGCGCTCGATCAGCGATTGCGCGCCGGCCAGCTCGCAGGCCAGGCCGTCGCACACGCGCACGGTAAGACCGGGCGCCTGCGCGTCGTCGCGCACGACCTCGAAGTGGTGGTAGAAGGTCGCGACCTCGTACACCTCGGCCATCGGGATCCCGGTCAGCGAGGCGAGGGCCACCAGGTGCCGGTCGTGCAGGCAGCCGTGGGCATCATTGAGCAGGTGCAACTGCTCGATCAGCAGGTCGCGCCGGTAGCCGGCCAGCGGGCGCGGGCCGATCAGCGCGCGCACCTCGGCCAGCGCGCTCTCCTCGGGCTGACGCCCCTTGAGCTTGCTCTTGCGGCGAATGCGCTCGCGCAACTGGTCGGGCGTGGCGAGCGGGATGGCCTCGATCTTGTGCTGGGTGCCTGGGTGATTCATTGCCTCGGCCGTCTCATGCGGTGTGTCCTGCCGCGCGAATCGGCGGCCTCTCCGACTGTCGGCCGCCCGGGCGCGCTTGGCAAATTGAATCCGCACATGGAGTGATTCAATAAAGAAATGAAACGCCGGGCGGTCCGTCGCCCCTCCCCCCGGGATCAGCCGCGCAAGGCGCCGCTGTGGGCCCCGACTTCGCGCTGCCAGTCCGGGCTCTGGAGCAGCGCCAGCGCCGCCTCCAGCGCGCGCGAGGGCCGTACTGCCGTCTGCGTCATGAAGCCGATCGGCGTCAGCACCTCGGGCGCCACCAGCGGCAGCGCCTCGAAATGGCCCTGGCCCCGGACCGCATCCACCATCGCGCCCGGCAGCACGGCGCAGACCCGGCCGGACAGGACACTGAGCGCCAGGGTCAGCACCGAGTTGGTCTCGATGGCGGGCGACACGGCCGCGCCGGCCGCCTTGAAGGCCTGGTCGACGATCGAGCGGTTGTGCATTTCCGGCGTCAGCAGGCACAGCGGCAGCTCGGCCGCCCGGGCCCACCCGATCGGTTCGCCGATCTGCAGCGCCTCGGCGCCGCTGCGCTCGGCGCGGCGCAACAGGAAGTAGTGCTCGACGCTCTGCGGCCAGGCCGTGAGCTTGACTTCGCGCGGATGCATGCGCTCGGTGTAGCCCAGCGCGATGTCGAGCGACAGGTTCTCCAGCCCCGTCTCGAGCTCGAGCGAGCTCATCGACAGGACGGTCGGCACGATGCCGGGATGGCGCGCCTGCAGCTGGGCCGCGAAACGGGCCAGCAGCGGGATGGCGGTGGGCACGGCCGCCATTCGCAGGCTGCCGCGGGGAAAACCTTCTTCGCTCTTCAGCAGTTGCTGCAGGACCTCGTTCTCGTGCAGCATCCGGTGCGCCGCCGCCAGCACCGCCTCACCCTCGTGCGTGAGCCCGGCGTAGGTGCGGCCGCGCTTGACCACCACGACGCCGAACTCCGCCTCGAGCGCACGCAGCGCGTTGGACAGCGCCGGCTGCGTGATGTGACAGGCCTGGGCCGCGCGCCCGAAATGACGGTGCTCCTCGAGCGCGACCAGGTAGCGCATCGAGGCCAGCAAGTTCATTTGTTCTGGAACCGCTTCAGGTGTTCTTGCTGACGGTGATGGTCGGGAACTTGGCCGAGAAGTCCTTGGCCTTCTCGGCGATGCCCACCGCCACCCGGCGCGCCACCGCCTTGTAGATACCGGCCACCTCGCCGTCGGGGTCGGCCACCACGGTCGGCTTGCCGCTGTCGGCCTGGAGCCGGATGTTGATGTCCAGCGGCAGCGCGCCGAGGTACTCCATCTGGTACTGCTCGGCCATCTTGCGGCCGCCATCGGCGCCGAAGATGTGCTCCACGTGGCCGCAGTTCGAACACACGTGCACCGCCATGTTCTCGACGATGCCGAGGATCGGCACGCCGACCTTCTCGAACATCTTGATGCCCTTGCGGGCATCGAGCAGCGCGATGTCCTGCGGCGTGGTGACGATCACGGCGCCGGTCATCGGCACCCGCTGCGACAAGGTCAGCTGGATGTCGCCGGTGCCCGGCGGCATGTCGACGATCAGGTAGTCCAGGTCCTTCCAGTTGGTCTGGCGCAGCAGCTGCTCCAGCGCCTGGGTCGCCATCGGGCCGCGCCAGATCATGGCCTCGTCGGGGTCGACCAGGAAGCCGATCGACATCACCTGCACGCCGTGGTTCGAAAGCGGCTCCATGGTCTTGCCGTCGTCGCTCTCGGGACGGCCCTGGATGCCCAGCATCATGGGCTGGCTCGGGCCGTAGATGTCGGCGTCGAGCAGGCCGACGCTGGCGCCCTCGGCGGCCAGCGCCAGCGCCAGGTTGGCCGCGGTCGTGCTCTTGCCGACGCCGCCCTTGCCCGAGGCCACCGCGATGATGTTCTTGACGTTGGGCATCAGCTGCACGCCGCGCTGCACCGCGTGGCTGATGACCTTGGTCGCGATGTTGACCGAGACGTTCTCCACCCCCGGCACCGTCTTGGCGGCGGCCACCAGTGCGCGGCGCATGGCCGGCATCTGGCTCTTGGCCGGATAGCCCAGCTCGATGTCGAACGAGACCTCGCCCTCGTGGATCTGCAGGTTCTTCAGCGCCCGGGTGCTGATGAAATCCTTGCCGGTGTTGGGGTCGAGGACGGCCTTGAGGGCCTCCGCGAGCGCCTCTTTCGTAACTGCCATTGATCACTCCTGAATGGCGGGTAGTCTAGTGCGACGCCGGGAAATCCGAAGGCCGCACGCCCTTGACCCCTCCAGCGCGACCGGTTCGGCACCCCGCCGCGGCAGGACGGGTACGCTCGACGGCCATGCCGTCGCCCCGTCCCGCTCCCATCCCCGCCACCGGCC
Organism: Variovorax sp. P2_H12; assembly: GCF_056403395.1. Classification (NCBI taxonomy): domain Bacteria; kingdom Pseudomonadati; phylum Pseudomonadota; class Betaproteobacteria; order Burkholderiales; family Comamonadaceae; genus Variovorax; species Variovorax sp. P2_H12. Next base: position 45,449 of record NZ_JBFUFO010000041.1, on the reverse strand, counting down.
TGGTGCTGACCGGCGGCGGCGCGCGTGCCGCCTACCAGGTCGGCGTGCTCCAGGCCCTGGCCAGGCTGCGCCGCGCGGCCGGGGCCCGGGCCAAGGGCAATCCGTTCCGGATCATCACCGGCACTTCGGCCGGCGCGATCAACGCGGCCGCTCTGGCCTGCGGCACCGACGACTTCGATGCCACGGTGCGCAGGATCGCGCAGGCGTGGTCCGGGATCGAGCCCGGGCGGGTCTACCGCGCCGACGCCTTGACGGCGCTGCGCAGCGATGCGCCGTGGGCGCGGCTGCTGTCGGCCGGCTGGCTGGTCGCCCGCTGGCGGCGCAGCGGCCTGCGTTCATTTCTCGACAACGAACCGCTGCGCGCGCTGCTCGCGCAGATGGTGCCGCTGGACCGTCTCGCCGGACTGATGTCGCAGGGCCACCTCGATGCGCTGGCGGTCACGGCGTCGAGCTACGGTTCGGGCGAGCACGTGACCTTCTATCAGGCAGGTCCGCAGCAGCAGCCGTGGGTCCGGTCCCATCGACGCGCCGCGCCCGTGCGCATCGCGCACGAGCATCTGCTGGCGTCGTCGGCGATTCCGTTCGTCTTTCCGGCCACGCCGCTGGACGTCGACGGCCACGTCGAATACTTCGGCGACGGCTCCATGCGCCAATCCGCGCCGCTGGCCGCCGCCATCCACCTGGGCGCCAGGCGCATCCTCGCTGTCGGCGCCGGCCGCATGCAGGAACCGGCCTACGCGCTGGCACCCAATGCGCTGAGCGGCTACCCGTCGCTGGCGCAGATCGCCGGCCACGCGCTGTCGAGCATCTTCCTCGACTCGCTGACCGCCGACGTCGAGCGCCTGCGCCGCATCAACCAGACGCTGGCGCTGGTCCCGCCCGAAGCGCGCGGCGCCACCTCGCTGAAGCATGTGGACCTGCTTCTGATCGCGCCGTCGCAGCGCATCGACATGATCGCCGCGCGCCACGCCCAGGCGCTGCCGGCCGCCGTCCGCGGCCTGCTGGGCCAACCGGCGGTGCCGGCCGAAACGGCCGCCCTGAAGGGTTCGGCGCTCGCCAGCTACCTGCTGTTCGAGTCGGCCTTCACGCGCGAGCTGATGGCACTGGGGCGGCATGACACCTTCAATCAGCGCGACGCGGTGTGCAGCTTCCTGGGCTGGCGCCACGCCGCCTGAAGGCAGGGACGACCTCGACGCTTCGCCGTCATGCCGCAGGCCTGCGCTCGGCTCAGGCTGCATCGTCCAGCCGCTTCACCAAGCGAACCGCGTCCTCCACGTCTTCGTAGTAGCCGGGGCTCGATCCGTACTCCACGAAGCCGTGCCGGCGATAGAAGGATTTCGCCGGGGCATTCCCGGCCCTGGCCTCGAGCCGTATGGCGCGCATGCCGGCGACGACGGCGGTGGCTTCGAGCCATGCCAGCAGGGCGGCGCCCAGGCCGGCCCGGCGTTGCGAGGCGTCGACCGCGAAGAGCACGATGTGGGCCTCGTCGTCCCCGTACTGCATGATCGCGAAGCCGATGAGCACGCCTTCGCGCCGGGCCACCGCCACGTTGGTGGCCGGATCCCGGATGGCGCGCAGCACGCGCCGCTCGGTCCAGCGCCACGAGAGGCCGCGCTCGATGGCGTCCCGCGACAACGCCGCGATCGCCGGCGCGTCGGACGCCCGGGCCAGGGAGATTTCATAGGCGGCGATCACGGGGAACTCGGGTTGGCGGGACGACTATAGCCCCGCCACCTAAAATGCCGGGTCCCCCGCTGGCCCAGCCGCCGGCCGCAGTCCGTTCCAGCCCGTTTCTCCCTCGTCCCGAAAGCGCCCCCGCGATGTCCCAGCGCAAACTGTTCGTCACCACCGCCCTGCCCTACGCCAACGGCAAGTTCCACGTCGGCCACATCATGGAGTACATCCAGGCCGACATCTGGGTGCGCTTCCAGCGCATGCAGGGCCACATGGTGCACTTCGTGGGTGCCGACGACGCGCACGGGGCGCCGATCATGATCGCGGCCGAAAAGGCCGGCAAGACGCCGCAGGAGTTCGTCGGCGAGATCGCCGCCGGCCGCAAGGAATACCTCGACGGCTTCCACATCCGCTTCGACAACTGGCACTCCACCGACAGCAGCGAGAACACCGAACTCGCGCAAGGCATCTACCGCAAGCTGAGGGCCGGCGGCATGGTCGCCACGCGCACCATCGAGCAGTTCTACGACCCCGTCAAGGGCATGTTCCTGCCCGACCGCTACATCAAGGGCGAGTGCGCGGTGTGCCACGCGAAGGACCAGTACGGCGACGCCTGCGAGGTGTGCAGCAGCGTCTATTCGCCGACCGAGCTGATCAACCCCTACTCGACGCTCACCGGCGCCACGCCCGAGCTGCGCAGCTCCGAGCATTTCTTCTTCAAGCTGTCCGACCCGAAGGTGGTCGACTTCCTCAAGTCCTGGACCCAGGACGGCAAGCTGCAGCCCGAGATGGCGAAGAAGGCCAGCGAGTGGTTCGAGGCCGGCATGGCCGACTGGGACATCTCGCGGGAAGCGCCGTATTTCGGCATCGAGATTCCCGACGCGCCGGGCAAGTACTTCTACGTCTGGCTCGACGCGCCCGTGGGCTACCTGGCGAGCCTGAAGAACCACTTCGACAAGGGCCAGGCGGCGAACCACTGGCACGAGGCGTCGCGCACCGCGCAGAGCTTCGACGACTTCGTCGCCGACCCGGCGGTGGAGCAGGTGCACTTCATCGGCAAGGACATCGTCTACTTCCACACGCTGTTCTGGCCCGCGATGCTGCAGTTCAGCGGCCGCAAGACGCCGAGCCAGGTCAACGTGCACGGCTTCATCACGGTCTCGGGCGAGAAGATGAGCAAGAGCCGCGGCACCGGCATCGACCCGCTGAAGTACCTGTCGATCGGCATGAACCCCGAATGGCTGCGCTACTACATCGCGGCCAAGCTCAACGCCAAGGTGGAGGATGTCGATTTCACGGCCGAGGACTTCATGGCCCGCGTGAACGCCGACCTGATCGGCAAGTACATCAACATCGCGAGCCGCGCCGCGGGCTTCGTCGCCAAGCGCTTCGCTGGCCAACTGGGCACGGTGTCGGCCGACGGCGCCGCCCTGCTGGCCACGCTGCAGGCCGCCGCGGCGCCGATGCAGGCGCTCTACGACAGCCGCGACTTCGCGCGCGCGCTGCGCGAGATCATGCTCCTGGCCGACAAGGTCAACGAGTACGTCGACCAGAACAAGCCCTGGGAACTCGCCAAGAAGGAAGGCATGGAGGCCCGCCTGCACGATGTCTGCACGGCCTGCATCGAGGCCTTCCGGCTGCTGACCATCTACCTCAAGCCGGTGCTGCCGGCGCTCGCCGCCGAAGTCGAGGCCTTCCTTGCCAGCGAGCCGCTGCTGTTCGCCGATGCCGGCCGGCTGCTCGGCGCCGGCCATGCGATCAGGGACTACAAGCACCTGATGCAGCGGGTCGACGTCAAGCAGCTCGACCAGCTCTTCGAGCCGCCTGTGTCCGAGGTGGCGGCCGCGCCCGAAGCTGCTCCCCTGCTGCCCGGTGGCGAAGGCATCGCGCCCACCATCACCATCGACGACTTCGCGAAGATCGACCTGCGGATCGCGAAGATCGTGGCCTGCCAGAAGGTCGAGGGCTCGACCAAGCTGCTGCACCTGACGCTGGACGCCGGCGAAGGCCGCACCCGCAACGTGTTCTCCGGCATCGCCTCGGTCTACCAGCCCGAGCAGTTGGTCGGCAAGCTCACGGTGCTGGTCGCCAACCTGGCGCCGCGCAAGATGAAGTTCGGCATCTCCGAGGGCATGGTGCTGGCCGCCAGCCACGCCGACGAGAAGGCGAACCCGGGCATCCACGTGCTGGAACCGTGGCCGGGCGCGACGCCCGGGATGCGGGTGCGCTAGCGCAGGTTGTTGACCAGCACCAGGTCGGCGAACACCTTGCCGCCGACCGAGATGTGCTCCCGCATGGCTTCCGCGGCCTGGTCCGCATGGCCCTGAAGGATCCATTCCACGACCCGCTCGTGCTCCCGTTGCGAGGTGGCCAGGCGTCCCGGCTTCTCGAACAGGCGCCCCCGGTAGGCGGCGATCCGCAATCGAACCGTCCGTGCCTGCTCGACGATGAAGGGGTTGCCGCTGGCCCGGTAGATCACGTCGTGCAGCACGGCGTTGGCCGCCTGGTAGGCGCCTGCGTCCTGCGCGGCCGCGGCCGCGGCCGTGCCTTCCAGCGCCCCCTGCAGTTCTTCCCTTAGCGCCGGCCCGATGCGCAGCGCGGCCAGCCGCGCCAGCACCCCTTCCAGTTCGCCGAGCGCTTCCATCATCGCGACCAGCTCGCTCGCTCGCAGTTGATGCACGTAGATGCCGGACCGCGGAACGATGTCGACCAGGCCGCGGGCACTCAGCAACAGCAAGGCCTCGCGAACCGGCGTGCGCGAGGTGTTGAAGCTCAGGGCGAGCGCCTTTTCATCGATGGACATGCCCGGCGAGAGCGTTCCTTCATGGATATCCCGCTCGAGTCGACTCCGGATCTGGTCCTGGAGGCTGCCGCTTTCGAGGGTTTTCGAGGGTTGCATGGCAATCACAATATTAGTTAACCTAACAGATATATCAACAAGTCTATTTCATACATCAATGCTGCCCTCCCTCGACATCGACGGCCCGGTCGCCACTCTGACGCTGCGCCGTCCGGAGGTCGCAAACAAGCTCACTCCACCCGATTTGCCTGAACTTCTGCGTCACTTTGACACCGTCAACCGCAGCGAACAGGTGTTGGTGCTGATTCTTCGCGCCGAAGGAAAGCATTTTTGCAGTGGCTACGATATATCAGAGGTGGCCGCCAGCAGCCAGACCGAGGGCAGCAGTTTCGGTGCCATGGTGGACGCACTGGAAAACTGCCGCGCCATCACCATCGCCGCCATCCACGGCGGCGTGTTCGGGGGCGCCACCGACCTGGCCCTGGCCTGCGACTTCCGCGTCGGCGGCAAGCGATCGGAAATGTTCATGCCGGCGGCCCGCCTGGGCCTTCACTACTACCAGAGCGGCCTCGAGCGCTACGTCTCGCGGCTGGGACTGGACACCGCCAAGCGGCTCTTCCTGACCGCCGAGAAGCTGGATGGCGAGGCCATGCGCGACTGCGGCTTCCTGACGCACTGGGCCGAGGGCGAGTCCATCGCCGCGGAGGTCGACCGGCTGCGCGCCACGCTGACCGCGATGGCACCGATTCCGCTGCTCGGCATGAAGAAGCACCTGAACCGGATTGCCCGGGGCCGCGCCGACGCGGCCTCGATCCGCGACGAGGTGCAGCGCTCGGTCGCATCGGAAGACCTCGCCGAAGGCGGCCGCGCCTGGAAAGAAAAGCGCCAGCCGGCCTTCAACGGCCGCTGACCCGAAAACTCGCAAAAAGACTGGAGACATCCCATGAACCGACGCCGTCTTATCTCGATGGCCGCCGCCGCATGGCTGGCGGTCCCCCTGTCCGCCGCCCATGCCGCGGACTATCCGGCCAGACCGATCACCTTGGTGGTGGGCTTTCCCGCGGGGGGCGGCGCCGACACGGTGGCGCGCATCGTGTCCGACAAGCTCGGCAAGGTCCTCGGCCAGGCCGTCATCATCGACAACAAGCCCGGTGCGGGCACGACGATCGCTTCGGACTTCGTGGCGCGCGCGGCACCGGACGGCTACACGCTGCTGCTCGGCAGCAGCAATCTCTATGGCAGCGACAAGCTGCTCTACAAGGGCGTGAAGTACGACGGTGGCCGAAGCTTCACGCCGGTCTCCCGCTGGAGTTCGGCACCGATGCTGCTGGCGGTCCACAAGGATGTGAGCGCCAGGACCGTGCAGGAACTGATCGCCGAGGCACGGCAGAACCCCGGCAAGTTCGCCTATTCATCCTCGGGCAGCGGCGTCGTGACGCATCTGGCCGCGCTGTCTTTCGAGAAGGCGGCCGGGGTGAACATGCTGCACGTGCCGTTCAAGGGCGGCGCGCCCTCGCTGCAGGCGGTGGCCAGCGGCGACGTGCAGTTGACCTTCGGCACCCCGCCCTCGGTTCTGCCGATGGCCCAGGGGGGGAAGCTGCGCGTGCTCGCGGTCACTTCGGCGCAGCGCTCGCCGCTCTTCCCGGAGATCCCGAGCATGTCCGAGGCCGGCGTCAAGGGCTATGACTTCACGTTCTGGTTCGGCCTGTTCGGACCGGCCGGCCTGCCGCCCGAAGTGGCGAAGAGGCTGTTCGACGCCAGCACGGCCGTGCTGAGCGACCCGGAGGTCAAGGCGCGGATGGAAAAGTCCGGCAACGAAGCGGCGCCCTCCAGATCGCTCGCCGAGTTCCGTGAATGGGCCCTGGCCGAAGGCGCGAAATCGAAAGAACTGACGGAGCGCTCGGGCGCGACCAACGAATGACGCACGACACCCCCGCCAGCGGCGGCCCGCTCCAGGGCTTCACCGTGATCGACCTGACCCGCGTGCTCGCGGGGCCCTACTGCACGCTGCTGCTCGCCGACCTCGGCGCGCGCGTGATCAAGGTCGAGCAGCCCGGCAGCGGCGACGACGCGCGCCAGATCGGGCCCTTCGTGGAAGGCGAATCCGCCTACTTCATGTCGGTCAACCGGAACAAGGAATCGATCGCGCTGGACCTGAAGGCGAGCGCCGACCGCGCAGTCTTCGAGTCGCTGCTCGCGAGCGCCGACGTGCTGGTCGAGAACTTCAGGCCCGGCACCATGGAAAAGCTGGGCTATGGCTGGGAGGCGCTTCATGCGCGCTTTCCCGGACTGGTGTTCACGTCGATCTCCGGATTCGGACAGACGGGGCCGTACAGCAAGCGTCCCGCCTACGACATGGTGGTGCAGGCCATGGGCGGCATCATGAGTCTCACCGGTCATCCGGGTTCGCCGCCCACGCGCGTGGGCGTCTCGATCGGCGACCTCGGCGCCGGGCTCTATGCGGCCATCGGCACGCAGGCGGCCCTGCTGCAGCGCGCCCGCACCGGCTGCGGCGAGCGCGTGGACGTCGCGATGCTGGACTGCCAGGTGGCGCTGCTCGAAAACGCGATCTCCCGGCTGGACGCCGATGGCCGAGCCCCAGGGCCGATCGGCTCGCGCCACCCCTCCATCACGCCTTTCGATGTCTTCCGCGCGTCCGATGGCTGGTTCGTGATCGCCGCCGGCAACGACGCGCTGTTCCAGCGGCTCTGCGTGGTCCTGGACCTGCCCGCGCTGCGCGATGACCCGCGCTTCGCCACCAATCCCGATCGGTGCCTGAACCACGAGTGCCTCAAGACGATGCTCGAGGAAAGGCTGGCCTCGGCCCCCTGCGCCCACTGGCAGGAACTGCTGATGCGCAACAGCATCCCCACCGGCGCCTACAACGACGTCGCGGCGGTGGTGAACGATCCGCAGATCCTGGCGCGCGAGATGCTGGTACAGCTGCGCACGCAAGGCGGACGATCGATCACCGTGGCGGGCAATCCGGTGCACGTCGGGGCGCACCGCACGCCGCTGACCCGGCAGCCGCCGCGGCTGGATCAGGACCGCGACGCCATTCTCTCGGCGTTGCCGCGCTGAGACCAGGTCGCCCTGCTTGCGCGCAAGTGGACAATGCGCGCATGCAGATCGCCTTCCTTTCTCGCCTCCGGCTCGCGGCCCTGGTCCTGGCCGCCGTCCCCTTGCTCCCGGGCTGTGCGGTGGTGAGCGTCGCGAGCACCGCCGTGAGCGTCGGCGCCGGCGCCGTGGGCCTCGCGGCCGACGCCGCCATCGGCACGGTGCGCATCACGGGCAAGGCAGTCGGCGCCGCCGCCGACGCGGTGCTGCCCGGCGACTCCGACTGACCGACCGATCCGGCGTCCACAATGACGCCATGACTTCGCACCTGAAGCTCGCGGCCTTCCGGCCCCGACTGATCGACGCGCTGGCGGGCTACGACAAGGACCGCTTCCTCAAGGACGTCGGCGCCGGCGTCACGGTGGGCATCGTCGCGCTGCCGCTGGCGATGGCCTTCGCGATCGCCTCCGGCCTCAAGCCCGAGGCCGGCATCTGGACCGCGATCATCGCCGGCTTCCTGATCTCGGCCCTCGGCGGCTCGGCGGTGCAGATCGGCGGGCCGGCCGGCGCCTACATCGTGATCGTCTACGGCATCGTCGACCGCTACGGCGTGGCGAACCTGCTGATCGCCACCGCCTGCGCCGGCGTGCTGCTGTTCCTGATGGGACTGTTCCGCCTCGGCACGCTGGTGCGCTACGTGCCGCTGTCGATCGTGGTGGGCTTCACCAACGGCATCGCGGCGCTGATCCTGGTCTCGCAGCTGAAGGACTGGCTGGGACTCTCGATCGCCAAAATGCCGGCCGACATGTTCTCGCAGATCCACACGCTGGCCACCCACCTCGGCAGCTTCAATCCGCATGCCTTCGCACTCGGCCTGGCCTGCCTGCTCGGCCTGGCCGCCTGGCCGCAGCTGCTGCTCGCCGGCACCTGGGTCGGGCGCGCGGTGCATCGGGTGCTGGGCCGCGCGGCGCGGGCGCGCGCCGCGCAGGCCGGCTCGCGCATGCCGGGGCCGATCGTCGCGCTGGTCACGCTGACGCTGGTGTCCTGGGGCTTCAGCCTGCCGGTGGAGACCATCGGCACGCGCTTCGGCGGCATCCCCGGCGGCCTGCCCGCCTTCGCGCTGCCCGCGTTCTCGTGGGAAACGGTCAAGCAGCTCGTGACCCCGGCCTTCACCATCGCCGCGCTGGGCGCCATCGAATCGCTGCTGTGCGCCCGCGTGGCCGACCAGATCGGCGGGCTGCCGCGCCACGATCCCAACCAGGAGCTGATGGCGCAGGGCATCGCCAATGCGGTCGCCCCCTTCTTCGGCGGCATGCCGGCCACCGGCACCATTGCCCGCACCGTGACCAACCTGCGCGCCGGCGCCAGCTCGCCGATCGCCGGCATCGTGCATGCGTTGACGCTGCTGGTCGTGGTGCTGCTGGGGGCGCCGCTGGCCCGGCACGTGCCGCTGTCGGTGCTGGCGGGCATCCTGGTCTTCGTGGCCTGGAACATGGGCGAGTGGCGCGAGTTCTCCCCCCACAGGCTGCGCCTCTTCAGCCGCCACTACCGGCTGCTGATGCTGGGCACCTTCTTCCTCACCGTGGTGTTCGACCTCACGGTCGCGGTGCAGGCGGGCATCGTGCTGGCGTGCGCACTGTTCGTGACGCGCATGAGCCAGCTTTTCAGCGTCGAACTGGTGGCGCTCGAGCCGCCCGTGCTGACCTTCAAGCTGCAGGGCGCGCTGTTCTTCGGCGCCGCCGCCAAGCTCGATCCTGCCGTGGCCGCGGTCGAGCGCGCACCGCGCGGCATGACGGTGGTGCTCGACGCGATGCAGCTGTTCTTGATCGACGCCACCGGCATGGACGCGCTGCGCCGATTGCACAAAGCGGTGCGCGAGCGCGGCGGGGTGCTGCGGGTCGAATCGCTGCATGCGCAGCCGCTCGAGGCCTTCGAGCGCTCGGGATTTGCGGCGGAACTTGCGGCTCAGCCCGGCAACTGAACGCTCAAGGCACTTCGGTGCCGCGGTCCGGCGAAGAGCCCGCGCTGGTCACACGCTGGTCGTCATCCAGCGTGGCGGTGAACACCATCGGCGAATTCGGCGGCTGCATCCAGCGCCATTCCCAGGCGGTCTCGTTCTTGAGCGGATAGGGTGTGCGCCTGGCCGGCTTGCCCAGCAACCTGCGCAGGTCTTCCATCGTCATGCCCGGCTTCACCTTGGCGAAGTTCGCGGGCGTGAGCACCTGGCGCAAGGCCGTCATCCGGCCTTCGGGCCCGATCGTGATCATGTAGTTCTTCTGCCCCTGCGGCTGGCGGTTGTACTCGAACACCCGGCCCTCGGGCGCATCCCAGATGTTCTCGGGCTGGCCAAAGCGTGCGCGCACGTCGGCCTCGGTCGCCACGCCCTCCTCCAGCTCCGCGATGCGCTGCGGGTCGCAGCCCACGAGGGACAGCACCGCGGCCAGCCAGCCCACTGCGATCCGCGCCCGGTTTCGTCGCCGCACCGCTCAGTTCTGCGCGAAGCAGAACAGCAGGCCGCCGCCGCCTGTCTTCTTCAATGCGTCCAGGCTGCAGCCCTGCGTGGCGTGCGAGGAGTTCCAGGACTTCGCGGGCGCGCTCTCGTCCAGGCCGCTGCGGTCATGGTGTCCAACGATGGCCGAGCCGTCGCCGCTCTTGGTCCAGTTGCCGCAGGTGGTGTCCTTGGCGTCGGCCACGGCGCGACCGTCGGGCGACGACCCGGTCAGGATGTCGTGCATGGTGACGGTGTCGCCGCGCCCGCTGACGACCTCGCCCTTTTCGGTCAGCGCGGTCTGCTTGGTGATCTTGTTGGCGCCATGCAGCTCGTCGACGTTGCTCGCGATCAGTTGGCCCTTGACGTTGTACCAGGGCCCGGTGCCGACGCGGTCGCGCGCATTGACCGCCGGCGCTCCGGGCGCCGCGGTGGTGCTCAGGTAGGCACGCCAGGTGCGCCCGCCGGCACCGACGGCCGAAGCCAGGCTCTGGCAGAAGCGGTCGGCGCCGGCCAGGCCGCCGAAGTCGGCGCCCTTGCCGGGGTTGGTGCTGGTGAGGAAGAAACCCATCCTGCCCTGCGGCGTGGCGGGCCCGCTGCTGCTGCAGGCCCCCACCAGCAAGGCGGCGGCTGCGGTCGCGGCGAGAGCCATCGAATGTCGGCGCTTCATAAGCGTTTCTCCTGGGTTTGGGATCGGAGCCGCCACGCTAGCGCATGCCGACGACGGCTTCAAGGCGGATTCCACCCGGTAAAATCCGCGCCAAAGGTCCTATTGCAATGTCCATCTTCGCCCGCCCCCACTACACGTCCGAAATCACCAACTTCATCGAACAGATGAAGGAGCGGAAGCCGACGCTGGAGGCCGAACAGCGCGCCGGCCGTGCCCTGCTGTGGGACAAGCACCTCGACCGCGGCCTGCTCGAGGAGTACAGCGAGGCCAATGTGCCGCAGCAGGCCTACGTCTACCAGACCCGCGTCAAGTAAGTGACCATCCGCGCCGTTCCGGGTTCCGGCGCCCGCCGCCAGGGCGAGGGCGGCGCGTCGGGCAAAGGCGTCCGTTCGGCGCCGGACGAGGTCATCGCGGAGGACGGCACCGTCGTGGTCGCCGCGATGCCCGACGTCATCGACCAGGTCGCGCTGGCGCGGCTCTATGGCGAGCCGCTGTTCGCGCTGCCGAACGACCTCTACATCCCGCCCGAGGCGCTGCAGGTCTTCCTCGAGGCCTTCGAGGGCCCGCTCGACCTGCTGCTCTACCTGATCCGCAAGCAGAACTTCAACATCCTCGACATCCCGATGGCCGGGCTGACGCGGCAGTACCTGAGCTACGTCGACGAGATCCGCCAGACCAACCTCGAGCTCGCCGCCGAGTACCTGCTGATGGCGGCGATGCTGATCGAGATCAAGTCGCGCATGCTGCTGCCGCCAAAGAAGTCGGCCGAGGGCGAGGAAGCCGAGGACCCGCGCGCCGAGCTGGTCCGCCGCCTGCTCGAGTACGAACAGACCAAGCTGCAGGCCGCCTCGCTGAGCGCCATGCCGCACGCCGGACGCGACTTCTGGAAGGCGCAGGTCTACATCGAGCAGTCTCTCAAGCCGCGCTTCCCGGACATGAACGTCGTCGACCTGCGCGACGCCTGGGCCGACATCCTGAAGCGCGCCAAGCTCGTGCAGCACCACAAGATCTCGCGCGAGGAGCTCAGCGTGCGCGAGCACATGAGCATCGTGCTGCGGCACCTGCAGGGGCGGCAGTTCGTCGAGTTCGAGAAGCTGTTCGACGTCACGCGCGGCACGCCGGTGCTGATCGTCACCTTCATCGCGATGCTCGAGCTCGCGAAGGAGACCCTGATCGACATCACGCAAGCCGAGGCCTTCGCGCCGATCTACGTGCGGCTGGCCTACGCGCCGGCCTGATTCATTGCCTTTCGGGCTGCTTCAGGCGGATTCGACGCCTGGCTCGCGCCCCATCAGCCCGGCCACCGCCTCCGCCGGCCTGACCCGCCCATCGAGCACCGCCACCACGCTGTCGGAGATCGGCATCTCGATCCCCAGGTGCCGCGCCCGCTGCACCACGGTGCGCGCACAGTAGACGCCCTCGGCCACGTGGCCGAGCGAATCCACCGCCTGCGACAGCGACCGGCCTTGCGCCAGCAGCAATCCGACCTTGCGGTTGCGCGACAGGTCGCCGGTGGCCGTGAGCACCAGGTCGCCGAGGCCGGACAGCCCCATGAAGGTGTCGGCCCGGGCGCCGAGAGCGACGCCGAAGCGGGTCATTTCGGCCAGGCCGCGCGTGATCAGTGCGGCCCGCGCGTTGAGCCCGAGGTCGAGGCCGTCGGCCAAACCGGTGGCGATCGCGAGCACGTTCTTGACCGCACCTCCGACCTCGACGCCGACGATGTCGTCATTGGCATAGACCCGCAGCGCCGGGCCGTGGAAGGCCTCGACCAGCGCCTCGCGCACGCGGGCATGCGGACTGGCTGCCACCAGCGCGGTGGGCCGGGCCTGCGCCACCTCCTGCGCGAAGCTCGGGCCGCTGAGCACGCCGGCCAGCAGCCCGGGCGCCACCCGGGCCTGGATCTCGTGGGCCAGCAGGCCGAGCTCGCCGGAGCCGGCCTCGGCCGGCTCGACGCCCTTCGAGAGCCAGGCCACCGGGCAGGTCGCATCGCGCAGCTGGCCGAGCTGGCCGCGCAGCGCCGCCATCGGCGTCGCCACGATCGCCAGGTCGGCGCCTGCCAATGCCGACAGCGCCGCGCCGGCCTGGAGGGTCAGCGAGGGAGGGAAGGCAAAGCCGGGCAGGTAGCGCGCGTTCTCGCGCGCCTGCGACATCGCGCGGACCTGCTCGGCATCGCGCGCCCAGAGCGTGACCGCGTGCCGGCCGGAGGCATTGATCGCCAGCGCCGTGCCCCAGGCGCCGGCGCCGAGCACGCAGATCTTCATCGGCGGCAGGCGCTGGGCGGCGATTACTGAGTGACGATCGGCGAAGCCTGGCCGGCGGCCTGGGCCTGCTGCTGCTCGAACATCGCCTGGAAGTTGATCTCGGCCAGGTGCACCGGCGGGAAGCCGCCGCGCTGGATCACGTCGGCCACGTTGCCGCGCAGGTAGGGGTAGACGATCTGCGGGCAGGCGATGCCGAGGATCGGGCCCATCTGGTCTTCGGGCAGGTTGCGGATCTCGAAGATGCCGGCCTGCTTGGCCTCGACCAGGAACACGGTCTTGTCGTTGATCTTGGTCTGCACGGTGGCCGACACGGTGATCTCGAAGATGCCGTCGGTCACGGGCTGGGCGTCGACGCCGAGCTGGATGTCCACGGTGGGCTGTTCCTGCTCGAGCAGGATGGCCGGCGAATTGGGTTGCTCGAGCGACAGGTCTTTCAGGTAGACGCGCTGGATCTGGAAAACGGGATCTTGTGCTTGCTGGTCGGCCATGGCTCTAACTTTCGAGAATCAAAACGATGCCCGCCCGGGGTCTCCCGGAGCGGGCTGCTGGAAGTAACCGGTGATTATCGCCCGCCGGACGGGGACTCAGGCGCCCTGCAGCAACGGCATCAGGCCGCCGCGCCCATCGAGCGCGACCAGGTCGTCGCAGCCGCCGACATGGGTCTCGCCGATGAAGATCTGCGGCACGGTGCGCCGGCGCGTGAGGTCCATCATCGTGGCGCGTGCCTGGGGGTCGCTGTCGATGCGGATCTCCTCGATCTGCTCGACGCCCTTGGACTTGAGGATTTGCTTCGCGCGAATGCAGTAGGGGCAGACGGCGGTGGTGTACATCTTGACGGCTTGCATCGGGAGTATTTCGTGGAGGTTCAGGCCTTTTCAAGCGGCAGATTAGCGTCTTTCCACGACTTGAGTCCGCCCGCGACCGCTTGGGCTTGCTCATACCCGAGCTTCTTGGCCGTGGCCACGGCGCGCTGAGCGCGCGACCCGCTCGCACAGACCAGCAACAATGGCAACGACTTGTTCTTGACCGCGGTCGGCAGTTTCTGCTCGAGCTGGTTGAGCGGCACGTTCTTGGCACCCGTGACATGGCCGGTCGCGAATTCTTCCGGCTCGCGCACATCGACCACCACCGCGCGCTCGCGGTTGATCAACTGCACCGCGCCCTGGGCCGTGAGCGAGCCGGTGTTCGCGCCGCGCACCATCGGCCAGGCCAGCATGCCGCCCGAGCTGAGCGCAATCAGGATCAGCATCCAGTTGTCGACAATGAATTTCACGGTGTTCCTTGAGTGGCAAACCTCGGATTTTAGAATGTCGGCTTTCCGCACGCGTTCCCAAAGGCCTCTCCCATGCACAAACTGGTACTGATCCGCCACGGCGAATCGACCTGGAATCTCGAAAACCGCTTCACCGGCTGGACCGATGTCGACCTGACGCCGACCGGCGTCGAGCAAGCCAAGCAGGCCGGCCGGCTGCTGAAGGCCGAGGGCTACGACTTCGACGTCGCCTACACCAGCGTGCTCAAGCGCGCCACCCGCACGCTCTGGCACACGCTCGACGAACTCGACCGCACCTGGCTGCCGGTGGTCCATTCCTGGCGCCTCAACGAACGCCACTATGGGGGCCTGCAGGGCCTGAACAAGGCCGAAACGGCCAGGAAATACGGCGACGAGCAGGTGCTGGTCTGGCGCCGCAGCTACGGCACACCGCCGCCGCCGCTGGAGCCGAACGACCCGCGCAGCGAGCGCGGCGACGTCCGCTACGCCAAGCTGGCGCCCGAGCAGGTGCCTTTGACCGAATGCCTGAAGGACACCGTGGCCCGCGTGCTGCCGTTCTGGAACGAATCGATGGCGCCCGCGATCCGCGCCGGCCGCCGGCTGGTGGTGTCGGCGCACGGCAATTCGATCCGCGCGCTGGTGAAGTACCTCGACGGCATTTCCGACGACGCCATCGTGAGCCTGAACATTCCCAATGGAATCCCGCTGGTCTACGAACTCGACGACGAGCTCAAGCCGCTGCGCCACTACTATCTCGGTGACGCCGACGCGGCGGAGAAGGCCCTTGCCGCAGTCGCCGCGCAAGGCAAGGCGTAACAAAAATTCTTAATTTGTTCAAAGGGTCGCGGAACCCCGGCAGACAACTTGCTTCCAAGCTGTGTATATTGGTTTGACAGGCGACAAGGACACTATTACATGGGCCAGAAAATGAAGATCACCGGCTGGGTCGCCGCAGGCGCCTTCGCCGGCGTACTGACCACCGTCTCGTTGCAGACCGTTGCACGAGGCTCCTTGGCCCCCCTGCCCCTCGAGGAACTGCAGCAGCTGGCTGCGGTTTTCGGCATGGTCAAGAGCGATTACGTCGAGTCGGTCGACGAAAAGAAGCTGATTTCCGATGCGATCTCGGGCATGGTCGCCGGGCTCGATCCGCACTCGCAGTACTTCGACAAGAAGTCCTTCAAGGAATTCCGCGAAGGCACCACCGGCCGCTTCGTCGGCGTCGGCATCGAGATCTCCCAGGAAGACGGGCTGATCAAGGTGGTGTCGCCGATCGAGGGTTCGCCGGCGTTTCGCGCTGGCCTCAAGCCGAACGACCTGATCACCAAGATCGACGACACGGCCGTGCGCGGCCTGTCGCTCAACGAGGCCGTCAAGCGCATGCGCGGCGAGGCCAACACCAAGGTGCTGCTGACGATCTTCCGCAAGGACGAGAACCGCACTTTCCCGGTCACGATCACGCGCGAGGAAATCCGCACGCAGTCGGTCCGCGGCAAGGTCATGGAGCCCGGCTACGCCTGGATCCGCCTGTCGCAGTTCCAGGAGCGCACCGTCGACGACTTCGTCAAGAAGGTCGAAGAGATCTACAAGCAGGACCCCAACCTCAAGGGCCTGGTGCTCGACCTGCGCAACGATCCGGGCGGCCTGCTCGACGCAGCGGTGGCGATCTCGGCGGCCTTCCTGCCCGAGAACGTCACGGTGGTGTCGACCGACGGCCAGCTGGCCGAGAGCAAGTCGATCTACAAGGCCGCGCCCGAGTTCTACCAGCGCCGTGCCGGCAGCGATCCGCTGCGCAACCTCCCGGCGGCGCTCAAGACCGTGCCGCTGGTGGTGCTCGTCAACGAAGGCTCGGCCTCGGCCAGCGAAATCGTCGCCGGCGCCCTGCAGGATCACAAGCGCGCCACCATCATGGGCAGCCAGACCTTCGGCAAGGGCTCGGTGCAGACCGTGCGCCCGCTCGGCCCCGACACCGGCCTCAAGATCACGACCGCGCGCTACTACACGCCCAGCGGCACGTCGATCCAGGCCAAGGGCATCGTGCCCAACGTGCTGGTCGACGAAAGCGCCGAAGGCAGCCCCTTCGCCGCGCTGCGCATGCGCGAGGCCGACCTCGAGAAGCATCTGGCCAGCGGTCAGGGCCCCGAAAGCAAGGACCCCGAGCGCGAGAAGGCCCGCGACGAAGCCCGCAAGCGCCTCGAGGAAGAAGCCAAGAAGCCGCCGCAGGACCGCAAGGTGCCCGAATTCGGCGCGACCGACGACTTCGCTCTGGCGCAGGCCGTCAAGAGCCTGAAGGGCCAGCCGGTGCTCGTGAGCAAGACGCAGGTCATCATCGACAACAAGGAAGAGAAAAAGGACAACTGATCCCCGGGCGGCTCCCGCGGGAGCCACGCCCCGGCGACAGGCGCGGCGCATGGAAGACCAGGACCTGCTGCGCTACTCGCGCCACATCCTGCTGGAGGAATTCGGCATCGATGGACAGGCGCGCGTGAGTGCCGCGCACGCTCTCGTGATCGGCGCCGGCGGGCTCGGCTCGCCCGCCCTGCTCTACCTGGCCGCGGCCGGCGTCGGCCGCATCACGCTGGTCGATGACGACGACCTCGACCTCACCAATCTCCAACGCCAGATCGCCCACACCACGGCGCGCGTCGGCATGCCCAAGGTCGAGTCCGCGGCCGCCGCGATGCAGGCGATCAACCCGGACATCACCATCGAGACTCACCGCCTGCGGGCCGACGACGAATTGCTCGACAGGCTGGTGTCGACCGCCGACGTGGTGCTCGACTGCAGCGACAACTTCGCGACGCGCCATTCGGTGAACCGCGCCTGCGTCGCCCATGCCAGGCCGCTGGTGGCGGGTGCGGCGATCCGCTTCGACGGCCAGCTGAGCGTCTACGACACACGCGATGCGGCCTCGCCCTGCTACGCCTGCCTCTTTCCGCCGGAGGCCGATTTCGAGGAAACGCGCTGCGCCGTGCTCGGCGTCTTCGCACCGGTGGTCGGCACCATCGGCACGCTGCAGGCCAGTGAAGCCCTGAAGCTGCTCGCCGGGATCGAGCCCTCGCTGGCCGGCCGCCTGCTGATGTTCGATGGCCGCCGCAGCGCGTTCGACACGCTCGGTGTCGCGCGCGATCCGGCCTGCGGCGTGTGCGGGCACCGCCCGCCCTAGCCTCCGCCGGAAGGACGCTGCCTGGCCCTGGCCGCGCCGGCCGCTGCAGCGCGCGAGGACGGCTTCTTCGCCTCGGCCAGCAGCTGCGTGCAGTCCGCGTCCTTTCCCGGCCCCGTTTCCACGGTCGCGGCCAACGCCAGCAGGGGATTGATCGCGGCCAGTGCGATCGCCGCAGCACCGCGCGCCGCCAGCGGACCGACCTGGACACCCGCCTTCGGCGCCGCGAAGCTGCCATGCATCCGCAGCGGCGAGCGCGCGGCCAGGATGCTCTTGTCCTTGGGCTGCGGCTTCACCACGAGATCGATGCTTTCGCTCGCCAGGTTGATGTGGCCGCTGCCGTGGAACACCGTGTCGGACGTGTCGAGGACCAGACTGCGACCGTTCATCACGCCCTTGTCGACATCGAAGGCCATGGCGCCACAGCGCAGTTCGACGGCGCGATCGCCCTCGAGCATGAACTTGATGATCTCGCCGCCGTCGAGCCCGAGGAATTCCAGCAGCAGGTTGCTGAACTGGCCGCGCCCCGTGATGGCCGCAACGTCGCCCGAGGCGCCGCCCAGCCAATGCGCCATCGAGTTGCCGCGGCCGGACAAATTGATTCGCCCATCGAGCCTGCCGAAGCTCGTCTTCAGGGTCTCGATCCTGGGGATCAGCCGGTTGATCTGCATCGCGCGGATGTCCAGTGACGCCCTGATGTCGGCCGGGTTCTGGGTCGCGTCGATGCGAATCGACCCGGCGATCCTGCCGCTGGCCACGCCGAGGTCGAGCGGGTCGAGCGTCAGCACGCCGTCCTTGAGTGTCACCTGCACGCTGCCCTTGTCCATCGGCAGCTCGCGCACGTTCTGGATCCGATCCGCGGTGTACGTGACGTCGGCATTCATGGCTTGAAGGCGCTCGAAGTCCAGCGTCGCGTCCGGCAGCACCTTGCGTCCGGGGTCGACCTGCCTGCCCTTGCCGGCGTGCAGGATCGCGGGCGGCGGTGCCACGCCTTCGACCGCGTTGGCCGAGCGCGCGGTGGGCGGCAGACCAATGAACGGGCCGAGGTCGTCCATGTCCAGCACGCGCGAGCGCAGGGTGCCGCTCAGGTGAGGACGTTTCTGTGACTTGTCGAACTGCATGTCCCCGTGGATGTCCGAGAGACCCAGCCGGCCCTTCAGGCCGCGCACCTCCCAAAGAGAAGCCTTCTTGCGCAAGTTGCCGCTCAACACGTAGGGCGGGGTCTGGGGCAGTGCGATGCCCAGGACCGGGTAGAGGCGGCCCAGGTTCTGGCCTCTCATCTCGACCTCGGCGTCGAGACCGTCGAGGTCGGCCAGCGCGACCACCGTGCCACGCGCCTGGAGCCGGGTCTGGCCGGTCTTCAGATCGATCTCGATCGGAAATGGCTGCCGCCCCTCGGCATCGAGCTGCAAGACGTTGCCGGTGCGACCCGAGGCGGTGAGCGGCTCGCTCCGGTAGCGACCCTTGAGCTCATAGCTCAACGGCATCTCGCCGCGGCGGCTGTCGAAGCTGAACGCGGCATGCAGATCCAGGTCGAGCGAGGTCGCGCGGAAATCGATCGTGCCGCCATCGACCTCGATCCGTCCGATGCTCGGCACCGTGCCTGCGTCCGAGCCGTCCTTGCCCAGGGCCCAGGTGCGGCGGCCGTCCTCCTCCACCTGCAGTCCGAGCGATGGCGAGCTCAACGCCAGCCGCGGCAGCACGATACGGCCTGCCAGGAGCTGCCAGAAGCGGATGTCGAATTCAGCCCGCTCGGCACGGACCAGGTAGGGGTCGCGCGCCCAGAGGGGATTGGCGAACTCGATGCCGTCGAGCCTGACCGTCGCAACCCGCCAGCCCAGGTCGACGTCGAGCCGCCGAGTGATCTCGAACTTGCGCCCGGTGCGCTCGCTGACATAGCGACTGAGAGGCTCGCGCAACTGGTCCCACGGGAAAAAGGTGAGCGCCAGCCACAGCGCCGCGAGCAAGCCCAGCGCGACGACGCCGAGCTTGAACCCCATCCGGCGGCGCGACGAGATTGCGGCGGTCGCAGTCTGCACCCGCGCCCTTCACTCGATCGGAGCGGCTGCGCGCGCCGACACCCCGTTCCCGGCCGGCTTGGCGAGCAGGCAGACGACGGACACGCCGGCGGCAGCCGCGGTCGTGGCAGCCTCGGCCAGCCGCAGTTCGGCCACAGCCGGCTCGCCGCCCGCGACCACGAATCCGGCGACGAGGGCAAGGATCGATGCGGCGACATAGCTCCAGACGATGTTCATGCTGCACCTTGCGGATGGACGGACAAACCACCGAAAAAAGAACCGCGCGGGCGTGTGCCCCGCAGCCGTGCCACAGCTTAGAACAACGGCCCGCCCGACGGAGTCGGCCACCGGCCGATATCGCTGTGGGGCGCGGCCTACGGGGGTTTCGTACTCGGTCGTAAGAACCAGCCTACAGCGTCCGATCGCGCAAGCCTTCATGATGCAGGCAGATCTTCACTAGCATCGCGAAGGCCCGCTTCCCTAGAGGTAAGCCTGGCTCCGCAGGGCGCACCAGGGGCAGCGGTTCTCATGGACCCAAGATTGAAAACCTACATCGTCGAAGACAACGTCACGATCCGAGAGAATCTCGTCGGCACCTTGGAGGAGCTCACGTGCATCGCGGCCATCGGCTATGCCGAGACCGAGGCGGAGGCCAGCCAATGGCTCGTCGATCATGCCGACGAGTGGGAATTGGCCATCGTCGATCTGTTCCTGAAGCAGGGAAGCGGACTTGGCGTGCTGCAGACCTGTCTGGCGCGCCGGCCGAATCAGAAAGTTGTGGTGCTCAGCAACTACGCCACCCCCGACATCCGCAAGCGCTGCGCACAGTTCGGCGTCGATGCGGTGTTCGACAAGTCGAACGAGATCGACGGCCTGATCGACTTCTGCATCGCGCAGGCCGCCGCCCGCACGGCATGAGTTGCTCGCCCCCAGGTTGCCCCGCACTTCGTGTCGGGGCGCCCACCCCCTACCGGGGGCGCAGTCAGCGGCCCGGCGAAGCCGGTTCCGCGACTGCCCACGAACAGGCGCGCTGCGCGCAGCCATCGAAAGACCACTGCGCCTGTTCGTTCGGCCGGCGCAGCCAGGCCCGTTGGTGAAACACCGCGGAACCGGCTTTGCCGGGCCGCTGGTGTTGCCCCCGGTAGGGGGTGGGCGGGCTACACGAAGTGAGCCCAACCTGGGGGCGAGCTCAATCGATCAGTTTGTTCTTGAGGGCGTAGTAGGTCAGGTCGCTGTTGGAGGACAGGTTCATCTTCTCCATCAGGCGCGTGCGGTAGGTGCTCACGGTCTTCACCGACAGCGACAGCGTCTTGGCGATGTCGCCCGCGGTTTCGCCCTTGGCCAGCTTGAGAAAAACCTGGAACTCGCGCTCCGACAACTGCTCATGGGGCGCCGCGTTGTCCTTGCGGTCGAGTTGGCGCGCCAGCAGTTCGGCCACCGCCGGCGTGATGTAGCGCCGGCCCAGCGAGATGGTGCGGATCGCATTCACGATCTCGATCGGCTCGCACTCCTTGTTGAGGTAGCCGCTGGCGCCCTGGCGAATGAGGTTCATCGCATAGTGCTCCTCGGGATAGCCGCTCAGAATCAGGATGCCGACGTCCGGCGCCTTGGCACGGATCATGGCCAGCGCGTCGATGCCGCTCTGGCCCGGCATCGAGAGGTCCATCACCAGCACATCGA
The DNA here is from genome assembly GCF_056403395.1 of Variovorax sp. P2_H12. Taxonomy (NCBI): domain Bacteria; kingdom Pseudomonadati; phylum Pseudomonadota; class Betaproteobacteria; order Burkholderiales; family Comamonadaceae; genus Variovorax; species Variovorax sp. P2_H12. The sequence continues at coordinate 24,368 of NZ_JBFUFO010000041.1, read as the reverse complement.
GTTCGGTGGTCCGTACAAGCTCGATCGCTTCGCGGCCGCTGGCCGCCTCACCCACCACGCGAAGGTCGACGTGCTCCGAGAAAAACTGGCGCAAGCCGGAACGCACGATGGCGTGGTCGTCCGCAATCCCGATCTTGATCATCTGTTACCTTCGTCGTTGTATTGCCGTCTTTTGCGTCGCAACATGCCGATCCCTGGACGACTCCGATTATTCCCGAATTTGAACTGCAGGCATTGCCCGGAGACCTCATGCGCTGGATAGCTTTCCCCAAGATGGCCCTCGGCCTCACGCTCGCCGCACTGGCGGCGCTGGCGCTGGTGGGCATCAACGAGGCCGGCTACCAGCAGTCGTACCGCGCCTTGCAGGATGTCAGCGACGCGCAGAAGGCACGCAGCGTGCTCAACCAGATGCTGCAGAACGTCCTCGATGCCGAAACCGGGCAGCGCGGTTTCCTGCTGACGGGCGAGGCCCGCTATCGGGAGCCCTACGACCTCGCGCTGAAGCAGGTGGACGGCCATCTGACGACGCTCCAGGCCCTCTATGCAGGACGGCCGAACGAACTCGCGCAGCTGGGCGAGCTGTCCAAGCACGTGGCGCGCAAGCTCGCAGAGATGGAAATGAGCGTGCGCCTGCGCCAGAACGGCAACGAGGACGCCTGGAAGTTCGTCATCACGACCGATGTCGGCCGCGAGGAGATGGAGGCCATCCGCAGCCAGACCCAGGCGCTGATTGCGACCAGCAACGAAGAGCTGGCGCGCGGGCAGGCCCAGATCGCAAGTTCACTGCGCTTCGGCCGCATCGGCATCGCGCTGGTGGCGCTCGCGGGGCTGGCCGCGTTCTACCTCTACCTGCGCCAGACCCATGCGTTGCGCTCGGCCGGCGAGCGCCAGCAGGAGGCGCTGCAGCGCGAACGCAATGCGCTCGAAGGCGAGGTGCGGGAGCGTACCGCGACGCTGGCCGAACTGGCCACCCACCTGCAGCAGGTGCGGGAGTCCGAGCGCGGGTTCCTGGCGCGCGAACTGCACGACGAGCTGGGCTCGCTGCTGACGGCCGCCAAGCTCGATGTCGCGCGCTTGAAATCCAGGCTCAACGACGCGCCGGACGCGACGCAGCGGCTGCAGCACCTGAACGAGCTGCTCAACAGCGGCATTGCGCTCAAGCGTCGCATCATCGAGGACCTGCGCCCCTCCTCGCTGTCCAATCTGGGCCTGGTCGCCTCGCTGGAGATCCTCGGACGCGAGTTCGCCGAGCACTCGGGCATGGAGATCGAGATGGTGCTCGAACCCGTCGAGCTCGACGAGGACAACCAACTCACGGCCTATCGCATGGTGCAGGAGAGCCTGACCAACATCGGCAAGTACGCGCAGGCCACCGAGGCCAGCATCGTGATGAAGAACTACGGCAACCATGTGGTCATCGAAGTGGTCGACAACGGCAAGGGCTTCGATACCCAGCACGCGCGTCCTTCGACCCACGGCCTCGCGGGCATGCGCCATCGCGTGCAGGCTGCCAAGGGCAAGCTCACCGTGTCGTCGACGCCCGGCAAGGGCACGCACCTGAGCGCGATCCTGCCCGCCAAGCGGGCCTGAGCCCGGCGGCCTCGCCCCGGGCCGCCACCGCCTCTTTCGGCTCTCTCCTACGCCCCCAGGCCGCTGCTGCTGACAGGGTCTTCGCGGCCGATCTCCTAACGTGGACCCCAAGCCGTCGCGAACGCGCACTGGTTTACACATCAAACGGGGCCACCCTCGAAGGAGACAGCATGTTGTACTACGCCGTCGTGTTCCTGGTCATTGCCTTGATCGCCGCGCTGTTCGGATTCGGCGGCATCGCCGCCAGTGCAGTGGGAATCGCGAAGATTCTCTTCGTCGTCTTCATCGTTCTGGCGCTCGCCAGCTTCATCGCGGGCTTGATACGACGCCGCTAGCGTCGTTACGATGGGCGGGTAACGCAATCATTTTCCGGAAGGACCCATTTCATGAACACGACCACCAAGACGCCTTCGCAAATCGCCGATGAGGCGCGTCAGACGGCCAGCGATGCCATCGACACCACGCGCGCCTACGCACAGAATGCCGTGAATGCCGCCGGGGAGAAGGTTCGCGACCTGCGTCGCGATGCCGAGCCGGCCGTGGAGCAACTGGCGGCGCGTGTCCAGCAGGCGGTCCAGCGTGGCCTGGATGCCGCATCGACCACCAGCGCCCGGGCTCAGCGCCGCTTCGAAGCCGCCGCCGACGTCACGGGGAAGTACATCGCCGACCAGCCGGTACGCTCGGTGCTCGTGGCGGCCGCTGCCGGTGCCGCCATCACCGCGCTGATCGTCCTGGCGAGCCGCCGCCGCAACGACTACTGATCCGCCGCAGGCGTTGTTCGAGCGGAGCGCGGCTTCGGCCGCGTCCCTCCGCTTGAGCCTGCGCAGCACCATGCTCCATCCCATCGTCTCGACGGCGCTCGGCCACCCGGAGCTGATCGCCGAACACCTCGCCAACTACGGCGCACTGGTACGGCAGGAATCCCAGGAGGCCAGCCGCAGTCTGGTCGCCCGAATGGCGGCGAGCGTCCTGGCGGCGGTCAGCGCCATGCTGGCATTGGGGCTGATCGGCGTCGCCGTGATGCTCGGCGTGCTGCACGGCAGCTTCCACTGGGTGCTGGCCGCGGTGCCGGGGGTCGCGGTCCTCATTGCCGTGGTATCGGCGCTGATCGCGGCACGCCCCTCGCCCTTCCACGCGTTCGCGGACCTTCAGGCCCAGCTCGACGCCGATGTGCAGGCGCTTCGCACGGCCGGAGAGCGCCATGGCCGTTGACTCTCGACCCCTCACGCCGCAACAGCGGCTCGCGATGTCCCGCAGGGCGCTGGTCGCCCAGTTCCGGAGAAGCCTTCCCGAGGAGGAGGGACTCTACGCCGTGGCGCCTCCACCGGCCAGCCCAGGCGCGTTCAAAGACCTCGCCTGGGCGCCCGTGGCACGCCACGTGGTGCGCCGCTGGTGGCGCCGGCATCCCGCGAACGCGGCCGGCCAGATCGCGCGCCCGCTCCTCGAGCGCTATGCGCGCGAGCAGCCGGCCAGGCTGATGGGCGCAGCGGCGGCGGCCGGCGCGCTGGTCGTGCTGGTCAAGCCCTGGCGCCTGCTCTCGACCGCCGCGGTGATTGCCGCGGTCCTGAAGACCTCCGATGTGGCCGACCTGGTCACCACGCTGATGCAGAGAGACACCACCCCGCGCAAGGACCTCCCATGAGTACCGCCAGATGATCGCGCTGGTTCGCTGAGCGGCCCGCCGCACGACAAAAAGCCCGGGAGACCGGGCTTTTTGCATGGGGCAACGATGGCTCGACGGTGGTGCCACCTACATCGCCTTCACTTCGAGCTGGTTGTCGACGCCGTTGACGCCCTTGACGGACTTGGCGATCTCCTCGGCTCGCGCCTTCGCGTTGGCGTCCGGAGCCGGACCGCGAAGGGTCACCTGGCCGCCCTTGGTGTCGACGTCGATCTTGATGGCGCTCAGGTCCGGGGATCCTTGGCCAAGCCCGTCGACACCGCGGCCGTGATCGAAGCGTCGTCCACCGCCCCGGCCACCGACGTCGCCGCGGATTCCGTCCTGGCCTTGGCGCCAGCGCCGGCCTGCTCGGTCCTGGCGATCGCCGAATCCACCTTCTGAACAACGGTCTCGTCGCCCGCCTTGTCGCAGGCGCCCAAGGCCAGCGCGCTTGCGGCCAGCATCAGCGCCACCCAGCGGCGAACATTCGGGTTGACTTGTTTCGGATGGGTCATGGGAACCTCCTGTCTGTCTCGAGAGAAAGGGCCACCGTGAGTTGGATCACCGGTGGCTCACCGAACCACCGATTCCGATCTAGCGAGACCGAGCGGGAGGCACGGCGGGCAGCGTCTTGTCCTGCCGTAGGACGCCAGGAGGCCGGGAGGTCAGGCCGTCACGATCCAGCCTTCGATCGGATCGACCGCCGCGGGCAGACCATAGCCCGGGCCCGGACGGCTGCCGCTTCGCGCGGCCCCCCAGGCCGCCTGCACCAGGCAGAGCGCCGCGTCGAGGCGATCGCCCTTGGCATCGTCCAGCAACAGCCGCCGTGACCGTCCGTCGAGCGCGAGTTGCAGCCCGAGTCGAGCCGAGCCCGCTTCCAGCGCATCCAGCAAGTCCCCGCGCGCCTGCCGGCGCTCGTTGCTCTGGCCAGCGGCCGCGTCGCTCTTGTAGCTTCGCCGGCCGATCAGCTCGCGTGCCAGCAGGCCCGGATAGGCTTCCAGCGCGACGCGCGAACTGCCTTCGGCCGGCACGCGCAGGCCCGGCAACGCAGCGCCGGCGGCCACCAGCCGAGGCACGCCGGCATGCAGCATGAACGCGACCGGCGGATTGACCCATTTCATCGAAGGACTGGATCCGGCGGGACCGTCGGTCTTCCGGTGCGCGAACTTCCCGCCCTGGGGCCGACTCGCACAGAAGGCCGCGAAGGTGCGGCGGATCTCCTCGCGGCCGAGGCCGGCATAGTGGGCGATCAGCGGCTCCCATTGCAGGGGCCATCCCAGGTGCTCGACCAGTTCGCGCGGCAGGCCGAACGGAAGGTCGAAGGCGCCCACCCACGCCGGCTGGTCGCCGAGCCAGCGCCCCCAGTCGTCGAGTGAGGTGAAGTACTCGAACCCGGCGAGTTCCACGCGCGCGTCCCGCGCCGTCCCGAGCGCGACCACGATCGGCTTGCGCGGCTTCGGCGCGCTGGAAAAATCGCAGCCGAGCAACAGCGGCAGGATCGGGAGCAGGATCTTCAGTGGCGTCCGACGATGGCCGCGGTCGCCATCAGTTCTTCCAGCAGCGCGAGCGAGACCACGCCCGACACCGAATAGGGATCGAGCTCGGCGCGCTCCGAATACTTGAGCAGCGTCGAGGCGTTGAGCTTCGACAGGTTGACCTGCCCCATCGTCCAGCCACCGAACCGGCGCTCGGAGATCTCCTCGTAGTACAGCAGCACCACGTCCTTGTGGCGCGGGTCCCGCTGGATGTGGCCATAGAGCTCGCTGATCGCCATCCGGCCGCCTTCGATGCCCTGCAGGAACACGCCCGCTCCATAGCAGAGGATGCCGGTGATGCCGCAGGCGGTGTTGTGCTGACGCGATTGCGCGAGGATGGCCTCGATGGCCTCCGGACTGGTGTCCACGGCGCGACTGGCGTAGAGAAGGCGTACGAGCATGGTGTGCGGCTCAGCGCTTGCGCGGAAGAAGGGAAAGGAATTCTCGGCGCAGGTTGGGGTCCTTCAGGAAGACGCCGCGCATGACCGAGTTGATCATCTTGCTGTCCATCTCCTTGACGCCGCGCCACTGCATGCAGAAGTGCTCGGCCTCGACCACCAGCGCCAGGCCGTCGGGCTGGGTCTTTTCCTGGATCAGGTCGGCCAGTTGCACCACTGCTTCCTCCTGGATCTGCGGCCGGCCCATCACCCATTCAGCCAGGCGCGCGTATTTCGAGAGCCCGATCACGTTGGTCTTCTCGTTCGGCATGACGCCGATCCAGAGCTTGCCGATGATCGGGCAGAAGTGGTGCGAGCAGGCGCTGCGCACCGTGATCGGGCCGACGATCATGAGCTCGTTGAGATGCTCCGCATTGGGGAATTCGGTCAGCGGGGGGGGCGGCACGTATCGGCCCTTGAACACCTCGTTGACGTACATCTTCGCCACGCGGCGGGCCGTGTTGTCGGTGTTGTGGTCATTCTCGATGTCGATCACCAGGCTCTCGAGCACGTGCTTCATCTTGCCCTCGACCTCGTCGAGCAGGCCCTCGAGTTCACCGGGCCGGATGAATTCCGCGATGTTGTCGTTGGCGTTGAAGCGGCGGCGGGCGGCGACGAGGCGCTCTCGAATCTTCACGGACACAGGCGTGCCCTCGTCTTCATCCCCTGCAGCGGGGCGCGGTACGGCGTCGATGGTCCTTAGCATCCGCGCATCGTATCAGCGAATGGAATTCCCGCGATGGCCCTACTGCGCCCTACCCGCCTGCGCGCCCAGCTATTGTTTTGATAGCGAAAAATCGGTCACGAGCGGCAGGTGGTCGGACATGCGGGCCCAGATCGATCCGCGCGGCACCGAGGAGGCGACCGGTTCGAGCTGCCGGCCGTAGATGAAATCGAGTTGGGCGACCGGCAGCCGCGAGGGGTAGGTCAGCGTGCGCGGCCCGCGCAGGTCGCTCGAGTCGCGCATGCCCATCGCATTCATCGCGTAGCGCATCCGCGCACCCCAGTCGTTGAAATCGCCGGCCACCACCAGCGCCTCGGTGGGCGGAATCTCGCGCTCGATGAAATCGCGCAACTGTGCGATCTGGCGGATCCGGCTGCCCTTGATCAGGCCCAGATGCACCACGATGGTGTGCACGGTGCTGCCGTCGACGTCGATCGCCACGTGCAGCAGGCCGCGCTGCTCGAAGCGGTGGTCCGAGATGTCCTGGTGGGTCTTGCGCAGCACCGGCCAGCGCGTCAGCAGCGCGTTGCCGTGCTCGCCGTGCTTGGTGATGGCATTGGTCTCGTAGACCGCCGTGTAGCCCTCAGGCGCCAGGAAATCCGCTTGCGGCAGCTCGGGCCACCGATTGAAGCGCGCGGCCGCCTGGCGGTTCATCTTGCGAACCTCCTGCAGGCAGATGATGTCGGCATCGAGCTGTTCGATCGCATGGCCGAGGTTGTGGATCTCCAGGCGCCTGGCAGGGCCGATGCCCTGTACACCCTTGTGGATGTTGTAGGTGGCTACACGGAAGCTGGTCGCCGAGGGATTCATTGCACAAATTGTGGCAGCAGCAGGATGGCCGCGGCGTTGGTCGGAGAAAAAGTGGCCTCCGCCGCTTCTTCGTAGGGGAGCCACCGCCAGGCCGTGTGCTCGCAAGGATCGAGCCGCGGTGTCAGCCGCTCGGGCACGCAGAGGCCGAACACATGCTCGGTGTTGCGGGTCACGCCGGGCGCGTAGCGCGCACGCCAGCGGGGCCAGATCTCGTAGACGTTGCGCCGCTGCCAGTCGACCAGCCGGAGCGCGAGCGCGCTGCCCGGACCGCAGAGGATGCCGGTCTCCTCCTCGACCTCGCGCGCCGCGGTGCGCGCCAGCGACTCGTCCTCGAAGTCCTTGCTGCCCGTCACCGACTGCCAGAGGTCATCGGCGCCGGCACGGCGGATCAACAGCACGTCGAGCGCCGGCGTGTGGACCACGACCAGCACCGACTCGGGAATCTTCCAGGGCCGCCGCTCGCTCATGCTGGCGACCCTTCGGCCTCAGGCTGCCTGCGGCGTGTTGCGCAGCTTGATGTGCAGCTCGCGCAGCTGCTTCTCGTCCACCGGGCTCGGCGCCTGCGTCAGCAGGTCCTGCGCACGCTGCGTCTTCGGGAAGGCGATCACGTCGCGGATCGATTCGGCGCCGGTCATGAGCATCACCAGGCGGTCGAGGCCGATCGCGATGCCGCCGTGCGGCGGCGCGCCGTACTGCAGCGCATCCAGCAGGAAGCCGAACTTGTTCTGCGCATCCTCGGCACTGATCTTGAGCGCGCGGAACACCTTGCTCTGCACTTCCTCGCGGTGGATACGGACCGAGCCGCCGCCCATCTCGATGCCGTTGAGCACCATGTCGTAGGCCTTGGCGATGCACTTCTCGGGTGCCGTGTCCATCAGGTCTTCATGGCCGTCCTTGGGGGCGGTGAACGGGTGGTGCACGGCCGACCAGCGCTGGCCTTCCTCGTCGAACTCGAACATCGGGAAGTCGACCACCCACAGCGGCGCCCAGCGGTCGTCGAACAGGCCGTTCTTCTTGCCGAAGGCGCTGTGGCCGATCTTCACGCGCAGCGCGCCGATGGCGTCGTTGACGACCTTTTCCTTGTCGGCGCCGAAGAACAGGATGTCGCCGTTGCGGGCGCCCGTGCGCGCGATGATCTCGGCCAGCGTGCCGTCATCGAGATTCTTCACGATCGGGCTCTGCAGACCTTCGCGGCCGGCCTGCGCGTCGTTGACCTTGATGTAGGCGAGGCCCTTGGCGCCGTAGATCTTGACGAACTCCTGGTAGGCGTCGATCTCGCCACGCGACAGGCCGCCTTCGGCACCGCCACCCGGCACGCGCAGCGCCACGACGCGGCCGCCGGTCATGGTGGCGGCATTGGAGAACACCTTGAACTCGACGCGCTTCATGAGCTCGGTGAGCTCGGTGAACTCGAGCTTCACGCGCAGGTCGGGCTTGTCGGAGCCGTACTTGAACATCGCGTCGGCGTAGCTCATGGTCGGGAACACCGGCAGCTCGATGCCAGCGGCATTGCGGAACACGTTGCGGATCATGCCCTCGAACATCTCACGGATTTCCTCCTCCGAGAGGAACGAGGTCTCGATGTCGATCTGAGTGAACTCGGGCTGGCGGTCGGCGCGCAGGTCCTCGTCGCGGAAGCACTTGACGATCTGGTAGTAGCGGTCATAGCCGGCCACCATCAGAAGCTGCTTGAAGAGCTGCGGCGACTGCGGCAGCGCGAAGAAGCTGCCGTCGTGCACCCGGCTCGGCACCAGGTAGTCGCGCGCGCCTTCGGGCGTCGACTTGCCGAGCATCGGCGTCTCGATGTCGATGAAGCCGTTGGCGTCGAGGAACTTGCGCGCCTCCATCGTGACCTTGTAGCGCAGCATCATGTTGCGCTGCATCGCCGGACGGCGCAGGTCGAGCACGCGGTGCGTGAGACGGGTGGTTTCCGAGAGGTTGTCGTCGTCGAGCAGGAACGGCGGCGTGACCGAGGGATTGAGCACCTTCATCTCGTGGCACAGCACTTCGATCTTGCCGCTCTTGAGGCTGTCGTTGACCGTGCCCTCGGGGCGCGCGCGCACCAGGCCGGTGACCTGGACGCAGAACTCGTTGCGCAGCCCTTCGGCGGCGGCGAAGGTGGAAGCGCGATCCGGGTCGCACACCACCTGGACGTAGCCTTCGCGGTCGCGCAGGTCGATGAAGATCACGCCGCCGTGGTCACGCCGGCGATTGACCCAGCCGCAGAGGGTGACGGTCTGTCCGAGGAGGGCTTCGGTCACGAGACCGCAATAGTTTGAACGCATGGCCATAGATGGATTCCGGCGCCGCGAAGGCGCGTCTTTGTCTTTACTTGATCGCGATCGTTGCGGGGCCGCCAGGAACGACCACCCCCATCGACACGATGTACTTGAGCGCGTCGTCCACGCTCATCCGGAGTTCGATGCAGTCGCTGCGCTTGAGCATCACGAAATAGCCGCCAGTCGGGTTGGGCGTGGTCGGCACATAGACACCGAGATAGTCGCCGCCGCCCAGGTGGCCGACCACCTCATGACCGGGCGTGCCGGTCACGAAGGCGATGGTCCAGGAACCCGCACGCGGCCACTCGATCAGCACCGCGGTACGGAAGGCATTGCCGTTCTCGGAGAACAGCGTGTCGGAGACCTGCTTGACACTGGAGTAGATCGAGCGCACCACCGGTATGCGGCGCACCACCGCATCGCCCCAGCCCAGCAGCCGCTTGCCGACGAAGTTGCTCGCGATCGCGCCGACCGACAGCAGGATGGTCAGCGTCAGCAGCACGCCGAGGCCGCGCACCTTGTGCTCGTTGAGGTACTTCTGCCACGTTTCCGGCAGCAGCCACAGCGTCTGGTCGAGCGTGCCGATGATCCAGTTCAGCACGCCGAGCGTGATGGCCAGCGGCACGATCACCAGCAAGCCGGAAAGCAGCCATTTGCGCAGCGCAAGCATGGCTTGGCCTCAGTCGCTGCCCGATGAGGGTGCTGGAGCCGGTGCCGGGGCCGGGGCAGGCGACGCAGCGCTCGCGGGCGCGTCGGCGGGCTTGGCTGCCGCGCCTTCCGCCGGCGCGGCAGGGCTGGCAGCGCCCTTCTCGCCGCTGTCCGCGGCTTTCTTGCCGCCGCCGTCCCGGAAATCGGTCACGTACCAGCCCGAGCCCTTGAGCTGGAAGCCCGCGGCGGTGAGCTGCTTGCTGAACGCGCTGGCGCCGCAGGACGGGCACTCCGAGAGCGGCGCGTCGGACATTTTCTGCAGCACGTCCTTGGCAAAGCCGCAGGCACTGCACTTGTAGGCGTAGATAGGCATGGAATTGGGGGGGCGGAAGGGAACGGCCGGCGGCCGCTCGCAAAGCCCTCGATTATAGGCGCCCGCCCGCCACCGAGGCCGTCGGCGCGGCCGCCCTGCGCGCGGCTACGTCGTCGATTCGGTACCCCCCTTGAGTGCAGCCTGCTGCTGCCTGTAGCGCCTGCGCTCCCGCGCCGCGATCAGGTAGCTCGAACCCACGACGAACACCGCCACCACGAAGATCACCACGGTGGCCAGCGCATTGACGGTCGGATCGAGCCCCAGGCGGGCCCGCGAAAAGATCACCAGGGGGAGCGTGGTCGAGCCGGGCCCGGACAGGAACGCCGACATCACGACGTCGTCCAGCGACAGCGTGAACGTCAACAGCCAGGCAGCCACGAGCGACTGCGCGATCATCGGCAGCGTGACGCGCATGAAGACCTGCAGCGGCCGGGCACCGAGATCCTGGGCGGCCTCCTCGAACTGGGGATTCAGATCGCGCAGGCGGGCACTGATCACCACGGTTGCATAGGCCAGTCCGACGAGCAGATGGCCGAGCCAGATCGTCACCATGCCGCGCTCCGGAAAACCGAAGAGGCGCTGGATCGAAACGAGCATCAGCAGCAGCGACAGCCCGACGATCACTTCCGGCATCACCAGCGGGGCGCTGACCATGCCGGAAAAGAAGGCGCGCCCCTTGAACCGCGGAAAGCGTTCCAGCGCAAAGGCAGCGAGGGTCCCCAGCACGACGGCGGCGCTCGCGGTGGCAGCGGCGACCTTGAGCGAAAGAAAAAGCCCCGATCGAATTTCCTCGTCGCCGGCGAGCTTGGCGTACCAGCGCAGGCTGAAGCCGGCCCAGACGTTCGGCACCGGGGAATCGGTGAAGCTGAAAACGACCAGCGCCGCGATCGGCAGGTAGAGGAAGACCAGCCCCAGCGTCAGCCAGATGCGGCTGGTCCAGCGGCCTGCGGACGTGACGATCATGAACGCGCCACCTTCGCCTGGCTGTTGTTGAAGATCGCCAGCGGCACGATGATGAGCAGCACCATCACGACCGCGACGCCCGAAGCCAGGGGCCAGTCGTTGTTGGAGAAGAACTCGTCCCAGAGCACGCGGCCGATCATCAGCGTTTCCGGCCCGCCCAGGAGTTCCGGGATCACATACTCGCCCACGCAGGGAATGAAGACCAGCATCGCGCCCGCGATGATGCCGCTCCTGGACAGCGGGACCGTGACCCGCCAGAACGCCTGCCAGGGCGTGGCCCCCAGGTCTTGCGCGGCTTCGAGCAACTGCAAGTCCAGCTTGGACAGCGTGGCATACAGCGGCAGCAGCATGAAGGGCAAGTAGGTGTAGACCATGCCCAGCACGAGCGAAAACGGGCTGTACATGAACTCGCCCGGCGCCGGGATCAGCCCCAATGGGTAAAGCAGCTGGTCGGCACGGAGGTGGACGAGCAGCCTTCCGACCCAGCCGGTCTGCGCATCCAGCAGCCCTTTCCAGGCGTAGACCCGCAACAGGAAGCTGGTCCAGAACGGCAGCATCACCGCCATCAGCAGCAACGGCTGCAGGGCGGTGGAGGCGCGCGCCATGAAGTACGCGAAGGGATAGCCGATCACGAGGCAGATCAGGGTCGTGATGCCGGCGTACATCAGCGACCGCCCATAGGTCGCCAGGTAGAGGTTGTCCTGGAAGATGGTCGCGTAGTTCAGAAGCTTGAGCCTCACGACCAGTTCCTGATCGGCGTACGCGAACAGGCTGCTGATCGTGGCGCCGTCCATCTCGGCGAAGCTGATGCGCAGAACAATGAGAAACGGCAACAGGAAGAAAGCCAGCAGCCAGAAATAAGGCACGCCGATCACAAGGCGCCGCCCTCGCAGGAGCGTTTTCCAACCGGGCAAGCCGCCGCGGTCGGCTTGGGCGTGTTTCATCAGTTTTTCAGGACGACCTGGGAGGTCGGCAGCCAGTGGGCCCAGACCCTGTCCCCCGGCACCGGAGCGCCTTCCCGATGCCGGGTGGCGTTCTCGACGTTGACCTTGAGCACAGCGCCGCTTGGCAATTCGAGGTGGTACAGGGTGTAGCCGCCGAAGTAGGAAAGGGCCTTGACGACCCCTTGGACCCTGTTGCGGTCATCGTCCGGCGGCTCCGTGCCCAGTTGGATCTTCTCGGGCCGCACGGCGACCACGACCGGCTGGCCTTCGAAACCGGTGATGCCGTGATCGACCCGGTGCACGACGTCGGCGCATTCGATTTCGGCATGGTCGGCCTCGTCCACCACGACCTTGCCTTCCATCAGGTTGACGTTGCCGATGAAGTCGGCGACGAAGCGGGTCGCGGGACTTTCGTAGATGTCGGCCGGGCTGCCGACCTGCAGGAAACGACCCTCGCTCATCACGGCCATGCGCGAGGCCATGGTCATGGCTTCCTCCTGGTCGTGGGTCACCATCACGCAGGTCACGCCGACCTGCTGGATGATGTTGACCAGCTCGATCTGGGTGTCCTCGCGCAGCTTGCGGTCGAGCGCGCCCAAAGGCTCGTCCAGCAGCAACAGCTGGGGACGCTTGGCCAGGCTGCGCGCGAGGGCCACGCGCTGCTGCTGGCCGCCGGACAGCTGGTGGGGCTTGCGCTTGGCGAACCGGGTCAACTGCACCAGACGCAGCATTTCGTCCACGCGGGATGCGATCTCGGCCCTGGGCAGCTTGTCGCGCCGCAAACCGAAGGCGACGTTGTCCCAGACCGTCAGGTGCGGAAAGAGCGCATACGACTGGAACATCATGTTGACGGGGCGCTCATAGGGCGGAAGCCCCGCGAGATCCACCCCGTTCAGCACGACGCGCCCCGACGAAGGCAGCTCGAACCCCGCGAGCATCCGCAGCAGCGTGCTCTTGCCGCAGCCCGAGGATCCGAGCAGCGCGAATATTTCGCCCCGCGTGACATCGAGGCTGACCTGATCGACGGCGCGGAACTCGCCGAAGTTCTTGCTGACGGACTCGATTCGCAGGAAGGCGCCGCCACCGGTGGGAACATTCATGCCGGCAAGCCCCTCAGCGATTGGCCTTGAAATTGGTGAAGGTGCGCGTGATGAGCCTGAGCGTCGCCTGGTCGGGCGTATCAGGCGCGATCATCGTCGCGAGCGCGGCTTCGTCCGGGAACACGGCCTTGTCCTTCGCCAGCACGGGGTTGACGAACTTCGTCGCGGCCTTGTTGGGGTTCGCATAGAACACCTTGTTGGTCAGCGAGGCGTGCACTTCGGGCCGCAGGATGTAGTTGATCCACTTGTAGGCGTTCTCCGGATGCTTGGCGTCCTTGGGGATGGCCATGGTGTCGAAGAAGAGAAGCCCCCCGGTCTTGGGCAACAGCACGTCGAGGTCCTGCGGGTTCTTGGCCTTGGTCGACTTGTCCTTGGCGATCATGATGTCGCCGGACCAGCCGATGACGGCGCACAGCTGGCCCTTGGCCATCTGGTCGATGTAGTCGGAGCCGGAGCCGGAAAAGCGGGTCACGTAAGGGCGCACGCCCTTGAGCATTTCACCGACCGCCTTGTAGTCCTCGGGGTCCTTGCTGCGCGGATCCTTGCCCAGGTACTTGAGGGCGATCGGCACGATCTCGGAGGCCGTGTCCAGATAGGCCACGCCGCAGCCCTTCAACTTGGCCATGTACTCCGGCTTGAAGACGAGATCCCATGCGTTGTCCGGCAGCGGCTTGCCGCCCAGCGCCTGCTTGACCTTGTCCCGGTTGATTCCCACCGTCGTGTAGCCCCAGAGCCAGTCGACCAGGTGCTCGTTGCCGGGGTCCATCTTGGCCAGCTGGGCCTGGATGGCCGGGTCGAGATTCGCGAGGTTGGGGATCTTGGACTTGTCCAGCTTCTGCAGCAGGCCGGCCTTGATCTGCATCTTGGCGAAATGGGAGCCGGGCACCACGATGTCGTAGCCGCTCATGCCCGCCACCAGCTTGGCGTGAAGGGCCTCGTTGCTGTCGAACAGGTCGTAGCGGACCTTGATCCCCGTCTCCTTTTCGAAGTTCTTGATCGTGTCCTCGGCGATGTAGTCCCCCCAGTTGTAGATGTTGAGGACCTTCTCCTCATCCGCCCGCGCGACGGGCGACGCCAGCACCGCAAAGGCGCAGGCCCCCCCCCCCCCCCGGGCCCCTAGAAAAGACGCACGCGCACCAGCACCTGCATCGCGATCAACCCCAATACAAAACCTATGCCACCGTAGATGATCGCCTGCAGGAGCCGGTTGGTGCGCTTCTGGGCGGCCAGCAGTTCCAGCAATTCGCTGCGGTGGTCCGGGGGGCGATTTTCCAGGAAATCGTGCATCAGTCGAGGCAACTGGGGCAGCAATTTCGCGTAGCGCGGCGCCTCGGCGCGCAATTGCTCGAACAGCTTGCGCGGGCCGATCTGGTCGGTCATCCACTTCTCGAGGAAGGGCTTGGCGGTGTGCCAGAGATCGAGCTCGGGGTCGAGCTGGCGGCCCAGGCCCTCGATGTTGAGCAGGGTCTTCTGCAGCAGCACCAGCTGCGGCTGGATCTCGACATGGAAGCGGCGCGAGGTCTGGAACAGCCGCATCAGCACCATGCCGAGCGAGATCTCCTTGAGCGGCCGGTCGAAGTAAGGCTCGCAGACCGTTCGGATCGCCGCCTCGAGCTCGTCGATGCGGGTGCCGGGGGGCACCCAGCCGCTCTCGAGGTGAAGCTCGGCCACGCGCTTGTAGTCGCGGCGGAAGAAGGCGACGAAGTTCTGCGCCAGGTACTCCTTGTCCGATTCGGTCAGCGTCCCGATGATGCCGAAATCGAGCGAGACATAGCGCCCGAAGCTTTCCGGCTCCAGGCTGACCTGGATGTTGCCCGGGTGCATGTCGGCATGGAAGAAGCCGTCGCGAAAGACCTGGGTGAAGAAGATCGTGACGCCATCGCGTGCCAGCTTCGGGATGTCGACGCCGGCTGCCCGCAGGCGGTCGAGCTGGGCGATCGGCACGCCCTTCATGCGCTCCATCACCATGACCTCGGGATGGCAGAAGTCCCAGTACATCTCCGGGATCAGCACCAGCTTGAGCTGTTCCATGTTCCGGCGCAGCTGGGCCGCATTGGCAGCCTCGCGCACCAGGTCGAGCTCGTCGTGCAGGTACTTGTCGAATTCGCGGACCACCTCGCGCGGCTTCAGCCGCTTGCCGTCGGCCGACATGCCCTCGACCCAGCCGGCCATCATGGCCATCAGCGCAAGATCCTTCTCGATCACGTCGCGCATGCCTGGGCGCAGCACCTTGACCGCCGCCTCGCGCACCGAGCCGTCGGCCAGGCGAACCGTCGCGAAATGCACCTGGGCGATCGATGCGCTGGCGACCGGCGTCTCGTCGAACTGCACGAAGATGTCGCCGATCGGTCGCCGGAAGGCGCGCTCGATGGTCGCGATCGCCACCTTGGAAGGAAACGGCGGCACCCGGTCCTGGAGCCAGGCGAGTTCGTCGGCGATGTCCGGCGGCAACAGGTCGCGCCGGGTCGACAGCACCTGCCCGAACTTGACGAAGATCGGTCCCAGTCGCTCCAGCGCCTCGCGCAGCCGCTGGCCGCGCGGCGCATCGAGGTTGCGGCCGACCGACACGATGCGCGCCACTGCGCGCAGCCAGGGTTTCTGGAAGCTCGAGAGCACAAGCTCGTCGAGGCCGTAGCGAAGCGCGACCCAGACGATGAAGGCGCCGCGGTAGATCCGCCTCATTCGAAAACCTGCGCGTTGCGCGCTGCGGTGTTCGCCTTGGGCTTGGTAACGATCCGGCGGCTCATTCGGCGCCTGCAGAACCGTCGGCCCTGCCCGGACGCTGGCCGACGAACTGCCGCAGTGCCTCCACCACGCGGCGGGCGCCGCTCGCGATGGTGTGCGCCGGCACGTCGCCGATGGCACGTGCGAGATCGTCTTCGACGTCCCAGCGCACATGATCGATCAACCAGTTGACCTCCGCGGCCAGCTGCACGTCACCCTCGATGCGCACGGCCGGCTTGTCGCCGCGGACGGCAGCCCGCGCGAAGCCGAAGGGCGACGCCTCGGTCACCGTCAGCGTGAGTTCGGCAGTGGCGCCTTCGGGCGCGAGGTCGAGCAGCCCCGCCGGCGTCGCGACGAACTGCATCGTCACGAAGAGCCACTCGAACTGCACCACGCGCCCCTGCAGCCGCAGCAGGCGCTGCTGGGCCTCGGGTTCCTGCTGGAGCACATGGTTGAGGAAAAGCACGGTGCGATGCTGGATCTCGTGGACAGCCCAGGCCGGCGGCTGCAGACGGCTGCCGACGCGATTGGCGAGGTCTTCCAGAAACGAAAAAGGGGACGATGGTGTAACCATCTCCGTATTATCACGCTCGCCCCCAGGTCGGGCTCACTGCGTGTAGCCCTCCCACCCCCTACCGGGGGCGCAGCCAGCGGCCCGGCGAAGCCGGTTCCGCGGCTGCCCGCGAACAGGCGCGCTGCGCGCAGCCGTAGAAAAACCACAGCGCGATGGCTTGGCCGGCGAAGCCAGGCCCGTTGGTGAAACACCGCGGAACTGGCTTTGCCAGGCCGCTGGTGTTGCCCCCGGAGGGGGTGGGCGCCCGGACACGAAGTGCCGGGCAACCTGGGGGGAGCCTACTGCAACGCCTGCACGCCGGCCACCAGCCAGCCGCTGCCGCCCTTGGTGTCCTTGGTCATGTTCCAGACCTCGCGGAACGGGCTCGGGCCGGCCGACACGTCCTCGCGGATCATGCCGGAGAACTCCACGCTCGCCAGGTAGGCGTCGGGCAGTTCCTCGATGCCGAGCAGCTTGGCGTCGAGCATCACGACCTCGGTCTTGTTCGCCTGGCCGCCGGTGTGGGTCTCGCGCTCGGCCAGTTGCTGGCGGATCTCACCCACCATGCCATCGGTCATCATGGAGCGCAGGGTGCCGATGTCGGCGCGATCCCAGGCGTCCTGCAGGGTCACGAAGTTGCGCTTCGCCGCGGTGAGGAAGCCGTCGGCATCGAAGCCGGCGGGAATGCCCCACGACTGGGAGCCCGCCAGGGCCGACCCGATCATGCTGCCGCCCGCGGCGGCCGCGCCGGCCATCGACGAACCGCTGGTGCGATCCGCCGGATGCTCGGGCTGCTGCGAAGCGCTGGCGTCGAAAGCCGTGGCATTGTTCTCCCAGGGGCGCGCCGAGGCGTCGTTGCCGACATTGCGGGGGCTGTACTGGGGCGGTGCCGTGGCATCCGCCGGGCTGCCTGCGCCCTGGAAGGCGAAAGCGCCGGCGCGCGGCGAGGCGGCCGCACGCGAGCGGGCCGCGAAGATCCGCCACACGACCACTGCCGCCAGCACCAGCAGGCCGATCAGCAGAATATTGCCGAAGGCCGCGCCGAGGCCGAGCGAATGCGCGAGCCAGGCCAGGCCGAGGCCAGCGGCCAGGCCGCCGAGCATCCCGGCCCAGGGCTTCTTGGGCGCTGCTGCGGCAGGGGCCGCCGCGGCCGGCTTGGCGGCGGCGCTATTCACGTTTTGTGCCGGTGCCGTCGGCGTGGCGGACGGCGTGGCCTCACGCTGCGTCACGTTGCCGGACTGCTTGCCGACCGACCTGCCGCCACCCATGCGGGCGGCACTGGCGTCGATGCTCACAACGGCCAACGCACACACCAGCAACAAGGACCCAATTTTCTTCATGACGTCTCCAATTCGGCGAAAAACAGCTTCAACACTTGATTCCAACATGCAGGGCAACCACGCCGCCCGTCAAATTGTGATAGTCCACATGACCGAAACCGCCCTCCTTCATGAGGGTCTTGAGGTCTTCCTGGGCCGGATGCATGCGAATCGATTCGGCCAGGTAGCGGTAGCTGGCGTCGTCGCCGGCCACCACCTTGCCCAAGCGCGGCAGCACGCTGAACGAATACCAGTCGTAGGCCTTGCGCAGCGGCTTGGCGACCTTGGAAAACTCCAGCACCAGCAGCTTGCCGCGCGGCTTCAGCACGCGGTTCATTTCCTTCAGCGCAACATCCTTGTGGGTCATGTTGCGCAAGCCGAAGGCGACGGTCACGACATCGAAGTGGTTGTCTGGAAACGGCAGCTTCTCGGCATCGCAGACCAGCGTGGGCAAGGCGACCCCGGCATCGAGCAGGCGATCGCGGCCGGTGCGCAACATGGCCTCGTTGATGTCGGTGTGGACCACCTCGCCGCTGGCCCCCACCTTCTTGGCGAAAGCGAGTGCAAGGTCGCCGGTGCCGCCGGCGATGTCCAGCACCTTGGAGCCTTCGCCGACGTTGGCGACCATCACCGTGTAGGCCTTCCAGGCGCGGTGCAGTCCCATCGACATGAGGTCGTTCATCAGGTCGTAGCGCGAGGCGACCGAATCGAAGACGCCGCGCACGCGCTTCGCCTTGTCGCTTTCGTCGACCGATTCGAATCCGAAATGGGTGGTGCTCATGCACCCGATGTTAGGCCGGAAGCGTTCAGATCAAGCCGGATAACCCGCAGGGGCACCGGACTTTCTGTGCTCAATGGCTGCCGCAGGCGTGTTCGCCGTGGCCCGACGCGGCCGCCTTGTCGGCCATCGGCGCGTCACGGTCGACGCCCGCGGCGGCCAGGCGCCGCTCGTACTCGGCCCACAGCTCGGCCTCGCGCGCGCCGAGGTCGTAGAGCAGATCCCACGAGAAAATACCGGTGTCATGGCCGTCGCTGAAGGTCGGCTGCACTGCATAGTTGCCGACCGGCTGCAGGTCGACCAGGTCGACCTCGCGCTTGCCGGTCTGCAGCACCTCCTGGCCGGGCCCGTGGCCCTGCACCTCCGCCGAGGGTGAATAGATACGCATGAGCTCGAACGGGATGCGGAAGGTCGCGCCGTCGGAAAACCCCACCTCCAGCACGCGCGACTGGCCGTGCACCGTGATCGACTGGGGCGTCGGTGCGCCCGCCTGCAAACCTGCCATCAGAAACTCCTTGTCGCCAGACGCTGGATCATCTCGCGTTCCAGCGCCGGCCGTTGAATCTCGATCTCCCGTTCGCGCTGCGGGTCGGACGCGCGCTGCGGCGCGGCCCACACAGGCGAGGGAAAGTGGCTGTCCCAGTCGAAGCGTGCGATCACGTGCCAATGCAGGTGCGGGACCATGTTGCCGAGGGCGGCAAGATTGATCTTGACCGGCGCCAGGACATCGCGCAGGCACTGCTCCACCACGGCGACGGCCTCCATGCACAGGGCACGGTCCGCCGGGTCCAGGTCGGACCACTCGGCCACGTGGTCGGTCCAGACGACGCGGTAGAAGGCCGGGAAGCCCGCTTCGGACGCATGGATGACGCGCAGCCTGGCGGCCTGGAAGACCAGGCGCCCGCCGGGCTCGTCGCACAGCGGACAGCCCGCCACGTGTTTCGGCGTCATACCAGCACGCGTTCGATGCCGCCGTGGTTGGCGGCGGCCACGTACGCGGGCATCCAGTCCTCGCCGAGGATCTTGTTGGCCATCTCGACCACGATGTAGTCGGCTTCGAGCAGGCCGTTGTTCAGGTCGTTGCCGTAGCGGCTCAGGCCCTGCAGGCAGCTCGGGCAGCTGGTGAGGATCTTGACGTTGGCGCCGGGCGCGACCTTGCCCGCATCGCGCAGCGCCGCCTCGCCCTTCTTCAGCTCCTCTTCCTTGCGGAAGCGGATCTGGGTCGAGATGTCCGGACGGGTCACGCCCAAGGTGCCGGATTCGCCGCAGCAGCGGTCGTTCTTGAGCACGTTGTCGCCGACCAGCGCCTTCACGGTCTTCATGGGATCCTGCAGCTTCATGGGCGTGTGGCAGGGGTCGTGGTAGAGGTAGCTGCCACCGCTCGCACCCACCGAGTCCGCCAGCGTGATGCCCTTCTCGAGCAAGTATTCGTGGATGTCGATGATCCGGCAGCCCGGGAAGATCTTGTCGAACTGGTAGCCCTGCAACTGGTCGTAGCAGGTGCCGCAGCTCACCACCACGGTCTTGATGTCGAGGTAGTTGAGCGTGTTGGCGACGCGGTGGAAGAGCACCCGGTTGTCGGTGATCATCTTCTCCGCCTTGTCGAACTGGCCGCTGCCGCGCTGCGGGTAGCCGCAGCAGAGATAGCCAGGCGGCAGCACCGTCTGCACGCCCGCATGCCACAGCATCGCCTGCGTGGCGAGGCCCACCTGCGAGAACAGCCGCTCCGAGCCGCAGCCGGGGAAATAGAACACCGCCTCGGTCTCGGGCGTGGTCGCCTCGGGGTTGCGGATGATCGGCACGTAGTCGGCATCCTCGATGTCGAGCAGCGCGCGCGCGGTCTTCTTGGGCAATCCACCGGGCATCTTCTTGTTGATGAAGTGGATGACCTGCTCCTTCATCGGCGCCGGACCGAGCGTGGCGGGCGGCGCGGCGGTCTGCTTCCTGGCCAGGCCGCGCAGCAGGTCATTGGCCAGGCGCTGGGCCTTGAAGCCGATGTCGACCATGCCGGTGCGCATCATCTTGATGGTCTGCGGATTGGTCGCATTGAGGAAGAACATCGCGGCCGCATTGCCCGGCCGGAAGGACTTCTGGCCCATCTTGCGCAGCAGGTTGCGCATGTTCATCGAGACGTCGCCGAAATCGATGTTGACCGGGCACGGCGTGAGGCACTTGTGGCACACGGTGCAGTGGTCGGCCACGTCCTCGAACTCTTCCCAGTGCTTGATGCTGACGCCGCGCCGCGTCTGCTCCTCGTACAGGAAGGCCTCCACCAGCAGCGAGGTCGCGAGGATCTTGTTGCGCGGCGAATAGAGCAGGTTGGCGCGCGGCACGTGGGTGGCGCACACCGGCTTGCACTTGCCGCAGCGCAGGCAGTCCTTGACGCTGTCGGCGATGGCGCCGATGTCGCTCTGCTGCATGATGATCGACTCGTGCCCCATCAGGCCGAAGCTCGGCGTGTAGGCATTGGTCAGGTTGGAATGCAGCGCGCTGCCGTCGGCCGCCTGGTGCTCCCCGCTGCGCAGCAGCTTGCCCTTGTTGAAGCGGCCTTCGGGGTCGACCTTCTTCTTGTAGTCGGTGAAGGGCTGCAGTTCCTCATCGCTCAGGAACTCGAGCTTGGTGATGCCGATGCCGTGCTCGCCCGAGATCACGCCGTCGAGGCTGCGCGCCAGCGCCATGATGCGCACGACGGCCGCATGGGCGGTCTGCAGCATCTCGTAGTTGTCGCTGTTGACCGGGATGTTGGTGTGAACGTTGCCGTCGCCGGCGTGCATGTGGAGCGCGATCCAGACGCGGCCCTTGAGAACGCTCCGGTGGATCTCGCTGCACTCGGCGAGGATCGGCGCGAACTCGGCGCCGGTGAAGATCTCCGCCAGGGGCGCGCGCAACTGCGTCTTCCAGCTGGCGCGCAACGAATGGTCCTGCAGTTGCGGGAACAGCGTCCCGACCTGGTCGAGCCAGCCCTGCCACAGGGCCCTGACCTCGCCCACCAGCGCCACCGCCTGGGCCACGCGGTCTTCCAGCAGCTCGGCTGCCGGGATGTCGTTGGCGTCCTCGCGCTTTCCCAGTGGCAGGTTGCCCCGCGCCAGGAAGTCTTCCAGCGCATCGGCCAGCGCGATCTTGTTCTGCAGCGACAGCTCGATGTTGACGCGCTCGATGCCGTCGGTGTACTCGGCCATCCGCGGCAGCGGAATGACCACGTCCTCGTTGATCTTGAAGGCGTTGGTATGCCGGCTGATGGCGGCGGTGCGCTTGCGGTCGAGCCAGAATTTCTTGCGCGCCTCGGGACTGATCGCGATGAAGCCCTCGCCGCTGCGCGAATTGGCGATGCGCACCACCTCGGAGGTCACGCGCGCCACCGTGTCGGCGTCGTCGCCGGCGATGTCGCCGAACAGCGCCATCTTCGGCAGTCCGCCATGGCGCTTCGACTTGGTCGCATAGCCGACGGCCTTGAGATAGCGGTCGTCCAGATGCTCCAGCCCGGCCAGCAGCACCCCCGAGCGCTTCTGCTCGGCGAACATGAAGTCCTTGATCTCGACGATGCTCGGCACCGCGTCTTTCGCGTTGCCGAAGAACTCGAGGCAGACCGTGCGGGTGTGGGCCGGCATGCGATGCACGATCCAGCGGCAGCTGGTGATCAGGCCATCGCAGCCTTCCTTCTGGATGCCGGGCAGGCCCGACAGGAACTTGTCGGTGACGTCCTTGCCGAGGCCTTCCTTGCGGAAGGTGCGGCCCGGAATCTCGAGCCGCTCGGCGCGCAGCGGGGTCTTGCCATCGGCGGCGAAGTACTGGAGCTCGAACGCCGCGCTCTCGGCGTCATGGATCTTGCCGAGGTTGTGGCCGACCCGGGTGACCTCCAGCCACTCGGCGTCCGGCGTCACCATCCGCCACGAGGCCAGGTTGTCGAGTGCCGTGCCCCACAGCACGGCCTTCTTGCCGCCCGCGTTCATCGCCACGTTGCCGCCCACGCAGGAGGCCTCGGCGGAGGTCGGATCGACCGCGAACACGAAGCCCGCGCGCTCGGCCGCATCCGCGACCCGCTGGGTGACCACACCGGCCTCGGTCCAGATCGTCGGCACCGGCGCTTCGAGACCGGGCAGCTCGCGCAACTCGACCTCGGTCATGGCCTCGAGCTTCTCGGTGTTGATGACCGCGCTGTTCCAGGTCAGCGGGATCGCGCCGCCGGTGTAGCCGGTGCCGCCGCCGCGCGGAACGATGGTGAGGCCGAGCTCGATGCAGCCCTTGACCAGGCCGGCCATCTCGGCCTCGGTGTCGGGCGTCAGCACCACGAAGGGGTACTCGACCCGCCAGTCGGTGGCGTCGGTCACATGCGACACGCGCGACAGGCCGTCGAACTTGATGTTGTCCTTGGCGGTGAGCCGGCGCAGTGCCCGCGTGGCCTTGCGCCGCAGGGCCGCGACCTCGCGGAACATGCCGTCGAAGGCCGCGACCGCCTGCGCCACCAGGCCGGTCAGCTCGCCGACGGACGCGTCGCGCTGGGCATCGGTGTCGGGCGTGCGCCGCTTCTGCACCTCGCCCAGTCGGTGGTTGAGCGCCTCGACCAGCTGGCCGCGGCGACGCGGGTTGTCCAGCAGGTCATCGACCAGGTAGGGGTTGCGCTGCACCACCCAGATGTCGCCCAGCACTTCGTAGAGCATGCGGGCCGAGCGGCCGGTGCGGCGCTCCGAGCGAAGGGTCTGCAGCAGTTCCCAGCCGCGCCCGCCCAGAAGGCGGATCACGATCTCTCGATCGGAAAAGCTGGTGTAGTTGTAGGGGATCTCACGCAGTCGCGCAGGCTCTGCGGCCTGCGACAACAACGCCGTCAACGCGGTCGGAGCATTCATCGGGGAGTGGCCTCGGTCGGGCGCTGCGCGCCCATGAACCAGGGGGGATGGATTTTAAGTCAGCCCCGATGGCCATGCCGGCGCCCGGGCACCCTGACCCTTCCGGCACGGCTTGATGAACCGGGATCGCCCATGCCGGACGCACAAAAAAACGGCCCGCGTGAAGCGGGCCGTTCCATGCATGCCGGTGTCATCCCGGCCGTTCTACAAGATCAAGATCAAGGCACGTTGGCCGTCTTGACGTGGTACGGCTTGCCGGGCAGGACCATGGAGCCGCCGTACTCGATGCCGATGGAGCCCGTGGGCGTCACGGGACACCCGTTGGGCGCCGGGCAGGACTTGCCGTCGGTGTAGATCACCGGCCCGTARCGGTAGTTTCTCAGGGCCTTGCCGGCGTAGTCGGCCACGGTCAGGASGTTGTTCGCGGTGGCGAAGTTGTCCGCGTCCTCGACCGAGACCGGATCGATCAGGCGCGTGTCCTGCAAGGTGCGCACGATGCTGCCGCTGTTGCCGTTGGACGCAAAGCGCACCCACGAGATCTTGCGGTCGCCGCGCGAACTCACCAGCACCTGCTGCGACAGCGGATCGACGCTGCTGCTGCTGGTGTTGCTCGGCTCGCCCTTGGACGTCGCGATCGAGGTCGGATTGCGCCCGAGGCCCGTGACCGTGCCGACCTCCGCGAAGGCGTTCGCCGAAGGCGCCGGGGCCGCACCGCCCAGGGCATAGCCGTCGAGGCTGTAGATGTGCATCGTGCCGTCCTGCGTCGCGATCCAGGCGCGCATCGCGTTGCCGTACAGGCTGGCCTTCACCGCCGTGGGCTTGGCCGACAGCGACACCGTCTTCACCACCGTCGGAACCTGCGAAGGCTGCTGCGTGAAGGTGTACGGCCATTGGTTGTCGGCCTGCCCCAGGCTCGCCATCCTCGACGTGAAGGTCGTCAGGTCGCCCCCGAAGTAGACGCTGTTGACGTAGGTGAACAGTGGCTTCAGGTCGATGAAGGCGGCCTTTTGCTCCGACTTGGAGATCACCACGGCCACGCCACCCTTGGCGTACTTGCTGTAGTTGCTGCCGCCGCTCAGGAAACTCT
>NZ_JBFUFO010000040.1:0-57743 GCF_056403395.1 Variovorax sp. P2_H12 | reverse complement strand
CAGATCCTTGATCGGCAAGCCGGACTCGGCCTGCTTGATGAAACCGATGATCTGCTCCTCGGTGTATCTGCTCTTTCTCATGTCCGTCATTCTCCAAGTTGACGGACTTCGCTGCCACTACGCTGGTACGGCTGGGAGGGGGCAGGTCACTTTGGCGACCGCCTTGAGCGATATCGGCAGAATCTGGTAATTCTTTAGGCGCCAGCAAGACCGATGGTCTATGAAGGGAGAACTCGCACTGCTGGTGGCATGTGGCTACCGACCTCACCCTGCTGCCGACGCGGCTGTGGCAGGACGCGCCGATCTGAGTCGATGCACGGGCGGTGCTAAGGGCCGGTTGAATTCGCACTGCATTGCTGTACTTGGCGGTGCGAAAGCCGCCGACGGCAAGGAGACCTAGCGTCCTCTTCCCAACTCACGTCGAGCGCACAACCATGTCGCGACAGTCCGTGGCGTCCGGCAAGCTGCCCGTGGAGCCCGAATTCCGCCGGGATACCAGCGAACGCACATGACGATGAGCTCTCGCTCGAAGTGCCGGCCCTTGAACAGTTCGTCCATGCTCTGAAGCGATTCAATTGAAAGTTCTTGACACTTTCCGAAAGAAACTGAGGTTGACGCCATCCGCCTGAGCGCTGACAGTCGTGACTCTGCATCCGGATGTCGCTTGTGTTTCTCGATGCGTCCGAGAGCGTTTCAAAGCCAGGTGGAGTCGATTGGAGTGAACAGGTCTTGTCGATCGGTGTGGGATGGCGCGCTGGGCGCTGGTAGGCCGGTCTCGATCACCGGAGTGCCCCGGTAAGCCGGCGCGAACCTCGCTCTCGAGCCAGATCAAGCGTGGCGCAGCCCTCGCACTGGCGCCGAACACCGCGCTGTCGGCTCACTCCATCAGCTGATAGAAGAAGTACTCAAAAAGGGATAGATTCTGGCTTGGCTATCCTTCTTTCGTCGACTCAACTCTCGCCAGATACGGACGGTGCAACCTGTCTCGAGCCTTGAAGCAACCGGCGACCGTCCGCCAGAACGTTCAGCACATTTGGGGAGGTCTGCCATGCCGATGGAACTTCTCCAGGCGCTCGCCGATGCGGAGATGCCTCTTGAGGTCGTCGACCCGGTGGTTCAGGACAAGCTCAGGATTCTTCACGACGGCGGGCACATCGTCTGCAGCTTCCCCCCCACCGGGACGATCCAAACTGTCCACATGGTCACTGCGCTGGGTCGCAAGGCCCTCAGACACTTCGGGCCGAGAGCGTAGTGGAGCAGGAGCGGTGATTTCAGCCCATGAAGAATGGCGGAGGAGGGGGTACGTCGATGCGGCCGACGTGTGGTTGCAGCCGTGGGCATGCCGGCCGGCCCTACGCCGCCATTCGACCTTTCAACACCTCCCACCCCTTTCTCGTGATCGCCAGAACCTGGGCTGGTTTCTGGCTCAAGGCGCCGTGCGGCAAGGGTTCAGGCGGCGGCAGGAAGGCCATGATCATTCCGGCGGCGCGCAGGACGCGAAGGTTGTCGATCTCGGCCAGATCGTAGACCGAGCAGGGCAGATCCCGTTCAGCAATGCGACGCAGGCAATCCATCGGCATTTTCGGACTCCTTTGGGACGGTGGACGTCTGCGGTTTTGCCATCTGATTCATTGCGGGGCAAGGGCGAAACCTTGTCAAGCCTGGGCCTTATTGCGACACGATCGGCCGCCGCTTCGCCGGGGGAGCGGCGAAATGCACTCCGCTCGGGCGCTTGTCTGACAGATCGCAAGGAATGGGATCGGTAGAGCCCGGGCCATTTCTTTTAGCGCTCGGCAGATGGCGGCGAAGCGCCTCAGTCCGCGAGCCGCAGCGCAGACCGCGCTTCTCGTGCCCGTGGCAGGAATTGCCGCGGGATTGGCCGTTTGGATGCTATCGACAAGTCGGAGCCGCCGTCGTAGGTAAGCTCCGACCAACGTACTTTCCCAGGATCCCCTGAAGCCGCCAACGGCCCACAGCAGAAGTTCGTTCCGCGCCTCGAGTTCGACCATCGAGGGCGAACGCGGGTCTACTTCAGTTTCGTTGGGGACTGGCCACGGAGGAACGTCAACCATCGAGGATGGCCGCATCGTCTGCCACGGCGGCAACAAAAGACTGGCTGGTGGCGGGCCGCGCGTGATGAACGCTTCCACCTTTCTCAACCAGCCAGAAGGAGTTGACGGGCGAAGTGTCGAGTTCGCGCGCGTCAGTTTGAGCCCGCGCACGAAAGTGCGCGTCACGTGCCAACGTTAGGCTCCTCCTGTTGTCCGCACCACTGACCGGACGGCCTAGTGGGCGTGCATTACTTCACGAATTCTGCGTAGAACTGTGGCGTGCGGATGGGCGCCGTACGCGATGCCTGAGGAAAAAATCGTTCGCCGACGCCATTGCCCAAGCGCACCATGCAGTCGGAGCCCGCACCCTTCAGCCTCGAATCGGTCGCCACTCGACGCCGACACAGTCACACTTTTGCCTGAGGGGCTTTCCGGGGGAACCGTCACTCTGTGACGCACTCCAGTGAGAACAGTGGCACGTCGGCTTGCCGGCTCAGCCACACGCCGCCGCCCACCTCTTGAAGGTGCCGCGACAGCCCGTGCCGGTAGATCTCGGCGCGGTGGCGATAGATGTGGGGGTCGGTGAGGTCCTCATCGACGATGTCGCGCTCGTAGTCCTCGCGCGTCACTGCTTCCACATACAGGGCGCCCTGGCTCAGCAGGCTCAGGTTGCGCAGAGCGCGCTTCAAATCCTGCGGGCTGAGATAAGGCAGTACGCCCTGGCAGATGACGAAGTCAAAGGGCTTCCTGACTTGGTAATCCACCACCGAGCCGCGCTCCCACCCGTAGCGCCCGCACAGATACTCGCTGTACTCCACTCCGTGGTAGCTGGCCAAGGGGAATTCTCGCGCCACGATGTCGCGCCAGAGCCCGATGCCGCAACCCATGTCGAGCACTCGATTGACGGGCACGCGCAGGTATCGAAGGTAAGCGCAGACAAATGCGCCCAAGCGCTCGACACGCTGTGGGTCCACCACTTTGGTCTTCTTGTCGAAGTAGTACCGCTGGTAGTAGGCTTCGTCGAAGATGGTGGCGGAGGCTGAGTGCATATTCACGCTTCTCGTCAGGCGCCGACCGAACGGTTCCGATACCAGGTGACGCCACTTCGCTCTGGGGTTCCTTTGGCCTTCGCGCAGGAGGAACCTCCTGCTTGCGGGGTCGTTTGCATTCGGCAGGATTCTGCCCCAAGACGTGGAGCTCAGGATGCAACAGCGTACTGCCTTCGGCGACAGGCGCGTAGCAGCGAGCGCCCGTTCTGTGGCGGCGTGCGCGCTTCTGGGAGGCTGAGCGAAGCAGGCCTTCGACCCGATCGGCGTCAAGTGGTCGCGCGTACAGCGACGCAGCGGCTCAATGTGCGTGCCGGGTCACTTCGAAATGCGTGCCGACCTGTCGGCCGGCGATGTCAGTTGCGAAGTCCACGTAGCCCGGCTCGATATGCACGAGCGCGAGGTTACCGTCCAACTTCGCAACCTCGCGCCAGTCCTGCTGCTGGTGCTCCAACGGAAGATCCGCTGGCGTCTGGTTGCGGGCCATGGGATACGGCATGGCGTAAACCGGGCACGTAGGGTGGCCGGGCGCGATATACAGGGTCTCAACCCACTCTTGATAGGACATTGTCTCGTTCTTCTGACTACTGGCTCGGGCCAATATAGCGGGGCAACATGACAGTTCTGCCGAGGGTATTCACCACAAACGACGCGTGCCTGCGAGGCGGAAGTCACGAATGCTCCAGGCACGAAGCTGCGGTCCAGGGGTCGCGAAATGGCTCACATCCTCAGGCGAAGAGTGCTCCGCGGAAGTCGCGGCCATCGCCTTTCAGCCCGAGGCGAGCGGCGACTACTCGTGGATAGTGCATACGCTTGATCACCGTGCGCAGGGCTTCGATCATCGCCGGGGCTTCGTCTTTCGTGCGGAGTTCCCGTTCGATGACACGTCGGACGGAGAGAGCTGTTTGCAAAAGCGGGCAGGCACTGACAGCATTCCGAAAGCTTCGCAGGCGCACCATCGCGGCCTTGCAAGACCGAATGGAGACAACATGTTCGCTGACCACCGTGACGACCCCCGCGCCGACGCCCACCTGGCCCGCCGCACCTTCCTCCAGGCGGGTGGCGCCCTGGGCCTGGCGGGGTTGGTTCCGCGATTCGCATCCGCCCAGGGGAGCTGGCCCGGCAAGTCGGTGCGCTTCGTGGTGCCCTTCGCGCCCGGCGGAAGCTCGGAGATCGTGGCCCGCTCCACCGCGGCGGAACTCTCCAACACGCTGGGCCAGAGCGTCTACGTCGACAACAAGCCCGGCGCCGCCGGCAACATCGCCATGGCCGAGGTCGCGCGCAGCGACGACCAGCACACGATCATCCTCGGCCACATCGGCACGCTGGCCGTGAACCCCTTCATCTTCGACAAGCTGCCCTACGACCCGAACAAGGACTTCAAGCCCGTCAGCCTGCTCGCCAAGGTGCCGAGCCTGTACGTGGTCCATCCCGACGTGCCGGCGAAGAACCTGAAGGAATTCATCGCCTACGCCAAGTCGAAGCCGGGCAAGCTCAGCTACGGCTCCGCCGGCAACGGCAGCGCCGGCCACCTGGCCTTCGAATACCTGAAGGTCACGTCCGGCGTCTTCATGCTGCACGTGCCCTACCGCGGCACCGGCCCGATGCTCACCGACCTGCTGTCGGGCCGGCTCGACGCCTCGGCGATCGGCGCGGCCGCCATCATTCCCTTCATCAAGTCGGGCAAGGTGCGCTGCATCGCCACCGGCTCGGCCAAGCGCCTGCCGCAGCTGCCGGACGTGCCGACCGTGGCCGAGCAGGGCTACCCGGGCTTCGAGATGACCCAGTGGTACGGGATGCTCGCGCCCGCGAGCATGGCGCCGGCCAACCTGGCGAAGCTCTCCACGGAAACCATGAAGGCCGTGCGATCGCCCGCTGCGACGGAGCGCCTGCGCGGCGATGCCGCCGAGGTCGTCGGCGGCACGCCGGAGCAGTTCGCCCAGTTCATCGCCGCCGAGCAGGCCCGCTGGAAGACCGTCATCGCGCGGGCGAACATCAAGCCCGACTGAAGCCGGCGGCCCTACCATCGAGGCCATGCGCATTCTGCTGGCTGAGGACGAACACACGCTTGGCACCTGGCTGTGCAAGGCGCTCGAGCACGCCGGCATCCAGGTCGAATGGGTGGACGACGGCCGCCTGGCCGATCGCGCGCTGCAGGCGCACGACCACGACGCGCTGGTGCTCGACCTCGGCCTGCCCGGCCTCGATGGCCACGAGGTGCTGCAGCGCCTGCGCGAGCGCGACCAGCGGTTGCCGACGCTGATCCTCACGGCCCGGGATTCGCTGGCCGAACGCGTCGCGCTGCTGAACGCGGGCGCCGACGACTTTCTGGCCAAGCCCTTCGCCCTGGCCGAGCTCGAAGCCCGCCTGCAGGCGCTGGTGCGGCGCGCGCGCGGCGTCGAGCATCCGCGCCTGGCCTGCGGTCCGCTGGTGTACGACGGCGGCCGCAAGCAGTTCACGCTGCACGGCGAGCCGCTGGCGCTGTCTCCGCGCGAGCTGTCGGTGCTGCGGGTGCTGGCGCAGCGCAGCGGCGAGCCGCTGTCGAAGCAGCAGATCCTCGACCGGGTGTTCTCGGACGACGAGAGCGTGCACCCCGAGGCGGTGGAGGTGTTCGTGCATCGGCTGCGCAAGCGGCTCGACGGCAGCGGCGTTCGCATCACGACCCTGCGCGGCCTGGGGTACGCGCTGGAGCTCGGCTGAGTGAGCGCGCTGCTGCAGCCCTTCGGCGCCGCCGCGACCTGGATGCGGCGTGCCAGCCTGCGGCAACGCCTGGCGCTGCTGCTGCTGCCTTCGCTGCTGCTGGTGACCTGCATCGAGCTCTGGATGACCCGGCACGATGCGCTCGAGGCGGCCAACGCGGCCTATGACCGCTCGGTGCTCGGCGCCCTGAAGTCGATCGACGCGAACATTTCGACCGCCTCGGGCGGGCTGTCGGTCGAGCTGCCGTACACCCTGTTCGAGTTCTTCGAGCTGACCGCCAGCGGCCAGGTCTATTTCCGCGTGGCGACTTCGGACGGCCTGGTGGAGCTCGGCAGCGCCGACCTGCCCGAGCCGCGCGCCGAGCTGAAGCCTGGTGTGCCGGTGTTCTACGACGCGAGCTACTTCGGCGAGCCGGTCCGCCTGGCCGCCTACCGGCGCGAGCTCGACCGCGCGCCGGCCGGGAGCAGCGGGCGCAGCGTGCTGATCCAGGTCGGCGAAAGCACGCGCTCGCGGCAGGCGTTCAGCTCGCGCTTCGTCCGGCGCGCGGCGCTGCGCGACGGCGTGGTGCTGGCGCTGCTCTTGCTCAGCACCGCGCTGGCCCTGGCGGCGGCGCTGCGGCCCCTGACGCGGCTGGCGCGCGAGGTGCAGGCGCGCACGCCCGACGACCTCACGCGCATCGAGGATGCCGACCTGCCGGCGGACATCCGGCCGCTGGTCGGCGCGGTGAACCAGCAGATGGCCCGCACGCAGGACCTGGTGGCCCAGCAGCGCCAGTTTCTCGACGACGCCTCGCACCAGCTGCGCACCCACCTCACGACGCTGCAGATGCAGGTCGACTATGCCCGCCGCGCGCAGGATCCGGCCCAGGTGAGCCAGGCCCTCGAAGCGCTCGGCGTCGAGATCGGCCGCGTCACGCGCAGCACCCAGCAGCTGCTGGCCCTGGGCCGCAGCGACACCGCGTCGCTGGCGTTCGAGCCGGTCGACCTCGCGGGGCTGCTGCGCGACGTGGCCGTCGACCTGCTGCCGCTGGCGCGCAGCAAGCAGATCGACCTGGGCATCCATCCGCCGGCCGCGAAGCTCCGCGCCGTGGCCGATGCGGGCCTGCTGCGCGAGGCCTTGAGCAACCTGGTCGTCAACGCGATCGCCTACACGCCGCCGCGCGGCACCATCACCCTCATGGCGGTCGAGGAGCAACGCGGCTGGCGCCTGACCGTGGAAGACGACGGCCCCGGGCTCAGCGACGAGGAATGCGCGGCGCTGGGGCGGCGCTTCGTGCGCGGGAGCCGCGCGGGCCAGGGCGGGTCCGGCCTGGGGTTGGCGATTGCGCGTTCCATCGCGCAGCGCCACCAGGGTGATCTCGAACTCAAGGCCCGCGAGGGCACCCGGGGCCTGCACGCGTCGCTGTGGTGGCCTGCGGCCGGGCCTTGACGCGCCCGCAGAAAGAGAGTCCCGTCGACCATGTTCGAGCTGAATGTCACCCGCCGCCACGTGCTGTGCACGCTCCCGGGCCTCGCGCTGCCCGGCGTCGGCGGGGCCGGGCCGGCCGACGATCCGAGCGCGGCCGCGGCGGAATGCGTGATCCCCGCCAAGGCGGGCGGCGGCTTCGACCTCACCTGCGCGCTGGCGCGCGACGGCCTGCAGGCGGTGCGTCCGGCGCGTCCGCCTCTGGCGCAGCGCTTCATGCCCGGCGGCATCGGCGCGGTGGCCTTCGACCGCATCGCCACCGGCCAGATGGGCGGGCCTTCGCTGCTCGTGGCGTTTTCCAGCGGCACCCTGCTCAATATCGCGCAAGGCCGCTTCGGGCCGCACTCGCCGAATGTCGCGCGCTGGATCGCCGCCCTCGGCACGGACTACGGCGTGGTCGCGGTGCACCGCGACTCGCCCTACCAGTCGCTGCAGGATGTGGTGGCGGCCCTGCGGCAGGAGCCTTCGCGCCTCGCCTTCGGCGCCGGCGGCACGGTCGGCAGCCAGGACTGGGTGAAGGCCGCGCTGCTGTTGAGGGCCGCGGGGCGCGACCCCAGGTCGATGCGCTTCGTCTCCTTCGAAGGCGGCGGCGATGCGTTGCGGGCGCTGCAGGGCAAGCACGTCGACCTGTTTCCCGGCGATGCCGCCGAAGCGCTGCAGGCCATCGCCGGCGGTGCCGCGGTGCGCATCCTGGCGGTGCTGTCGGAGACGGCGCTCGACGGCCAGCTCGCCGGCATCCCCACCGCGCGCGAACAGAAGGTGGACCTGGTCTGGCCCACCGTCCGCGGTGTCTACATGAGCGCCGCCGCCCCCGAGCCGGCCGCGCGCGCATGGATCGACGCCTTTCGCGAGGCGATGGAGGCGCCGGACTATCCGGCCTTGCGCGCGCGCCATCGGCTCTATCCGTTCTCGCGCACGGGGAGCGCGCTGGAGGCGTATGTCCAGGCCAGCATCGGGCGCTATCGGGGCCTGGCCTCGGATCTGGGGCTGCGGCGCTGGAACGGCTAGCGAGATTCCCGCTGGCCTGCCATGGCCTGGAACCCCATCTGCACCATCGCGGTGCGACGTTCTGCATGCGTCGGGCCGGCCGGGTTTGCCCGGAATAATGTCGACATCAGTGTAAACACTGTGTTTGACGCTCCCGTTGTCACGGACCATCGACGGCCAGATCGCGCTGCGGACGGCCAGAGGCCGATGGCGCGCAACTTGCAAAAGGCACGCCATGACCGCCAGCTCGCCTCCCCCGCCCGCCAAGACCACCAAGGTCACCCGCATCGACCGAGACAGCGACAGCACCGTGCAGTCGCTCACGCGCGCGATGCAGCTGCTCGAACTGCTCGCCGAGGACGACGAGGGCTATCGCCTGGTCGACATCGCGGCGCACAGCGGGCTGTCGTCGTCCACGGCCCACCGCCTGCTCACGACGCTCGAGCAGCGGCAGTTCGTCCAGTTCGACCGCGAGACCAACCTCTGGTATGTGGGCGTGCGCTGCTTCTCCGTGGGGGCCGCGTTCGCGCGGCGCCGCCGCATCGCGCACCTGGCGCTGCCGGTGATGCGGCGGCTGCGCGACAGCACCGGCGAGAGCATCAATCTCGGCATTGCCGATCTCGGCGACATCGTCTTCGTGACGCAGGTCGAAAGCCGTGAACTGATGCGCGCCATCGGCAAGCCGGGGTTTCGCGCGCCGCTGCACGGGACCGCGATGGGGCAGTCGATCCTGGCGGCGATGGCGGAGGACGACGTGCTGCAGTACCTGCGCACCTATGGCCTGCCGAAGCTCACCAACAACACGATCGCGCGCGCCTCGCGACTGCATGAAACGCTCGGCGAAGTGCGCCGCGCGGGCCATGCGATCGATGACGAGCAGAACGCGGTCGGCCTGCGATGCATCGCCGCCGCGATCCGAGACGAGCATGGCCAGCCCTTCGGCGCGATCTCGCTCGTCGGGCCCACGCAGCGCATCAAGAGCACCGACTTCGTGCAGCTTGGCGCCGCGGTGCGCGCCGCCGCCGACGAGATCACATCCGCCTACGGCGGCCGCACCTTCTAGCGCGGGTCTTCCACCGGCGCGCAGCGCCAAGTCATTGATCCCAAAGAGTTTTTGTTCGGCTTCCCGCGCAGCGGAATAGTCTGCAGCGCCACGCCGCGTCGGCATCCAATGGCCCATCGTTTCTCCAGTGCCGCCCGCCAACCCGTCTCACATCTCCAGGAGTCTTCATGCTGTTTCACCCTCGTCTCAAATCCTTCGCGACGGTCGCCCTGGCCGTGATGCTCGGCCTGCCCGCGGCCCACGCGCAAGACAGGATCAAGCTGAAAGCCGTCGGCCAGCCGCTGGCCACCGGGCTGATCCAGAAGAACAAGGAGCAACCGTTCTTCGAGAACTTCGCGGCCAGGACCGGACTGCCGATCGACGTCGACTACAAGCCCATCGATACGCTGGGCATCAAGGACACCGAGCAACTGCGCGTCATGAAGGCCGGGCTGTTCGACATCGTGTCGCTGCGGGTGTCGCAGAACTCCCGTGACGAGCCGACCATCCTGGGACTCGACCTGGTGGGCGCGGCGCCCGACTACGCCACGGGCCGCAAGGTGGCCAAGGCCTACTTCGACACGGCGGATGCGCGGCTGCAGGCCCAGTTCGGCGTCAAGCTGCTGGGCGTCTGGCCCTTCGGCCCGCAGATCCTCTTCTGCAAGAAGCCGGTGGCCAAGCTGGCCGACATCAAGGGCCTGAAGGTGCGCGTGTACGACCAGAACCTGGCCAAGTTCATCGAGATGGTGGGCGGCACGCCGGTGCCGGTGTCGTTTGCCGACACGCACCAGTCGCTGTCGCTCGGCGTGGTCGATTGCGCGATCACCGGGCCGAGCTCGGCCAACTCGGCGGGCTGGCCTGAAGTGACGACCCACCAGATGGCGATCGGCTTCCAGATGGCGCTCAATGGCTACGGCATGACCATGAAGTCATGGAAAGCGCTGACGCCCGACCAGCAGGCGAAGCTGACGAAGGCCTTCGACGCCTTGACCGACGACGTGTGGAAGTACTCCGAAGAGCTGTTCCAGGACGCGCTCAACTGCAATGCCGGCAAGGACCCGTGCACGACCGGCAAGAAGTTCAACCTCGTCAACGTGCCGGTCACGCCGGCCGACATCGAGCTGGTGCGCAGCGCGGTGAACAAGGTGTCGCTGCCGGTGTGGGCCGAGGTGTGCGACAAGTCCAACCCCACCTGCTCGAAGACCTGGCAGGCGACGGTGGCACCGGTGCTGGGGCTGAAGTGAACAGCCGCGCCATGACGAGCGAGCGGCAGCCCATCGCAGCGCCCACCGGGAAGGTGGCGCCTGCCGGGGCTGTCGACTTCAAGACGCGCATGGAGACGGTGCTGGCCACCGCGTTCGGCGCCATCTTCCTGGGCCTGGCGGTGATCGTCACCATCGAGACCATTTCGCGCAAGGTGTTCAACATCTCGCTGCAAGGCGCCGACGAGCTGGGCGGCTATGCGTTGGCCGTGGGGTCGACGATCGCCTTCAGCCTGGCCCTGCTGGGGCGCAACCACATCCGCGTCGACGTCTTCCACGAGAAGTTCCCGTTGCGCGTGCAGGCGCTTCTGAACTGGATCTCGATCCTCTCGCTGGCCGTGTTCGCCTTGTTCATCGCCTGGGTGGCGTTCAAGGTGATCCAGGACACGACCGCCTACCGCAGCACCGCGCAGACACCGTGGGCCACGCCGCTGATCATCCCGCAGGGCGTCTGGTACGCAGGCCTCGTGATCTTTGCGCTGGTGGCCTGCGGCCTGGCGCTGCGTGCGACGCAGCTGCTGCTGCGCGGCGACATCGCCACGCTCAACAGCGACTTCCATCCGAAGAGCGCGAAGGAAGAGCTGAAGGAGGAACTGGACGACCTCAAGGTGCGCCAGGCGGCCGAAGGAGCGGCACCATGAACATCGCACTGATCGGATTCGCGTTCTTCGCCATGCTCGCCCTGATGCTGGTCGGCATGCCGATCGCCGTGTCGATGGCGGCGGTCGGGATCATCGGCGGCATCGCCGCCTACGGCATTCCGTTCATGGACTCGATCGCACCGGTGGTGTGGGGCGTGCAGAACGAAGCCCTGCTGACCTCCGTGCCGCTGTTCGTGCTGCTCGGCGAGCTGCTGCTGCGCTCCGGCATTGCGGACCGCATGTACATCGCGCTGTCGGCCTGGCTCGGCCGCTTGCCGGGTGGGCTGCTGCACACCAATATCGGCAGTTGCGCGCTGTTCGCGGCGACTTCCGGCTCGTCGGTCGCCACCGCGGCCACGGTCGGCACGGTGGCATTGCCCTCGCTGCACAAGCGCGGCTACCCGATGCGCGCCTCGCTCGGCAGCCTGGCCGCGGGCGGAACGCTGGGCATCCTGATTCCGCCGAGCGTGAACATGATCGTGTACGGGTCGCTCACCAACAACTCGATCGGCAAGCTGTTCATCGCCGGCATCATCCCGGGCATCCTGCTCACGCTGTGCTTCATGCTCTGGATCGCCCTGTCGAGCCTGGCCAGCGGCAAGGTGATGCGCGAGCCGAAGGTGCCGCTCGACCAACGGCTGCGTGTGCTCGTGCACCTGATCCCGCCGATGGTGGTGTTCGGCATCGTGATGGGCAGCCTCTATTTCGGGATCGCCACCGCGGCCGAAAGCGCGGCGCTCGGCGTGATGGCGGCGCTTGCCTTCGTGTGGCAGTCTGGCAAGCTGAACTGGGAGCTGCTGCGAAACTGCTTTGTCTCGACCGCGCGCGTGAGCGGCATGATCCTGCTGATCGTCGCGGCGGCCTTCATCCTCAACCTGACGGTGAGCCTCACCGGCGTCGCCGAGGCGATGACGAAGTGGGTCGCGGGCCTGGGGCTATCGGCCACCGGCCTGATCCTCGCGCTGATCGTGTTCTACCTGATCCTGGGCATGTTCATGGACGTGTTGTCGATGCAGGTCGCGACGATTCCGATCACCTACCCGATTGCGACGGCGATCGGTGTCGACCCGATCTGGTTCGGCATCTTCATCGTGCTGATGTGCGAGCTGGGCCTGATCACGCCGCCGGTGGGCATGAACCTGTTCGTGGTGCATGGCATCCGTCCGGACAAGGGCGGCATCGAGGATGCGATCTACGGTGCCTTGCCCTATGCGCTGATCATGATCCTGTTCACGCTGCTGCTGATGGCCGTGCCGCAGCTGGTGACCTGGTTGCCGGCGCACATGTGAGGCAGCGATGAACACACCGCTCTGGCAGCTCACTGCGGCGCAGCTCGTGGCCGGCTTTCGCGACGCGTCGTTCACGCCGACCGAGGCGCTGCGGGCCTGCATGTCTCGCAGCGCCGAGGTCAACCCACGGCTGAATGCGCTCATCACGCTCGACCGCGAAGGCGCGGCGCACGCCGCCGAGCAAAGCACCGCGCGCTGGCGCGCAGGCCGGGCGCTCGGCGCGCTGGACGGGGTGCCCGTCACCATCAAGGACAACCTGCAGGTGCTCGGCCTGCCGACCCACTGGGGCAGCCGTGCCCTCGGCGGATTCGTCGCCGAGCGCGACGAGCTTCCGGTGGCAAGACTGCGCGAAAGCGGCGCCGTGATCTTCGGCAAGACCAACGTGCCCGAGTTCACGATGCAGGGCTACACCGACAACCCGGTGTTCGGCCCCACGGGCAACCCGTGGAACCCGGCGCTCACGCCGGGCGGCTCGTCGGGTGGCGCGGTGGCGCTGGTGGCCGCCGGCGGATGCCCGATCGCGCTGGGCACCGATGGCGGCGGCTCGATCCGCAGGCCCGCCTCGCACACCAACCTGGTGGGCTTCAAGCCCTCTCGCGGACGCGTGCCGCGCGGCGGCGGCTTGCCGCCGATCTTTCTCGACTTCGAAGTGGCTGGACCGATCGCCCGCAGCGTGGCCGACGTGGCTGCGGTGATGCAGGTGATCGGGCGCGGCCCGATGGAGGAGGGGAGTCCGGCGGGCGCGCGCGTTCTCTTCATACCGCGCTTCGGCGATCACCCGGTCGATCCGCAGATCGCGGCGTTGACGCGAGCGGCCGCGCAAAGAATCGCAGCGCTGGGGCACGAGGTCACGACGGCGCAGGACTTCGCCATGGTCGAAGCGGTCAACGAACGCTGGTCGCTGCTGGCCCAGGTGGGCCTGGCGTGGCTCGTCGCGCATCCGCAGGAGTTGTCGGGCCCACCCTTCGATCCGTCGCTGTTCGGCCCGGTGATGCAGGCGAACGCCGAAGCCGGCCGCAAGGCCACGGCGGCCGATCTGTTCGACCTGCTGTTCGAGGCAGAGCGGCTGCGCACGGCGCTGTCGCGCCTGTTCGACCAATACGACTTCCTGTTGACGCCGGCGGCGGCCGCGCTGCCCTGGCCGGCGAACGAGACCCATCCGACGCGCATCGACGGACGCGAGGTCGGCCCGCGAGGCCATGCGGTGTTCGCGGGTTTCGCCAACGCCGTCGGCCTGCCGGCCATTGCGCTGCCATGCGGCTTCGCGGACGGCCTGCCGGTCGGCATGCAGCTGGTGGCCCGCGAAGGCGCGGACGCCGCGCTGCTCGCGCTGGCCCGCTCGATCGAACAGGCTGATCCATGGCATCGCTTCCCCGAGCTCTGACGATGTCGGCCGCCGCGGTCGCCGAGCTCACGCCGGACGCTGCCGCGCAGGCCCTGTGCCGTGCGCGGCGCGATGGCCGGCGGGTGCCGTCGATGCGGCTGCAGCCGCGAAATCGCGACGAGGCCTATGCGATCCAGGACGCGACGCTGGCCGCGATCGGTCCGATCGGCGGCTGGAAGGTTGGCGCGGCGGGCTCCGGCCAGGAGCCGATCTGCGCGCCGCTGCCGGCCGGGGGCCTGGTGCCCGACGCAGCGGTGCTCCAGGGTTCCGCCTGGCACTTGCGCGGGGCCGAAGCCGGAGTTGCTTTCCGCCTCGGGTCCGACCTGCCGCCGCGCGCCCGCCCCTACACGCGCAACGAGCTGGCGCTGGCGATCGCGTCGGTATTGCCTGTGATCGAGATCGCGGAAACCCGCCTGGCCAACTGGCTCGACGCGGACCCTGCCGCGCTCCTCGCCGATCTGCTGTGCCACGGCGGACTGGTGCTCGGCGAGCCCGAGCCTTTCGATCCCGCCTGGTTCGACCTGAAGCAGGTCGAGGTCATGATGCGCTTCGACGACCAGGTCGTCGCGCACACGGTCGGCGAGCACCCCCAGCCGGATGTCGGCGGCCTGCTGGTGTGGCTGGCCAATCATTGCGCGGCACGGGGCGCCGGGCTCAAGGCCGGCCAGGTCGTCACCACCGGCTCGTGCACCGGCATGCTGTTCGCCTCGCAAGGGACGGCCGTGCGGGTGGAAGTGGCGGGCCTCGCGCCGCTGAGCGTGTTCTTCTGAGCTTCCTTTCGAAGCCGACAACAGGAAATCCAACTATGTCCCTTTCAAGAATCGATGCAGTCGCCGAAGCGTTGGTTCGCGCGCGTCGCGACAACACCTTGCGCCCTGCCGCGCCCCTGGCCGACGCACTGGGCAGCGCGGACGATGCCTACGCGGTGCAGCAGCGGGTGGCCGGCGAGCTGGGCTGGTTCGCGACCTCGCCGCCGCGCTACTGGAAGGCCGGCGGCCCGTCGCGCGACGCCGAGCTGACCTGCGCGCCGCTGCCGCCTGCCGGCGTGTGGACGAGCCCGGCGCGCGCCGGCCACTGGCCGTTCCACATGCGCGGCATCGAGGCCGAAGTGGCCTTGCGGCTCGGACGCGAGGTCGACCTAGCGCTCGCATCGACGCTGGATGTCGACAGCGCGCGTGCCCTGGTCGATGCGATGGCGGTCTCGATCGAAGTCGTCGATTCGCGCTGGCAGGAGGCCATCGACGCGCCTGCGCTGTGCAAGCTGGCGGACCTGCAATCGCACGGTGCGCTGGTGCTCGGCGAATGGATTCCGTTTGCCGGGCGCGATTGGAGCGCACAGACCTGCGAGGTGCGCATCGGCAGCCAGGCGCCGGTCGAACGGCGCGGCACCCACTCGCTCGGCGACCCTGCCCATGTGCTGCCCGCGTGGCTGCGTCATGCCACGCGCCATGGCGACCGCATGGCGGCCGGCACGGTGGTGACCACCGGCACCTGGGTGGGCATCCTGACCGCGGCCGAGGGTGACCTCGTCACCGTGGATTTTCCGGGCATCGGCCGCGCGTCGGTGCAGTTCTAGACCCTCGAACCAGACCCCAAGGACTGAGACACAAATGATCGCTCTCGACAAGCATTCCAGCGGCCGCCATTTCCTGCAGATTCCCGGCCCCAGCCCGGTGCCCGACCGGATCCTCCGGGCTATCAGCCTGCCGACCATCGACCATCGCGGGCCCGAGTTCGCCACGCTCGGAAAGAAGGTGATCGGCGGGTTGCAGCAGGTGTTCCAGACGCGGCATCCGGTGGTGGTCTATCCCGCGTCGGGCACCGGCGCCTGGGAGGCCGCGCTGGTCAACGTGATGAGCCCCGGCGACGGCGTCCTGATGTTCGAGACCGGCCATTTCGCGACGCTGTGGCAGAAGATGGCGCAACGGCTCGGCCTGGAGCCCGAATTCCTCGCATTGCCGGGCACCGACGAGACCGGCCTGCCGCGCAGCTGGCGCCATGGCGTGCAGGCCGATCTGATCGAGGAGCGCCTGCGCAAGGACAGCGCGCATCGCATCAAGGCCGTGTGCGTGGTGCACAACGAAACCTCCACGGGCGTCACCTCCGACATCGCCGCGGTGCGCCGTGCGATCGACGCGGCGGGCCATCCGGCCCTGTTGATGGTCGACACCATCTCCGGCCTCGCGAGCGCCGATTACCGCCACGACGAGTGGGGGGTCGACGTCACGGTCAGCGGCTCGCAGAAGGGGCTGATGCTGCCGCCGGGCATCAGCTTCAACGCGCTGTCGCCCAAGGCGATCGAAGTCAGCCGGACGGCCCGCTTGCCCAAGGCATTCTGGGCCTGGGATGAAATCGTCGAGATGAACAAGGGCGGCTACTGGCCCTACACGCCCAGCACGAATCTGCTCTACGGTCTCAGCGAAGCGCTCGACATGCTGCTCGAGCAGGGCCTGCCCGCGGTGTTCGCACGCCACCAGCGATGGGGCGAGGGGGTTCGGACCGCGGTGCGTGCCTGGGGCCTGCCGACGCAATGCGCGGACGAGCGGGTGCATTCGCCGGTGCTGACCGGCGTCATCACGCCGCAAGGGGTCGATGCCGATGCGCTGCGCAAGCTGATCCACGAACGATTCGATCTCTCGCTCGGCGCCGGGCTGGGCAAGCTGAGGGGCCGCATGTTCCGCATCGGGCACCTGGGCGATTGCAACGACCTGACCCTGATGGCTGCGTTGACGGGCGTCGAGATGGGCTTCAAGCTGGCAGGCGTTCCGCTGGCCGGCAGCGGCGTGCTGGCGGCCATGGCGTTCTTCGCGGCAACGCCCCTGGCGAATGCGAGCTGATTCCGGCTTGGAGGCGGGCGGAGTGGTAGGTGTTTTCACCTAACGTCGACGACATTGTCAACATTGATGTTGACATCGAAGTCGACGGAATCTAAATTCCACCGGACAGCCTCGGAGGTGCACTGGCCAGACCAGACCAGACCAGCCCGCGTCGCGGCTGCAAGCTCGCCAGCGTGCCGGGTGCTTCCCTGCAGGTTGGCACCCCGTGCCAAGCAAGGAGACAAACCGATGCAACCCACCATGACGGCCGACGCGACAGCGACCGCCGCAGCACCCGACACCGCCCTCCAGCCCACCAAGGTGCGCTGGAAGATCTTCCTGATGATGTTGTTCCTCATCTCGATCAACTACATCGACCGGGCGTCGCTGTCCGTGGCCATGCCGCTGATCGCCAAGGAGTTCGACATCGGGCCGGCCGTGCAGGGTCTGCTGCTGAGTTCCTTCTTCTGGACCTATGCGCTCATGCAGATTCCGGGCGGCATGCTGGCGGACCGTTTCGGCCCGCGCGTCGTCATCGCCGGCGCGACGCTCGGCTGGGGCTTCTTCCAGGCCATCGCCGCGTTCTGCACCGGCTGGGTTCCCTTGCTGCTGACGCGCCTGGGCCTGGGTGCGGCGGAGGCGCCGATCTACCCCGCGGGCGGCAAGCTCAACGGCATCTGGATGACGCAGAACGAGCGCGGCCGGGGTGCGACCCTGCTCGACGGCGGCGCGCCGCTGGGCGCCGCACTGGGCGCGATTCTGATCTCGGGCCTCATCGCGGTGCTCGGCTCATGGCGCCTGGCCTTCGTCATCGCGGGCGTCGGCACCGTCGTCGCCGGCTTCTTCGCCTGGAGCTACATCCGCAACCATCCGCGCGAACATCCCGGCGTCAACGAGGCGGAGGCGAAGTACATCGAGGCGAGCCATGCGCAGGACGCCGCCAGCGAGCCGCAAGGCGCCAGCGGCCGTCTGCTCGACTTCCTGCGCTTCCGTTCGGTCTGGGGCATGTTCTTCGGCTGGATGTGCTTCAACGCGCTCTTCTACGGCCTGCTCACCTGGATGCCGAACTACCTCTCCAAGGTGCACGGCTTCGACATCAAGCAGATGGGCGGCGCGGTGTTCATCATGTTCTTCTCGGGCTTCGTCGGTGAAATGTTCGGCGGCTGGCTGGCCGACAAGTGGAAGGCCGCGGGCGCCTCGACCAGCAGGGTGCTGCGCACGCTGTTCGGCATCTCGTCGGTGATCGCCACCATTGCGATCTACATGGTGTCGCAGATCACGAACCCGGTCGTTGTGGTCGTGCTGCTGTCGATCACGCTGTTCTTCCTGCGCTGGTGCGGCCTGTTCTGGTGCGTGCCTTCGATCCTCGGCCGCCGGGCGCACGTCGGCTTCCTCGGCGGCACGATGAACCTGGGCGGCAACGTCGCGGGCATCGGCGTGCCGATCGTGGTCGGCCTGATCGTGCAGGCGACCGGTTCCTACTTCCTGGCGCTGATGCTCTTCGCGGCGGCCGGCGCGGGCCTGTTCGTCTGCTCCACGCTGCTGATCGACTACAGCAAGAAGCTGCCCGTCTAGTTCACTTTCAAAGTTCGCGAAATGTCCCAGCAAAAACGCATCGGCGTGTTGACGCCTTCCTCCAATACGGCGCTCGAGCCGCTGACCAGTGCCATGGTCGCCGGCGTGCCGGGTGTCACGGCGCATTTCTCGCGGTTCCGGGTGACCGAGATCTCGATGGGCGACAAGTCGCAGAGCCAGTTCGACGAGCGCACGATCCTCGACGCGGCGAAGCTGCTGGCCGATGCGAATGTCGACGTGATCTGCTGGAGCGGCACCTCCGCGAGCTGGCTCGGCTTCGAACGCGACCGCGCACTGTGCGCCCGCATCACCGAAGCGACCGGCATTCCCGCGACCACCTCGGTGCTGGCGCTCAACGACCTGCTGGCCGCGCAGGGCGCGCGCACGCTGGGGCTCGTGTCGCCCTATGTCGAGGACGTGCAGCGGCGCATCGTCGCCAACTACGCTGAACTCGACGTCGAGTGCGTGGCCGAACGGCACCTCGATCTCACGGTGAACTTCTCGTTCGCCGAGGTCGCGCCCGACACGCTGCGCACGATGATTCGCGAGGTGGCGCAGGCCAAGCCCGACGCCATCACCGTGATGTGCACCAACCTGCACGGTGCGCCGCTGGTGGACGCGCTGGAGCGCGAGCTCGGCATCCCGATCTACGACTCGGTGGCGACCGTGGTCTGGAAGGCGTTGAAGCTCATCGGTGTCGATACGCGCGGTGTCAAGGGTTGG
This sequence comes from Variovorax sp. P2_H12, assembly GCF_056403395.1. NCBI lineage: Bacteria > Pseudomonadati > Pseudomonadota > Betaproteobacteria > Burkholderiales > Comamonadaceae > Variovorax > Variovorax sp. P2_H12. The sequence continues at coordinate 38,763 of NZ_JBFUFO010000040.1, read as the reverse complement.
GGAGGGCTGTTTTCATGAGCGCCAAGGGTCTTGATCTGGTCGTGCGCAATGCGCGCGTGGCCACCGCCAGCGACACCTTCGATGCCGACATCGGCATCGTCGACGGCCGCATCGTCCAGCTCGGCATGGGCCTGCCCGCCGGCATTCGCGAGATCGATGCGGCCGGCGCTTTCGTCACGCCGGGCGGCGTCGATGCCCATTGCCATCTCGACCAGCCGATGGAGGCGCCGGTGCGCATGGCCGACGATTTCGACACCGGCACCCGTGCGGCCGCCTGCGGAGGCACCACCACGGTGATTCCGTTCGCCGCGCAGCAGAAGGGCCAGTCGCTGCGCGCCGCGGTGCGCGACTACCACGAGCGCGCGGAGGGCCGCGCGCACGTCGACCATGCCTTTCACCTGATCGTCAGCGACCCGACCGAGGAGGTGCTCAAGCACGAGCTGCCGCAGCTGATCGCCGAGGGCTACACGTCGTTCAAGATCTACATGACGTACGACGATCTCAAGCTCAACGACGGCCAGATCCTGGACGTGCTGGATGTCGCGCGAAGCCACGACGCCATGGCGATGATCCATGCCGAGAACGCGGACTGCATCGAGTGGCTGACCCGGCGCCTGGAGGCCAGCGGCCGGACGGCGCCGCGCTTTCACGCGCATTCGCGGCCGATGCTGGTCGAACGCGAGGCCACGCACCGGGCCATCGCGCTGTCGGAACTCGTCGACGTGCCGATCATGATCGTCCACGTCTCGGGCAAGGAGGCCGTCGAACAGATCCGCTGGGCGCGCTCGCACGGCCTGCACGTGTTTGCGGAGACCTGTCCGCAGTACCTGTTTCTCACCGCCGAGGACCTCGGCATCGACGACAGCTATGGCGGCGCCCGCTGCGTGTGCAGCCCGCCACCACGCAACAAGGACAACCAGCAAGTCATCTGGAACGGCCTGGCCGACGGCCTGTTCACGATCTTCTCGTCCGACCATGCGCCGTTTCGTTATGACGCACCGGAAGGCAAGAAGCCGGGCGGCAAGGAGGTCGAGTTCCGCCACATTCCCAACGGCATTCCGGGCATCGAGACCCGGTTGCCGCTGCTGTTCTCTCACGGCGTGCTCGACGGACGCATCAGCATCAACCGCTTCGTCGAACTGACGTCGACGAACCCCGCCAAGGCCTACGGCCTGCATCCGCGCAAGGGCACCATCGCCATCGGCGCCGATGCCGACCTCGTGGTCTGGGGCGCCACGCCGCGCCAGGTGCGCAATGCCGATCTTCACCACGCGGTGGACTACACGCCTTACGAGGGCATCGAGGTGAAGGCATGGCCGGCGCTGACGATCGCGCGCGGCGAGGTGGTGTGGGACGGCCACACCTTCCATCCTCGCGCCGGCCGTGGACAGTTTCTGAAGCGCGGCCGGCCGAGCCTGCTGCCGGCGCGCCCCCTCCGATAGCGCCACGCAGAACCGAGGCCCGTCATGAACCTGCTGCTGATCAACCCCAACACCTCCCAGAGCGTTTCCGACCTGATCGAGGCGGAGGCGCGCCGCGCGGCCGCGCCGGGCACCCAGATCCGCGTGCTCACGGCGCCATTCGGCGTCGCGTACATCGAGACCCGCTTCGAATCGCTGATCGGCGCCTACGCCACCGCCACGCTCGCTGCCGAACACTGCGACGGGCATGACGCCATCGTGGTCGCCGCCTTCGGCGATCCGGGCATCGACGGGCTGCGCGAAGTGCTCGACATCCCCGTGGTCGGGCTGACCGAGGCCGCGCTGATGAGCGCCTGCCTGCTCGGCAAGCGCTTCTCGATCGTCGCGATCTCGCACCGGATCACCGCCTGGTACCGCGAATGCGTCCAGGCCAACGGCCTGAGCGAGCGCCTGGCAAGCATCCGCAACCTGGACAACCCGCTGAAGGACATCGGGCGCGTCCAGGAAGACCACACGGCGCGCCTGGAAGCGCTGTGCCTGTCGGCCGTGCAGGACGACGGCGCCGACGTGATCATCATCGCCGGCGCACCGCTGGCGGGACTGGCGCGATCGATCCGGGACCGCATCCCGGTGCCGGTGGTCGACGGCGTGTCGAGCGCCGTCTGCCACGCGCAGACGCTGGTGTCGCTGGGGACGCTGCCCGCGCGCCAGGGCAGTTTCGCGCCGCCGCCGATCAAGCCGAACCACGGATTGCCTGAAGGCATTGCAAGGCTGCTCGCGCGGGACCGCGCGCAAAGATGAGCCTGGCGGCGACCGGATGGGTGTCCGATGCCTGAATTCCGTCGCTAAGATCGCAACGCATGCCAAAGAAAATGATTTCTCCCAAGGACACGAGCGCAACCGGCCGCGAGCAGAGCGTCGAAGCCATCGCCGAGAAGATCTCCACGGCGATTCTCGAACATCGCCTGGCGCCGGGCACCAAGCTCGGCGAAGACCGGCTGGCCACCATCTTCGGCACCAGCCGCGCCAAGGTGCGCGAGGTGCTGGCCCGCCTGGCCCATGAGCAGATCGTCGAACTGGTGCCGCAGCGCGGCGCCCACGTCGCCAAGCCGACCATCGAGCAGGCGCAGGACGTCTTCGAGGCGCGCCGCCTGATCGAGCCCGGCGTGCTGCGCCGGCTGATCGGCACGATGGACGACTTCAAGATGCAGCGCCTGCGCCGGCATCTCGAACTCGAGGCCGACGCGCGCCAGCGCAACGATGCGCGCGCCGTGGTGCGCCTGTCGGGCGAATTTCACCTGCTGCTGGCCGAACTGGCCGGCAACTCGGCGCTCGCGCGCACGATGCGCGAACTGTCGACGCTGACCTGCCTGATCATCTCGCTGTACGACGCGCCCACCGCGACCAGTTGCCGCGCCGACGAGCACGAAGAGATCGTCGACGCGATCAAGCGCAACGACGCGCGGCGGGCCGAAACCCTCATGCTCCACCATCTGGACCACATTCAGCAAAGCCTCAGGCTCGACGCCGGAAGCGACGAGGCCGACCTGGAGAGCATCCTCGGATAGCGGGCGGCTCTGGGCGCCCTGGGTTCCATCAGCGCGCTGCCTTTTTTTGAGGCATCGCGTCGGAAGGCCCGTCTGGAGTCATTCCCCTGCGATTCGCATGCGGTTGTCCACAAGGCTGTCCACCGGGTCCGGGGACAAGGCCGCCCGCGCGCCGGCATCGGCCTCACGGCCTGTAGGCAATGACCTCGATCTCGATCTTGGTGGCGACCATGTTTCTCGCCTGAATGGTCGAGCGCGCCGGCTTGTTTCCAGGGAAGAACTCGCTGTAGATGCGATTGAATTCATCGAAGTCGCGTGCGTCATCGAGCCAGACCGTGGTCTTCACCACGTCCTCGAGCGTGCAACCGGCCAACGCAAGTGCATGAGCGACATTCTTCATCGTCTGGCGCGTGTGAGCCTCTATCCCGCCTGCGACGACGTTGCCGCTGTCGTCCCTGGCCACCTGTCCGGACACAAACACGAAGCCGCCGGCCTTCGTCGCCAGCGAGCGCGGCAGTGTGCGTGTACCCGCATTGCTCTCTAGAAAGAACTCCGTCGTCATTTTCGGCACCACCTTTCGTGAAGAAGGGGACCCGGCGAGGTGCCGATGCGACCCGCTGGCTCATTCTTCAGGAAGCGAAGTGCCGCGTAAAGTGCCGGGTCGTCGACACCAGGGAGAACTCGAATGACCGTTGCGCGGATTCAGCAAGCGATTGAAGGGGTCGCCGGATGCCCCCGCTTGTCGCACAGGTAACTGATTACCATGTCGGCTGCATGGTGCAGCCGTGCCTGCACGCGCTCCGGCGCCCCCAGGTCGACGCCGAGCACATACGACAGCGTGTAGCGGTTGGTGATGAAGTACGAGCCCAGCCCCGAGATCGACACGTAGAGATCGACCCAGTCCGCGTCCACCCGGAACACACCCTGTTCCTTGCCCTTCTCGAGCACGTTGGCCAGGGCCGTGCGCAACGGATTGAACATCGCCGCGATCTGCTTGGACTTGCGGATGTGCGCCGCCTTGTGCAGGTTCTCGGTCGACAGCAACTGCAGGAAATCAGGCTGATCGATGAAGTGCTGGATGGTCTTCATCACCAGTTCGCGCATGTCCTCGACCGGGTTGTCGCCGGTCAGCGCGAGTTCGTTCTGCCGCTCGCGCATGGCGCCGTAGGCATGCTCCATCACTTCGATGAACAGGGCTTCCTTGCTCGCGAAGTAGTGATAGACCAGGTTCTTGCTGATCTTGCAGCGCGCGACGATGGCATCGACCCGCGCGCCGTCGTAGCCGTGCGCGGCGAACTCCTTGCTCGCGATCTTGACGATGCGCTCGCGCGTGGCCTGCGCATTGCGCGGCCGGCGCTTGGCCGTGGCGGCCTTGGTTTCTGTCATGGATTCACCGGTCTCCTGCGGGCTGGGCCCAACCCGGCCGCGCGAGTTTAGCGGGCCCATCCGGAACCTCTTGCCGAAACTGATGAAAGTTCGCGTTGACAGGCGACCATGACGTCTCCTATATTTCGCTTCATATTGGACTAGCTAGTTAGTTAGTTTATCGATGAGTCGGATTATCAACCAAGCCGCGAGGCATGTGAAACGGAGTAGCGGATGAACTTGACCAAGAGCGCCTCTCGAGGCGTCCGCGTCGGGTGCGACATTGGAGGCACCTTTACGGACATCGTCCTGGCCCTGCCCGACGGCAGGCTGTTCGTGAACAAGACGTCGACCACGCCGGAGAACCTCGGCCTGGCAATCGTCAACGGCCTGGGCGCGCTGATTGAACAGGCCGGCGTGGCGCCCGGCGACATCACCGAGATCGTGCACGGCACCACCACGGCCTCGAACACGATCCTGCAGAAGGTCGGTGCGCCGACCGGCGTGCTGACCACCAAGGGCTTTCGCGACGTGCTCGAGATCGGCCGCATCCGCACGCCAACGATGTTCGACCTCGGCTGGTCCAAGCCCGAACCGCTGTCCACCCGGCGCTGGCGCCGCGGCATCCGCGAGCGCATCGATGCGCAGGGCCGCGTCGTCACGGCGCTCGACACGGCGCAACTGCTCGTCGAGACGCGGCAGCTGGCTGACGAGGGCGTGACCTCGCTCGCGATCTGCTTCATCAATAGCTATATCAATCCGGCGCACGAGCTGGCGGCCAAGGCGCTGCTGCAGCAGCACTTTCCGCAGCTGTTGCTGAGCGTCTCGTGCGAGGTGTTGCCGGAGATCAAGGAGTACGAGCGCACCAGCACGACGGTGGTCAACGCCTACATCCTGCCGGCCATGCGGACCTACCTGGCCCGGCTGCGCGACGACCTCACGCGCATGGGCATCACCGCATCGCTTCAGGTGATGGCGTCGAACGGCGGCATGATGGGCATCGCCTCGGCCAGCGACAAGCCGGTCTTCGCGGTCGCCTCGGGACCGGCGGGCGGCGTGGCCGGCGCGGTCGAGATCGGCGCGCTCGGCGGCGACGCCGACCTGATCGTGTTCGACATGGGCGGCACCACCGCCAAGGCATCGATCATCGCGAACGGCCAGCCCTCGCTGACCAACGAGTACGAGTTCCGCGACGGCATCAGTGCGCCGAGCCGCTTCGTCAAGGGCGGCGGCTACGTGCTCAAGGTGCCGGCGATCGACATCGCCGAAGTCGGCGCCGGCGGCGGCTCGATCGCCTGGATCGATGCCGGCGGCCTGCTGTGCGTCGGCCCGGAGTCGGCCGGCGCGCACCCGGGCCCGGCCTGCTACGGCAACGGCAATCCGCATCCGACGGTGACCGACGCCAACATGGTGCTCGGCTACTTGAATCCGAAGGCGTTGGCGGGCGGCAGCTTGAAGGTGTCGCCCGAGCTGTCGAAGGCCGCGATCGAGCGCGACGTCGGCCGTCCGCTCGGGCTCGACCTGCTGGCCGCGGCGCACGGCGTGCGCCAGGTCGCCAACGTCAACATGGCGCGCGCCATCCGGGCCGTGACGGTGGAGCGGGGCCGCGATCCGCGCGAGATGTCGATGATCGCCTTCGGTGGCGGCGGCCCGCTGCATGCGGTCGCCGTGGCCCGGCTGCTTGGCATCAAGCGGGTGATCGCGCCGATCATGGCCGGCGTGTTCTGCTCGGCCGGCATGCTGTCAGCCGATGCCGAGCACAACTTCGTCAAGGCCGTGCTGCGGCCGCTCGCGGACTGCGAGCCGGCCGCCATGGGCGCGATCGCGAATGCGCTGGCCGACAAGGGCTACACGGTGCTGGCCTCGGAGGGCTATCCACCGGAAGACGCGAGCGCCGTGCTGGCCGCTGACCTGCGCTACCTGGGCCAGAGCTCCGAGCTCACGGTACCGCTGGCGTCGCCGCGCTTCGACGCCGAGGTGATTGCGCAACTGACGCGCGACTTCCAGGCGACGTACCAGCAGACCTTCGGCTACAGCAGCGACGAGCCGCTGGAACTGGTCAACCTGCGGGTTTCGGCGCGCGGCCGCAGCAAGCACCGCCTCGACTTCGCCAGCTGCCAGGTCGACGCGACCGCGCTGCAGGGCGAGACCGGCACGCGGCTGGTGAGCTTCTCGGCCAGCGAAGCGCCCCTCATGACGCGCATCGTGCCGCGTGCGAGGATCGGCCAGGCGGCCGAGCAGGGTCCGCTCGTGATCGAGTCCTACGACACCACGATCGTGGTTCCGCCGCACTGCAGCGTGCGTTCGGATGCGATCGGCAACATCATCATCGACCTCCAGGAGCAAGCGCAATGACCATCCAGATCGACCCGATCACCTTCGCCGTGATCAAGAACGCGATGGATTCGATCGTCGACGAGGTCGCCTACACCGTGCTGCGCACCGCGCGCTCGGAGATCGTCAAGGACGTGATGGACTACTCGGCCGCGATCTGCGACCGCGAAGGGCGGATGATCGCGCAGGCGAAGACCATCGCGCTGCACCTGGGCGCGATCCCCGAGGCGATGGAGGCCGTCAAGGCGCGCTACGGCAACGACCTGGCGCCCGGCGACGCGATCATCGTCAACGACCCGTACCAGGGCGGCATGCACCTGCCCGACATTTTCATGTTCGTGCCGTTCTTCTACCAGGGCGAGCTCGAAGGCTTCTGCGTCGTGATCTGCCACCACACCGACGTCGGCGGCCGCGTCCCGGGCTCCAACGCCAGCGACTCGACCGAGATCTACCAGGAAGGGCTGCGCATCCCGGTGGTCAAGTTCTACGACGCCGGCAAGGTCAACGACATCATGGAGCGCGTGATCGCGCAGAACGTGCGGGTGCCGGACCGGGTGCTCGGCGATCTGCGCGCGCAGTACGCCGCCTGCCAGGTCGGCGTGCGCGAGCTCACCAGCCTGCTCGACCGCTATGGCCGCGAGGGTGCACGCACCTACTTCGCCGAGTTGCTCGACTACGCCGAGCGCCTGACCCGCGCCGAGATACGGACCTGGCCCAAAGGCACCTTCACCTTCGAGGACTTCATCGACGACGACGGCCTGTCGCCGGAGCCGATCCCGATCCGGGTCGCGTTGACGGTGCATGAGGACCACGTCAGCGTCGACTACACCGGCTCGTCGCCGCAGGTTCGCGCGGCCATCAACTCGACCCGCTCGTACACCAACTCGTGCACCTACCTGAGCGTGCGCTGCGCGCTCAAGGGCGACGTGCCGAACAATGCCGGCGTGTTCCGCTGTGTCGAGATCCACGTGCCCGAAGGGACGGTGCTGAATCCGGTCGAGCCGGCGGCCGTCGCGGCCCGTGCGCTGACCGGCTACCGGGTGTTCGACACCATGCTCGGCGCGCTGGCCCAGGTGGTTCCCGACCGCATCCCGGCGGCGGGCGAGGGCGGCAACACGGTGGTCTGCCTGTCGGGAAAGCGGGACGATGGCCAACCCTACATCATCGTCGACATGATCTGCGGCGCCTGGGGCGCACGGCCGCATGCCGATGGCGTCGAGGCCATCACCAACGCCTCGCAGAACCTGTCCAACACGCCGATCGAAACGCTGGAAGCGCAGCATCCGGTGCGGGTCGAATCGTATGAGCTGCAGCCCGATTCGTGCGGTGCCGGCCGCTACCGCGGCGGCCTCGGCATCCAGCGCAGCTACCGCGTGCTGGCCGACGACGTGCTGCTGCAATTGCGCGCCGACCGCATGAAGTTTCAGCCCTACGGCCTCGATGGCGGCGGCGCGGCGGCCGCGGCATCGAACATCCTCACCCGCGGCGACGTCGACGAGGCGCTGCCGAGCAAGGTCGGCATTCAAATTGCCCGAAACGACAAGGTGACGCACATCCAGCCGGGCGGCGGCGGATTCGGCCATCCCTTGCTGCGCCCGCTGGCGGAGATCGAGCACGACGTCTGGAATCACAAGCTGAGCGCGGCGTTCGTGCGGCAGCACTACCTGGCGATCGTCGATCCGCATACCGGCAAGGCCGACCCTGCCGCGACGCGGGCGCTGCGTGCCGAGCGCGCGGCCAGCACCCCTTCCTGAACGGTTCCCACCCACAACCTGCAACCGGAGAATGCAATGAAGCGACGGACACTGAGCACCGGGCTGGCGGCAATGATTGCCCTGCCTGTCCTTTCCCTGGGCGGCGCGCCAGCGCGTGCGCAAGGCGCGGAGAAACTGCGCGTGAGGCTGGACTTCTCGCCCTGGGGCATGCATGGCGCGATGCACCTGGCGCTGCAGAAAGGCCTGTTCAAGGCGCAGGGCCTGGACGTCGAAGTGCAGGACGGCACCGGCACCATCTCGACCCTGCAACTGCTGTCGGCAGGCCAGGCCGACATCGGCCAGGTGGCACTCGGCACGATGGCGGTCGCGAAGGAGAACGGGCTCGACCTGATCTCGGTGGCGGGTTTTGCGCGCACCGGCGACCTGGCGGTGCTGATGGACCAGTCGCTGGGCATCAAGACGCCCAAGGATCTCGCCGGCAAGAAGATCGTCTGCTTCACGACCAGCCCGTGGGCGCCCTTCATCGAGCCCTTCCTCAAGGCCAACGGCATGACCAAGAGCAGCATCGAGCTGGTGATGGTCGCGCCGAGCGCGATGATCTCGACCTATGCATCGGGCAACAGCGACGGCTTCATGTCGCAGGCGCCGTTCGGCCAGCCGATGGTGCTGAAGACGCGCAAGGCATCGGCGCTGCTGCTCGGCGACAGCGGCATCAGCTTCCCGAGCTACGGACTGGCGCTGACGCCGAAGACCCTCGAGAGCAAGCGCGAGGCGATCGCGAAGTTCGTCCAGGTGCAGGTCAAGGCCTGGCAGTACATCCACGACGGCCACGTCGACGAGGCGGTGGCTGCGACCATCGCCCAGCGGCCGAATGCCAAGCTCGATGCCGACGTGCTGCGCGGGCAGATCGCCGCCTATCGCCCGTTCTTCGAGAGTCCGACCACCAAGAACCTGCCGTTCGGATTGCAGGCTGACGCCGATTGGGCCGCGGCAATCAGGTCGATGGAGCAGACCGGCCAGACCAAGCCCGGCCACAAACCCTCGGATTACTACACCAATGCGCTCCTGGCCGTCTGAACCCGCTCCCGCGCGGAACACCCCCGTGTCCAGCTTTCTTGAGATCGAGCGGCTGAACAAGATCTACCGCTCGGAGCGCAAGCCGATCCATGCGCTACAGGACATCGACCTGCACATCGAGGAAGGCGAATTCGTCAGCATCGTCGGCCCGAGCGGCTGCGGGAAGAGCACATTGATGCGCTGCATGGCCGGGCTCGAGCCGATCACCAGCGGCAAGCTCGCGCTGCGCGGCAGGGACATCGATGCGCCACCAGACGACATGGGCGTGGTATTCCAGCGCGACCTGCTGCTCGAGTGGCGCAACATCCTCGACAACGTGCTGGTGGCAGCCGAGTTCCATGACCTCGATCGGCGCCAGCACGAGCCGCGTGCGCGCGAGCTGCTCGGCCTGTTCGGTCTGTCGGCCTTCCTCGACCGCTTTCCACGCGAGCTGTCGGGCGGCATGCGCCAGCGTGTGTCGATCTGCCGCGCCATGCTGCTCGACCCGCAGCTGCTGCTGATGGACGAACCCTTCGGTGCGCTCGATCCGTTCACCCGCGACGAGCTCAATGCCGAGCTGCAGCGGACCTGGCTGGCCACGGGCAAGACCGTGGTCTTCATCACCCATTCGATCACCGAGGCGGTCTATCTCGGCGGCCGGGTGGTGATGATGGCGCGCGGGCCCGGCCGCATCGCCGACGTGATACCGATCGAGCTCGAGCGACCGCGCGGGCTCGACATCCGCGAGACGGCGGAGTTCGCCGCCTACGTGGCCCGCATCCGAGACACCTTCCGAGACATCGGCATCTTCAAGGGCTGACACCATGAAATACCTCTGGGCCCGTACCGAGCGCAGCCGGCAGGCGATGCTCACGCTGCTGGTGCTGCTCGTGATCTGGGAGGTCTGCGTGCGAATGCTGGGCATCCGCGACTTCCTGCTGCCGGCGCCGTCCAAGATCATCGCGCAGTTCTTCGCCCAGCCGGGCTACCTGCTGCTCGAAAGCCTCGACACGCTGCGCACCACGCTCTATGGTTTCGCGCTCGCGCTGCTGCTCGGCGTGGCTGCGGCGATTGGCATCGTGTATTCGAGGTTCCTCGACCGCACGCTCTACTCGCTGCTGGTCGCGCTGAACGCGGTGCCGAAGGTCGCGCTGGCACCGCTGTTCGTGATCTGGATGGGTACGGGCGCCATGCCGAAGGTCGCAATCGCGATGCTGATCGCGATCTTCCCGATCCTGATCGACACCGTGCTCGGCCTGCGCTCGACCGATCCCGACATGCTCGACATGGCGCGCGTCAACCATGCCTCGCGCGCCAAGATGCTGTGGAAGATCCGATTCCCGAATGCGTTGCCGAGCATCTTCGCGGGCATGAAGGTCGGCGTGTCCTTCGCGCTGGTCGGCACCATCGTCGGCGAGTTCGTCGCGGGCGAGGCGGGGCTTGGCCATGTGATTCTGGTGGCACAGGGGAGCTTCGACACGTCCACGGTGTTTGTCGCGCTGATCCTGCTGTGCATCCTGGGGGTGCTGCTGTTCAAGGCCATCGAGGTCGCGGAGGCGCGCTACCTGGTCTGGCATGCCTCGCAGCGCGAGCGTCCGGGGCTGAACGGCGCATCGGCTTGAGGGAATTCCTTTCGGGCGCCTATGAATTTGCCGACTTCCTACGCTACCGGTAGTGACTGACATGCATTGAAGGGCCTCTGACCTTCTTCCGGGTGGTGAAGTGAGTTCCAGCCGCCTTCCGGAGCGCGCACACCCAGGACCCCAATCGCGGAGATACTCGCGAGGTTCAGGAATCTGGCGCTCTCTTTCACCGGAGGATACCGATGCTCAAATCCGACACAAGGCACCGGACTGCCCCCGCGGTGGTCCTCGTCCTGGTCATCGCCGCGTTGCTGGCCTGGATCGCCTACCAGCAGGGCTTGTTCCAGCGCCAGGAGAGGCTCTTCGTCGACCTGCCCGACGCGGCCGGCATGGCCCAGGGCATGCCGGTGACCACCCGTGGCGTGGTGGTCGGCAACGTGCGCGCCATCTCGCTGTCGCCGCCCGGCACACCGGGCGCACGGCTCGAACTCGGCATCGGCCGCGACCACATGGCGCAGATCCCGAAGGGCACGCGGGCCCGCCTGGTGCAGGAGAACACGATCGGCAAGCCCGCGATCGACCTGGTGCCGCCACGCGCCGGCGGGCAGCCGGTGGCGTCCGGCGAGGTGCTGGCGTTCGAGCGCGGCGGGGACGGCGGCCTGATCGCGCAGGAGATGCAGGCCGCGCTGATGCCGGTGATCGCCGACGCGCGCAAGCTGACCGAAAGCCTGACCGACCCGGACGGCGCCTTCCAGCAGACGCTGCAGGCCGGCCGCGACGTGGTCTCGAAAATGCCCGCGATCGCCGAGAGGACCAGCGACGTGCTCGACAAGACGCAGCAGGCCGTGCAGACCATCGAGAGCGGTGCCGTGTCCACGCTGCAGAGGGCCGGCCAGACCATCGACGTCGTGGCGCAGGCCGCGCCCGAGGTGATCGAGAAGGTGCAGCAGGCCGCGGCCACCTCGCAGAAGGCCAGTGCCGAACTGCAGGCGATGGCGGCCCAGGCGTCGGAGCGATTGCCCGCCGTGCTCGACCAGGTCCAGGCCGCGGCGACGCAGACCAACCAGATGGTGAGCAATGCGCGCCAGACCTGGCCGATCAGCCTGCTGACCGGCACACCGACCACGCCACAGTCGCTGCCGATCGACAGCATCGGCGGGCTGCCGCTGCCGGGGGAGGTGCAATGAGCCGCCGGGCCGCTCCCAAGGCGAATACCGAAGCGCTGCTGCGCGGAGGTTCGCAATGAGCCGCCGGGCCGCTCCCAAGGCGAATACCGAAGCGCTGCTGCGCGGAGGCTCGCAATGACGAGCCGCGCAGAGAGACGGGTCGCCTGCGGGCTGTGTGCCCTGGCCCTGGGCCTGCTCGGCGCTTGCTCGACGCCGCCCGTGCGCTCGCCGTCCGAGATCCAGGCTCAGGGCTACAACACCCAGGGCATCGATCGCTACAAGGCGGGGGAACTGCCGCGTGCGCTGGCCTTCTTCCAGCAGGCACTGGTGGTCGAACAGTCGATCGAGGACGATGACGCCATCGCCGCCACGCGGCTCAACCTCTCGATGGTCTACCTGCGCATGGGGCGCCAGGACGAGGCGCTGAAGCAGCTCGACCTGGTGCTGGACGAGCGCCGCCTCGCGTTCAGTGCCGAGCGCCGTGCCGAGGCCGCCTTGCGTCGCGCCATGGCGGTGCAGACGAGCGATCGCGCGAGCGCCGGGCAATCGCTCGATCGGGCCGCCACGCTCTGCGGCAGCGGCTGCAGTGTCAGGGGCAAGATCCTCAACCTGAAGGCCTATCTGGCGCTGAGCGCCGGAAGCGCCGAGGAGGGATTGCGGCTGGCGCAGCAGGCCCAGCGCGCGCTGGCCAAGGACGATGCGCTGGAGAAGGCCAATGCGCTGCGCCTGCAGGGCAGTGCCTATCTCGCGATGAAGACGCCGGCCGCCGCGGTGCCGCTGCTCGAAGAGGCCTTGAAGATGGACAAGGCGGCGGGAGCGAGCGAGAAGATCTACCAGGACTTGCTGCTCCTGGGCCTGGCGTCGCAGGACAAGCCGGAACTCGCCCGGGACTACTGGACCCGGGCGCGCGACGTGGCGCTCGCCGCCGGGAACGAAGCGGGTTCCGAGCGCACCGCGAGGCTGCTGGCGGCTGCGGCGCCGTAGACCGCGGCGCGGCGTTGACGGTCTGGCCGCCCGGCGGGACACTGCCGGTTCTTGCAGGGAGGTCCGCCGCCATGCGAAAGCTCACGGTCTTCAACAATGTCTCGCTCGACGGCTATTTCACCGACGCGCGCGGCGACATGCGCTGGGCCCACAAGTCCGACCCCGAGTGGGTGGCGTTCACCCGGGCCAATGCCGGGCAGGGCGGCATGCTGCTGTTCGGCCGCGTCACTTACGAGCAGATGGCCTCGTACTGGCCCACGCCCGCGGCGGCGCAGGCGATGCCCGAGGTGGCGCGCGCCATCAACGCAGCGCCCAAGGTCGTGTTCTCCACGACCTTGAAGGCCGCCGCATGGCAGAACACCCGCCTGGTCCGCAGCGGCATGCTCGATGCCGTGCGTGCGCTCAAGAACGAGAGCGGCCCGGACATGGTGGTCATGGGCAGCGGCCAGGTCGTCGCCCAACTCGCGGGCGCGAAGCTGGTCGACGAGTTCCAGCTGGTGCTGAACCCGCTGGTGCTCGGCGCCGGCCGCACGCTGTTCGAAGGCATCGTCGAGCGGATCGAACTGCAGTTGATGGACGAGCGCCGCTTCGAGAACGGCAATGTGGCTCTGTCCTACCGAACCCTGCACTGAGGACGCCCGCCGTGGACGGCCTGGACGCGGCGATCCGTGCCGTTGCCTGCGATTCAGCCGGATACGGCGAGTTCGCGCCTGGCCGCGACGAGATCGCTCGGGCGTGGGCGGCGCCCGGCATTCGGCATGGCGATTGATATTTGTCAATTGGCGATCCGACCCGCTCGCGCATGCTGGACAAGCAGCTGCAAAGGAGCGCAGATGAAACTCGGAAGACTTGCATCGGCCGTGCTGGCCTTGTCTCTGGCGGCACCGGTCGTCGACGCACAAACAGCCCCCGCGGGCGCGGCCCCGCCGCCCGCCGCCAATCCCGTCGATCCGGCTTCGATTCAGGCCCTCAAGGACATGGGCGCCTACTTGCAGACGCTGGATCGGTTCCGGACCTCGACCACGCTGACGGGCGAGCGCGTCCTGAGCGACGGCCAGAAGCTGATGCACACGGCCTCGGCCACGGTCGATGCGGAGCGTCCCAACAAGCTGCGCGCCCGCATGTGGAGTGTTCGCTCGGAGCGCGAGATCTTCTATGACGGCAAGACGGTTGCGCTCTACATCCCTGCGCAGAAGTACTACTCGACCGTCGAGTTCTCGGAGCCCAACAGCGTGCTCGTGGGCAAGCTGGAAGAGCGCTACGGCGTCGAGATCCCGATGTCCGACCTGTTCACGTGGGGCACCCCGGCAGCGCCGGTCGACAAGATCGAATCGGCGATGAATGCCGGGCAGGACTTCATCGGGGACAGTCTCTGCGACCACTACGCCTTTCGACAGGGGGATTTCGATTGGCAGATCTGGATCACGGCGGGCAGCAAGCCCTTGCCGCGCAAGCTCGTGATCACCAACCGCGGCGACGATGCGCGACCGCAATCGATCACCCTCATGGACTGGAATCTGAAGCCGGCCTTCAACGAGGCGACGTTCAGGTTCACACCACCCAAGGGTGCGACCCGAATCGAAATTGTTCCGGTGAAAGCCAGGTGAGGAGCGCGATCATGAAAGGATCATTCAGCAAGATGCTTGCGGCTCCCCTGGCCGTCCTGGTCTTGGTCAGCTTCGCGTGGACCCCTGTGGCCGAGGCCGCGGGTGATCGCGGCGGTGGGGGCGGGGGCCGCGGCGGGGGTGGCGGTGGCGGGGCTCGCGCGAGCGCCGGCGGAGGCGGCGGAGGCGGTGGAGGCGCCCGCGCAAATGCTGCAGGAGGCGGAGGCGGCGCCCGCGCCGGGGGCGGTGGCGGCGCTGCGGCTGCGGGCGGAGGCAGGCAGGCCGCGCAGGTCAACAACAGCAGGGCCGACGTGCGGACCAATGACGTCCGAAGTGCCAGCGCGAACAACGTCAACAGCAACCGCAATGCCAACGTCAACGCCAACCGTAATACGAACGTCAATGCCAATCGGAACGTCAACGTCAATGTCGCCGGCAACAACAACTGCTGCGGCGGCGGCTGGGACAATGACTACCATCCGGTCGCCGGCGCGGTGGCCGTCGGCGCCGCGGTGGCCGTGACTTCGGCCGTGGTGGGCTCGATGGTGAATTCCGTGCCGGCCAACTGTGTGCCGGTCAACTACAGCGGCATGGTGTACCAGCAATGCGGCAGCCAGTGGTATCAGCCGCAGGGATCCCAATACGTGGTGGTCAATCCACCGTACTGATGCGGCGGCGGCCACCCGGGCCGGAGTTCAACCATGACTCAACCAGCAGAACCTGTACCAGCGCTGGCTGAAGACGCCCAGGTGCGCGGCTGGCGCGCTGCCTTCCCGCCGGCGCAGTGGCTTGCGTCCTATCAGCCCAAGTGGCTGGCCAACGACGCCATCGCCGGCGTCACCCTGGCCGCCTACGGCATCCCGGTGTCGCTGGCCTATGCCACGCTGGCCGGCCTGCCGCCGCAGTACGGCATCTACTGCTACCTGGTCGGCGGCCTGTTCTACGCGCTGTTCGGCACGTCGCGGCAGCTGGCGATCGGACCCACTTCCGCGATCTCGATGTTGGTCGGCGTTACCGTGGCCGGCATGGCCCAAGGCGATCCGGAACGCTGGGCCAGCATCGCGGCGCTGACCGCATTGCTGATCGCGGCCATGTGCGTGCTGGCATGGCTCCTGCGCCTGAGTTCGCTGGTCAACTTCATCAGCGAGACCATCCTGCTCGGCTTCAAGGCCGGCGCCGCCTGCACCATCGCACTGACCCAGCTGCCCAAGCTGTTCGGCGTCAAGGGAGGCGGTGAATCCTTCTTCGAGCGCCTCGTCATACTCGGCGGCCAGATCCCCGAGACCCACCTCGCCGTGCTGGCCTTTGGTCTCGTGGCGCTGATTCTGCTGTTGCTGGCGGAGAAGTATTTGCCGGGCCGCCCGGCCGCGCTGTTCGTGGTGGTGGCCTCCATCGTCGTGCTGTCGGTGACTCCGCTGGGCGATCTGGGCTTCAAGGTCGTCGGCGCGCTGCCCCAGGGTCTGCCGGACTTCAAGCTGCCCGGCTTGCGGGTGCGCGACGTGGACGGCGTGATTCCGCTCGCGTTCGCCTGCCTGCTGCTTTCCTACGTGGAGAGCGTCTCAGCCGCACGCGCCCTGGCCGAAGCCCACAAGTACGAGATCGATCCGCGCCAGGAATTCCTGGGGCTCGGTGCGGCCAACCTCGGCGCGGCGCTTTTCCAGGCCTATCCGGTGGCTGGCGGACTCTCGCAATCGTCGGTCAACGACAAGGCCGGCGCCAAGACACCGCTGGCGCTGGTGTTCGCCTCGGTCACGATCGGCCTGTGCCTGATGTTCCTGACCGACGGGCTGAAGAACCTGCCCAACGTCGTCCTCGCCGCCATCGTTCTGGTGGCCGTCAAGGGGCTGGTGGACATCGGCGAAATGAAGCGACTGTGGCGGGTCAGTCGCTTCGAGTTCGCGGTGTCGATGATCGCCTTCGTCGCGGTGCTGCTGCTGGGCATCCTCAATGGCGTCATCGTCGCGGTGCTGGCGTCGCTGGCGCTGCTGATCAGCCGCGTCGCGTCCCCGCACGTGGCCACCCTCGGACGCATACCGGGCACGCGGAAATTCTCCGACATCGAGCGCAACCCCGACAACACGGCGGTGCCGGGCGTGCTCGCCTTCCGCGTCGATGCGGCCCTGCTCTATTTCAACGCCGAGCACGTGCGCGAGACGGTTCGGCAGATGCTTCGCTCCGCCCCCGGCACGCTGAAGCTGGTGGTCTGCGACCTGTCGACCTCGCCCCAGGTCGACCTGGCCGGGGCCAGGATGTTGGCCAAACTGCACCAGGAGCTCGCCGAAGCGGGCATCCGCATGCGGTTGGTTGCGGCGCATGCCCCGGTTCGCGACCTTCTCCGCGCCGAAGGACTGGAAGAGAGCGTGGGTTACTTCGGGCGCAGGATCTCGGTGGCCGACGTCATCGACGAGATGGAGGGCCGCAAGACTGCGGAAGCACCGGGGTGAGAGTGAGGGGGCCCCGGCGCTCAGGGTGCCGGCTTGCGCCACACACTCGCCAGCCAGGGCTGCTGTTCGCGCGGCATGCCGGACGGTCGGTAGTAGTGGGCCAGTTCGGTGAAGCGGGCTGCCGACATGTATCGGCGCCAGGCGTCCAGGTCGTGGAAGGCGCCGTAGCGGTCGCCGTTCCAACCCTCCTGGCCATCGCCACGGGGGTTCGAGCTGAACAGCACGCCGCCTGGCTTGAGCGTCGCGTGGAGGTCGCCCAGTACGCGCGGCAATTCCTGACCGGGGACGTGGAACAGCGCTGCATTGGCGAACACGCCGTCGAAGTGGCCGGCCGGCAGACTCAGCTTGAGGAAATCCTGCCGCAGGACCTCGCACCCGCTGTACGCCCGCGCCATCGCGGCGAGCCGCTCGGACCCCTCGAGTCCTGTCGCGTGATGGCCGAGTCGCTGGAATGTCATGAGGTCGCGCCCGGGCCCGCAGCCGAAATCCAGGATCTCGAACGGCGGATCCGTCTCGATGTACTGCAGGAGCGCCGCGATGTTCTGACTGACGTCGTGGTCCCGCGTGCCTTGCCAGAATTCTTCCGCGTGCAGGTCGTAGTGCCCGAGCGTCACGGCGGCGATCCGCCCAAGGTCGTCAGATGAAAAGTGCATATTCGGCTCCTCCCTGATTCTCGTCTGGCGGCTAGACGCCATCAGGCAAGGGGCGGAGTCGGATTGCGGCCTGGCTTGGAGAATGCGATCGCCGCGGCTTGCAGCTCGGGGATCAGAGTCAGGAGCCGGCGAGTGAGCCAATACAGCAGGGAGGCATCGATCGGGTCGGGCAATCTGAGCGTGTTGACCAGGCGTCGTGGACGGTCCCCGAGCGCCAGGGCGGTCAGCGGCTCGAGGACCACTGCCAGGTCGTTTCGTCCGTGCTCATCCAGAAGATCATGCGCATCCAGACATCGCCAGATGGCTTGCACGGCGCGTTCGCACAGCTCGGCATCCGACGGCGGCGGCGTCATTGCCTCCGGGTCGCTCGGTGGACTCAGGGGCATCGGCGGCATGCCGCGCGCTGCTTGGCGTACCAGGTGTGTTCGTGAAGGCATGGGCTGCTCCTTCAGCCAGACACGATACGCCGCAGCGAGGCGTACGGCAATGCGCGCGAAGGCTTCAGGCGAAGAGCGCGGCTACCTCGTCCGGCCCGGGCGCGTCGGCCTGGAGCAGCAGGGCGTCGCCCGCATGCTCGCCCCCCTCATCGGGGCCTGCCAGCGGATCGCGCGGGGCCAGGCGCGTGCGCACGAGGGCATCGGCCAGCAGCAGGCGGCGAGCGTCCACGCCCGGCTGTGCACCTTCCCAGGCCAGCAGGATGGCCGCGCAGGCGTAGTACAGGCCACTCGCGGCGCGGCGCACGTCGCCTTCATGCCGGGCATTCGCCGCCACCGACTCGGCCAGCGCGATCGCGCGGTCCAGGCTGGTCTGCAGCGCTTGGCGCAGGCGCGCCGGGATTGCCGTGCCTTGTTCCAGGCGTGCGGCCAGGATGCTCCTGAGCGCATTCTGGGCGCCGTTCTTGCGCACCGCGCGCTGGATGGCGTCGAGCGCGTTGATGTTGCTGGTGCCTTCCCACAGCACGCCGATGTGGGCGTCGCGCACCAGGCGCGCATTGACGAAATCCTCGATGTAGCCGTTGCCGCCGCGCACTTCCATGGCGCCGGTCGCCACCACGATGTTGTCGCGACAGGCGCGGAACTTGATCAGCGGCGTGAGCAGTCGCAGCGCGTCGCGCGCCGTGGCATCGCCCTGGTTGGCCTTGTGCATCACGTCGGCGGTGGCCATGACCATCGACAGCGCGGCTTCGGTCGGCAGCATCAGCTTGAGCAGTTGCCGCCGCAGCAGCGGATAGGCGATGACGGGGCTGCCGAAGGCCGAGCGGTGACGGGCGGCCTGCATCGCCTCGTTCAGGCAGCGCCGCATCATGGCCGCAGCACGCACCGCATGCGACAGACGCGAGAGGTTGACCTGCTCCATCATCTGCTTGAGGCCCTGGTCGAGCGCGCCGACAGGGTAGGCGAAGGCGCCCTCGAGCCGCAGCTCGCCGCTGGCCATCGAACGGGTGCCCAGCTTGTCCTTGAGCCGCACGATGCGGTAGGCATTGCGGCTGCCGTCTTCCAGCCGTCGCGGCATCGCGAACAGCGCCAGGCCCTTGGTGCCGGCGGGCGCGCCTTCGGGACGCGCAAGGATGAGGGCGATGTCGGCGTCGGTGTGCGACGAGAACCATTTCTCGCCGAACAGGTGCCACCGGCCATCGATCTCCCGGGCCACCGTCTCGACCGCGCCGACGTCGGAGCCGCCCGCCTTCTCGGTCATGAACTGCGTGCCTTTCCACAGCGTCTCCATGTCGTCGCTGAGCATGCGCGGCAGGAGTTTCTGCTGGAGTTCGGCGCTGCCGTACTTGCGGATCAGGTGGATGGAGGTGTCCGTCACGCTGATGGGGCACATCTGGCCGAACTCGGACTGGACGAACAGATACTGGAAGGCGTACTTGGCCAGCGCCGGGAGCGGCTCGCTGCAGCCGAGCACGCCGGCGCGATGGCCCATGGCGTGGAACTGGAAATCGCCGAAGGCGATGTGTTCCATCTCCTGGTAGGCCGGGTGGTAGTCGATCCAGTCCTCGTCCTCGCCCCAGCGCGTGCGCGCATGCAGCACGGGCGGGTTCTTGTCGGCCACCGTGGCCAGCGCGTTCAGGCGCCCCCCGGCCAGCTGACCCATGCGCTCGAAATGCGGTTGCAACTGCCGGCGCTGGTCGGCTGGAAGGTACAGCGCCAGCAGGTCCTGAAGGCCCCGGTCCATCGCGTAGAAGTCCAGCCCTGCGCAGTCCGGTGCGAGATGCTGCGAGCTCTGGTTCGACGTGGCGGGACGAGGGCGTACGTATTCGGAGTAGTTCGGTTTGAAGGACATGGTCACCTCGAGATCAGGAAGGGAAGAGCGGCCGGCGGAGCGCGGCCTCAGATCACGCCGGCGGTGCGCAGGCGTTCGATCTGATCGGTCGACAGGCCCAACGCATCGCCGAGCACTACCTCGGTGTGCTCGCCCAGTTCGGGCGGGCCGACGCGGTAGTCGATCGGTGTCTCTGAAAAACGCATCGGACTGGCGACGGCGGGAAAGGTGCCGCCGCTGGACAGCGGGATGTCGACGCGGATGCCGCGTTCGCGCACCTGCCGGTCTTCGAAAGCCTGGCCGAAGTCGTTGATCGGTCCGCAAGGCACGCCGGCGGCTTCGAGACGCTCCAGCCAGTGGGCCGTGGTGTCGCTGCGCATGATGTCGCCGAGTTGGGGCAGCAACTGGTCGCGGTTGACGAGACGGCCCGAGACCTTCGCGAAACGCGGGTCTGCGCTCAGCTCGGGCCGGCCGATGGCCTGGCAGTAGGACGCGAACTGGCCGTCGTTGCCGACCGCCACCACGATCTGGCCGTCGCTGCTGGCGAACACCTGATAGGGCACGGCATTGGGATGGGCGTTGCCGTAGCGTCGCGGCATCCGGCCGGACACCAGGTAATTCACTGCCTGGTTGCTGTTGAAGGCCATCGCGCAGTCGAGCAGCGCCATGTCGATGTGCTGGCCGCGGCCGCTGCGTTCGCGCCAGGCCAGCGCAGCGGTGATCGCCAGGCTCGCGTACATGCCCGTCGTGACGTCGGCGACCGCGATGCCTACTTTCTGCGGCCCGCCGCCGGGCAGGTCGTCGCGTTCGCCGGTGATGCTCATGAGGCCGCCCATGCCCTGGAACACGAAGTCGTAGCCCGGCCGGTGGCTGTAGGGGCCGGTCTGGCCGAAGCCGGTGACGGAGCAATAGATCAATCCGGGATGGGATTCCCTGAGGTCGTCATAGG
Organism: Variovorax sp. P2_H12; assembly: GCF_056403395.1. Classification (NCBI taxonomy): domain Bacteria; kingdom Pseudomonadati; phylum Pseudomonadota; class Betaproteobacteria; order Burkholderiales; family Comamonadaceae; genus Variovorax; species Variovorax sp. P2_H12. The sequence continues at coordinate 17,677 of NZ_JBFUFO010000040.1, read as the reverse complement.
CCAGCCCGTAGCGCGCCAGTGTCCCGACCTTGTAGTTCTCCACCAGCACGTCGCAGGTGGCGGCCAGGCGCCGGATGATGTCCTGGCCTTCGCGGCTTGCCAGGTCGACCGTGATCGACTTCTTGCCGCGATTCGTCGATGCGTAATAGGCCGAATCCTGGCGCTCCGGATGGTCGCCCGAAGGCAGCCATGGAGGTCCCCAGCCGCGCGTCTCGTCGCCCACGCCGGGCCGCTCGACCTTGATGACCTCGGCGCCGAGGTCGGCGAGATTCTGCGTGCACCAGGGGCCGGCGAGCACGCGGGAGAGGTCGAGCACCCGGACGTGCGACAGCGGCTTGATCGTCTGTGCCTGCATTCAGTCCGCCTTGATGTGCGCGTCGGCGATCACCTTGCCATAGCGCGCGCTTTCTTCGCGCATGTAGGCCGCGAAGGCCTCCTGGTAGTGACCGACGGGTTCGGCGCCGTTGCCCAGCAGTTGCTTTTGCACTTCGGGCTGCGCGAGCACCTTCTCGATTTCGGTCGCCAGCTTCGCGACGATCGCGGGCGGCGTGCCCGCGGGCGCCACCAGGCCGACCCAGGCGGACATTTCCATGCCCGGATAGCCAAGCTCCGCCACGCTGGGCACCTCGGGCAGGGCGGCCGAACGCTTGCCGCTCATGACGGCCAGGGCGCGCAGCTGGCCTGCGTTGATCTGCGGCACGCCGGTGAAGGCCGGCTCGAAGGTCATGGAGACCTCGCCGGCCATCACGGCGGCCTTGGCGGGCGCGCTGCCCTTGTAGGGCACGTGCAGCACTTCCATCCGGGTTCGCGTCCTGAGCATTTCGCCGGCCAGATGGGCGCTCGAGCCATTGCCGTAGGAGGCGTAGCTCAGGTCCCCGGCCTTGGTGGCGCCAAGCTTGACAAGCTCGTCGAGCGTCTTCGCCTTGACCGCGGGATGGACCACGATCACGCTCGGCGCCGCAGCCACCAGCGCGATCGGCGCAAAGGCCTTGACGGGGTCGTAGCGCAGGTTGGGGTACAGCCATCCGTTGATGGTGAGCGTGGTGTTGGTGGCGGCCAGCAGGGTATAGCCATCGGGCTTGGCGCCGGCAACGGCCTCGGCGCCGATGATGGTGGCCGCGCCCGGCTTGTTTTCCACCACGACCGGCTGGCCCAGGCGCTCGCCGAGCTTCTGGCCGATGACGCGGGCCACCACGTCGGTCATGCCGCCCGCCGCGTACGGGACGATGACGCGGATGGGCTTGTTCGGGTAGTCCTGCGCATGGGCTGCAGCGGCAGCGAGTACCGAGGCCGCGAGGGCGGCGCAGGCTGCGACGATCCTGGTTTTCAAGTTGTCTCCTTTTTTGGGTCTGCTGCGCGCCGTGTTTCGGGGGGGCCGATCGGCGCGCTGGTTGAAATTCTTGCCGCGCCGATTTTTCTGGTCCAATACATTTTTTCGCCCCATTGATCCACGGATTGGATAAATCGAGCGCCCATGGACCTGAGACAGCTTCGCTATTTCGTGGCAGTGGCCGAGGAACTTCACTTCGGCCGTGCAGCGCAGCGCTTGTCCATCACGCAGCCGCCCCTGAGCTTCAATATCGCCAAGCTGGAGGACTCGCTGGGCTTCGAGCTCCTGCGCCGCAGCACGCGCGAAGTCGCGCTGACGCCGGCCGGTCAGGTGATGTACCAGGAGGCGCTCAAGATCCTCTCGCTCACGCGGGAGGCGCAGGCCTCGGCCGGGCGCATCGCGCGCGGCGAATCCGGCTCGATCCACGTGGGCTTCGTCGGCTCGGCCCTGCTGACGCGCCTGACCGAGGTGACTCGAAGCTTCGGTTTGGCGCGGCCTGGCGTGCAAGTGGTCATTCACGAACTCAACAGCTTCGAGCAGGTGGACGCGCTCCAGCATCGGAAGATCGACCTGGGCATCATCCATTCCCGCACCTTGCCCGGCGGCATCGCCTCGCGCGTGCTCGACAGGCAGAGTTTCGTGTGCGTCTTGCCGGCGGACCATCCGCTGGCGGCCCGTGCCGACATCCGTCTGCAGGAACTCCGGAACGAGGATTTCGTGCTGTTCTCGCGTCCGTTCTCGCCGGAGTTCCACGACAAGATCGTCGCCATGTGCCTGCGTGCGGGGTTCACGCCCAACATCCGCCACGAGGTGCGGCACATGCTCTCGGTGGCCGCACTGGTGGCCCGCAAGTTCGGCGTGTCGCTGGTGCCCTCGTCGTTGCAGACCATGGTGTTGCCGAACCTGTGCTTCCGGCCGCTGGCCCAATCGGAGCAGCCGTCCGAGTTGCGCGGCATCTGGCGCGAGGGCGATCCCTCGGCGCTGGTGCATTCGCTACTGGAAGCGCTTGCGCCGCGCGAAGAGCCGGTGGGGGAGGTTTTGCCGGGACCACAGGGCGCCGGGGCGGCCTGAGATTCGCCCGCGGGCATCGAAGGCCATCGACGACGCGTGCCCGTCGTCGCTAAAGCGTCTCCCGCTGCACGAACCCTGCCGCTGCCTGGACAGGCGCTGGAACCTCCACAACTTCCACGCGTTCGACGCGTGCCTCCGGCGGGCCGCGGCGTGCCCAATCCACCAGGGCGTCGACGGCGGGTGCGTCGCCGATGGCAAGGGCCTCCACCGTGCCGTTGCGGCGATTGCGCACCCAACCGTGCACGCCCAGCGCTTCGGCGGCCTGGGCCATGGACCAGCGGTAGCCCACGCCTTGAACGTAGCCGTGGACGAGGAGGTGCTTCTGGACGAACGCCATGCTCGCACTGTAGTGCGACAGGCCCGCATCCGCCTTGCTCAACGAATCGCGACGTCGGCCTCGATCTGGACGGAAGTCGGCGTCACCGAATACCTGCGGCGAGCCTGACTCCAAAGCCGAACAGGGCGAACCCTGCGAGGCGCGTGGCAATCTTGCGTGCGGAAGGAACCGCCTTCAGGCGGACGGCGACGCGGTCCCCGACAAGCACGAGTGCAGCCTGATACGCCAGACTGATCGCCGTGACGTGCAGCATCATCACCCACAGCGTGACCGACGACGCGTCTGGCTTCAGGAACAACGGAAAGAACGACACGAAGAACAGCATCACCTTGGGGTTCGTGAGGCTGACCATCAGGGCCTGGCGGAAGCGCAACCATGGGGAAAGGCTTGGTGCTTCGGCGTGCGACTCCGCATCGATCCTCGTCCTCACCAGTTTCAAGCCCATCCAGCAAAGATAGGCTGCGCCAAACCATTGCAGTGCCTGGAAGAGCAGAGGGTTGGACTTCATGACCGCGGCCACGCCGGCGACCGCCGCGACCATGAAGAGAAAGTCTCCTGCAAGGGTGCCTGCGACTGCGGCCATGCCGGCGGCGCGCCCATTGCGCGCAGTGGCATTGAGGATCGCGATGGTTCCGGCGCCGGGAATCAGCTGGAAGACAAGGATCGCGGCGACGAAGCTGGTGTAGTTGTGGATGTCGGACATTCAAGTCTCATTTTTTCGATGACGCTCAAGATTATGGCTAAGGAGATTCGAGGATCACAGATGAATTTTCTTGTCCCGTGAAACAATGGGATTGTTTTTTCTTGTGGGAATAGCCAATGACAAGAACGGCCTCTGGTGAAGATCTGGACGAGGTGGCGTGGAGATTGCTGGATGCGCTGCAAGCAGATGGGCGCGCACCACTCAAGTCGCTGGCGGAATCCACGGGCTTGTCTGTCGCGGCAACGGCGGAGCGTCTGAAGCGGCTTCAGGAGGCCGGCCTTGTCCGCGCGATCACGGCAGATGTCGATACCTCGAAGGCGGGCTATTCCGTCAAGGCGATCGTGGGCATCACCGTCCTTCAGCCCGGCAAGAAGGCATTGCTCGAAAAGCTGAAGAAGGCACCCGAAGTGCTGGAGTGCCATCACGTCGCCGGAGCGGACTCCTACGTGATGATTGTGGTTTCTCGAAGCCTCGCCGATCTCGAGCGCTTTGTCGGCACCATCAACGTGTATGGTGAAACCCGCACCTCGATTGTGTTTTCGACCCCCATCGAACGGCGCGAGCTTGTCCGGCCGGGAGCCACCCGGCGTCGCTGAGGCCGTTGCATGGTGTTGAAGCAAGGAGATCGTCAGATGCCGAAGTCGCACGAAGCACAGGTCGTCAGCCAAGCTGTCGATGCCCCCGCCGACACCGTCTACCGCTTCGCCCGGCAGATGGAGAACCTGCCGCTGTGGGCGTCCGGCCTGGCCCAGGGCATTGCCCGGCACCGGGGCGAATGGCTCGCCGAGTCGCCCATGGGCCAGGTCAAGGTGTCCATGGCCCCGGACAACCCCTTCGGCGTGCTCGACCACAAGGTCGTGCTCCCGGACGGAACCAGCGTCCACAATGCGTTGCGCGTGTCGCCCTGCGGCGAAGGAAGTCTCCTGACCTTCGTCGTGCTTCGGCTGCCGGGCGTCAGCCAGCAAGACTTCGATGCCGATGTGGCGCATGTCCGGCGGGACCTGATGGCATTGAAGCGATTGCTGGAGCGGCCCGCATCCTGACCGCGCGCCGTGAGTCGCCGACGGAGCGCCGCCACTGAGCCTCGCCTGACGTGCTGCGGGATTCCACCAAGGCAGCACGCTGCCCGGCGCGGCGCATACTTGCGTCAGACCCGCGCCGACACCACCAGGCCGCGGGCGGCAGCCAGGAGACACGCCTTGCAGCGAACCAACATTGCCAACCCGGCCTATTTCCACAAGGTCGTCGATTGCCAGTACGCCTGTCCGGCGCACACCCCCGTCCCTGAATACATCCGCCTGATCGCGCAGCGCCGCTACAGCGACGCCTACATGGTCAACTGGGTCTCCAACGTCTTCCCCGGCATCCTGGGGCGCACCTGCGACCGGCCTTGCGAGCCGGCCTGCCGGCGCGGGCGGGTCGAGGAAAGCAACGCCAAGGACCCCGAGCCGGTGGCGATCTGCCGGCTCAAGCGCGTGGCGGCCGACATGAAGGACGATGTGCGGTCGCGCATGCCCAAGCTCGAGCCGAAGAACGGCAAGCGCATCGCCTGTGTGGGCGCGGGGCCCGCCTCGCTCACCGTCGCACGCGACCTGGCGCCGCTGGGCTACGAGGTCGCGGTGTTCGACGCCGAGGCCAAGGCCGGCGGCTTCATCCGCACGCAGATCCCGCGCTTTCGGCTGCCCGAGTCGGTGATCGACGAGGAAACGGGCTATATCCTCGACCTTGGCGTGGAATTCCGCAGCGGCGAGCGCGTCGACTCGATGAAGGCCCTGATGGCGCAGGGGTGGGACGCGATCTTCGTCGGCTGCGGCGCGCCGCGCGGGCGCGACCTGGTGATTCCCGGCCGGCACGAAGCGGCGGCCAGCATCCACATCGGCATCGACTGGCTCAATTCCGTTTCGTTCGGCCACGTCACCACCATCGGCCAGCGCGTGATCGTGCTCGGCGGCGGCAACACGGCGATGGACTGCTGCCGGTCGGCCCGCCGCCTGGGCGGCATCGACGTGAAGGTCATCGTGCGCAGTGGCTTCGAGGAAATGAAGGCTTCGCCCTGGGAAAAGGAAGACGCCCAGCACGAAGGCATTCCGATCATCAACTTCCATGTGCCCAAGGCCTTCGTGCACGAGGGCGGCAAGCTGCTGGGCATGCGTTTCGAGATCGTCCGGGCCGAGTACGACGGCGAGGGCAACCGCTCGCTGGTGCCCACCGGCGAGCCGGAGGCCTTCTTCGAATGCGACGAGGTGCTGGTGGCCGTGGGGCAGGAAAACGCCTTCCCCTGGATCGAGCGCGACTGCGGCATCGCCTTCGACAAATGGGGTCTGCCGACGCTGGACGCGGACACCTTCCAGTCGACGGTGCCGCGGATCTTCTTTGGCGGCGATGCGGCCTTCGGACCCAAGAACATCATCACGGCCGTGGCGCATGGGCACGAGGCTGCCGTGTCGATCGACAAGCTCCTGCATGCCGAGCCGATCCATGTCCGACCGGCGCCCATGACCAACCTGGTGTCGCAGAAGATGGGCATCCACGAATGGAGCTATGACAACGACACCTCCAACGACCTGCGCTACAAGGTGCCCTGGGCCAAGGCCGAGGCGGCCCTGGCCAGCATCCGCGTGGAGGTGGAACTGGGCTTCGACGCCGCCACCGCCTTCAAGGAGGCCGAGCGCTGCCTGAACTGCGATGTGCAGACCGTGTTCACCGAGACCGCGTGCATCGAATGCGATGCCTGCGTGGACATCTGCCCGATGGACTGCATCAGCTTCACCGTCAACGGCGAGGAGGCGGACCTGCGGCCCCGGCTGAAGGCACCGGCGCTGAACCTGGCGCAGGACCTGTACGTGTCCGGCGGCCTCAAGACGGGCAGGGTGATGGTCAAGGACGAGGACGTCTGCCTGCACTGCGGCCTGTGCGCCGAGCGCTGCCCCACGGGGGCCTGGGACATGCAGAAGTTCCTGCTCGAGATGACACCGGCGGGGCCGGCGTGCCGAGATGCGCATCCGGTGCCGGCCAGGGGGGTGCCGGCATGAGCGCCGTACGGCCGCCCGAAGGCGCGAAGGCCCCCCCGGGGGGCAGCGAAGCACACGAAGTGGCGAGCGTGGGGGCCATTCGCGCCGTACGGCCGCCCGAAGGCGCGAAAGCCCCCTTGGGGGGCAGCGAAGCACACGAAGTGGCGAGCGTGGGGGGAGTGATTCCCCAGATTGCGGCCGTCAACGATTTCGTCATCAAGTTCGCCAACGTCAACGGCTCGGGCTCGGCCTCGGCCAATGAGCTGTTCGCCAAGGCCATCCTGCGCATGGGCGTGCCGGTGAGCCCGCGCAACATCTTTCCCAGCAACATCCAGGGCCTGCCGACCTGGTACGAGGTGCGCGTGACCGAGAAAGGCCACCTCGGGCGGCGCGGCGGCACCGACATGATGGTGGCGATGAACCCGCAGACCTGGGACGCCGACGTGGCCGAGCTCGAGCCCGGCGGCTACCTGTTCTACGACAGCACGCGGCCGCTGCCGCCGTCGAAGTTCCGCAGCGACATCCGGGTGATCGGCATGCCGCTGACCGAGATCTGCAACGCGGTCTACCACGACCCGCGCCAGCGCCAGCTGTTCAAGAACATCGTCTACGTGGGCGCCCTGGCCATCCTGCTGGGCATCGAGCCCGAAGTGGTCGAGAAGCTGTTCGGCGAGCAGTACAAGGGCAAGGAGAAGCTGCTGGCCTCGAATGTGCAGGCCCTGCACCTGGGATGCGACTTCGCCCGCGAGAACCTGCGCGAGCCCGTCGGGCTGCAGGTCCGCCGCGCCGACCGGGTGGGCGACCGGATCTTCGTCGACGGCAACAGCGCCGCGGCGCTGGGCTGCGTGTATGGCGGCGCCACGGTCGCGGCCTGGTATCCGATCACGCCGTCGTCCTCGGTGGCGGAGGCCTTCCAGAAGTACTGCGCGAAATTCCGGGTGGATCCGGTCACCGGCCAGAACCGCTTCGCCATCGTCCAGGCAGAAGACGAACTCGCCTCGATCGGCATGGTGGTCGGTGCCGGCTGGAACGGTGCGCGGGCCTTCACGCCGACCTCGGGGCCCGGGATTTCGCTGATGACCGAGTTCATCGGGCTGGCCTATTTCGCCGAGATCCCGGTCACGCTCATCAACGTGCAGCGCGGCGGCCCTTCCACCGGCATGCCCACGCGGACCCAGCAGGCCGACATCCTCTCGTGTGCCTATGCCTCGCATGGCGACACCAAGCACGTGCTGCTGTTTCCCGAGGACCCGCACGAGTGCTTCGAACACGCGGCGGCGGCACTCGACCTGGCCGACCGGCTGCAGACGCCGGTGTTCCTGATGACCGATCTCGACATCGGCATGAACCAGCGCCTGTGCGCGCCCTTTGCCTGGGACGACAGCCGCGCCTACGACCGCGGCAAGGTCATGACCGCCGAGGAGCTGGAGGCGGGCCGGGACTTCGGCCGCTACAAGGACGTGGACGGCGACGGCATCCCCTGGCGCACGCTGCCGGGCACGCACCCGACCAAAGGCAGCTTCTTCACCCGCGGCACGACGCGCGACGCCTACGCCCGGTACTCGGAGCGCGGGCCCGACTACATCTACAACATGGAGCGGCTGCTGAAGAAGTTCGCGACCGCGGCCACCCTGGTGCCGCAGCCGGTGCTGCAGCCGGCCGCTGAGAAAACCGATCTCGGCGTGATCCATTTCGGCTCGACCAGCCCGGCCATGCAGGAGGCGCTGGAAGCGCTCGACGAGCGCGGAATCCACCTGGATGCGCTGCGGCTGCGCGCTTTTCCCTTCCCGGACAGCGTGGTGCAGTTCCTGGCCCAGCACCCGCGGGTGTTCGTGGTCGAGCAGAACCGCGACGCCCAGATGCGCAGCCTGCTGGTCAACGAGCTGGGCATCGATCCCGCCCGATTGATCCCGGTGCTGCATTTCGACGGCACACCCATCACGGCGCGCTTCATCGTCCAGGCGATCAGCGCGCATCTGCAGGCGCCTGCCCGCGCGCCCGGCGCCACCGATACGAAGGACCCTGCATGACCTACCTTGCCAAGCCCCGGCTGCGGCATCCGACGCTGGCCACCAACAAGGTCGGCTACACGCGGCGCGACTACGAAGGCAAGATCTCCACGCTGTGCGCAGGCTGCGGCCACGACTCGATCTCCGCCGCCATCATCGAGGCCTGCTGGGAGCTGGACATCGAGCCGCACCGGGTGGCCAAGCTCTCGGGCATCGGCTGCAGCTCCAAGACGCCGGATTACTTCCTGGGCGCCTCACACGGCTTCAATACGGTGCACGGCCGCATGCCCAGCGTGCTGACCGGCGCCAACCTGGCCAACCGCGACCTGCTGTACCTGGGCGTCTCGGGCGACGGCGATTCGGCCTCGATCGGCCTGGGCCAGTTCGCCCACGCCATGCGGCGCGGCGTGCGGATGGCCTACATCGTGGAGAACAACGGCGTCTATGGCCTGACCAAGGGCCAGTTCTCGGCCACGGCCGACCAGGGTTCCAAGAGCAAGAAGGGCGTGGTCAACACCGACAGCCCGGTCGACCTGGTCGCCATGGCGCTGCAGCTGGGCGCCAGCTACGTGGGGCGCGGCTTCTCGGGCAACAAGGCGCAGCTGGTGCCGCTGATCAAGGGGGCGATCAGCCATGGCGGCGCGGCCTTCATCGACGTGCTCAGCCCCTGCGTGGCCTTCAACAACCACCCCGGCAGCACCAAGAGCTACGACTACGTGCGCGAGCACAACGAGGCGGTGAGCCGCATCGACTTCATCAGCGCCCGCGAGGAAATCGCCGTCGACATGGCGCCGGTCGAAGTGCTGGACGTGCGCCAGCACGACGGCACCCTGCTGCGGCTGCGCAGCCTGCATGCCGACTACAACCCGGGCGACCGCTTCGCCGCCATGGCCCACATGCAGCGGCACCAGGAGATGGGCGAGGTGGTGACGGGCCTGCTCTACGTCGACCCGCTGGCCACCGACCTGCACACGGCGCTCAACACCTGCGACCGGCCCCTCAACACGTTCGAGGCCGCGCAGCTGTGCCCCGGCGCCCGGGCGCTGGAACGGCTCAACGACTCCTTGCGCTGAACGAGGGCCCGGGGCACCATTGCGCTTCTTTCGGAGGGCGGACCATGGCCGAACGCACTGTTTTTCAGTCCATCTCGCGCAAGCATGTGACCAGCCTGGGTCCGCAGGCCAGTGCGCGCGATGCCGCCTGCGTCATGACACGCGCCGGTTGCGGCAGCGTGCTCATCATGGAACCGCCGGACACCCTGCTGGGCATCCTGACCGAGCGCGACCTGATGACGCGCGTGCTGGCCCGGGGGCTCGACCCCGATCACACCACGGCGCGCGAGGTGATGACGCCCAATCCGATCTGCGTGCCGCCCGAAACCCCGGTGTCCGACGCCGTCGTGCTGATGCTCGAGCGCGGCTTCCGCCATCTCCCGTTGGTGGCGGGGACGAAGATCCTGGGGGTTTTCTCGGTGCGCGATGCGCTGCCGCGGGAGATCGGCACGGCGCTGAGCCAGGCCGAATTCAACGAGCAGGTGAACGATGCCTTGGGTTAGGAAGTCGCAGATCCATCGATCCCGATAGCCACTTCGCGATCAAGGCATTGACCAGTTCTTGTAGCAAGCATCACACTGCGTGATACTTGATACATGATCAACTGGCTAGTCTTGACCGCGTCGCTGCCGACCTCTCCGAGCGGTTTGCGCGTTCGCATCTGGCGTTCGCTCAAGGCCACCGGTTGCGGAACCCTTCGGGACGGCGTCTACATCCTGCCCGCGAATGCCGCGTCCGCCGAAGACCTGTGGTCGATCGCGAAGGCCATCCGGGAAGGCGGCGCCGAGGCTCACATGCTGACGCTCCAGGCCCGCGACGCTGAACAGGAGAACACCTTCCTCGCGCTGTTCGACCGGACCGAGCAGTACGCCGACTTTGCGCAGTCACTCAAGGAGACTCGGGAGTCGCTCAAGGCTGCGACGGAAGCCGATCTGCGCAAGGTGGCACGCACCCTGGACCAGCAGTTCCAGACCCTTCGCGCCACGGACTTCTTTCCGGGCAAGGCAGCCGCCGCGGCAGCTGCGGGCCTCGAAACCTTGCGAGCGGAGATCGAACGCAAGCTCTCGCCGGGTGAGCCGACGGCCGCATCGGGAGCGATCGAACGACGCTCGCCGCAGGCCTACCAGGGAAAGACATGGGCCACGCGCAAGCGCCCCTGGGTGGACCGGCTCGCCACGGGCTGGTTGATCCAGCGCTTCGTCGATGCCTCGGCGCGCTTCGTCTGGCTGGCAGACCCGTGCAAGTGCCCCAAGGGGGTCCTTGGGTTCGACTTCGACGGCGCCACGTTCACCCACGTGGGAGACAAGGTCAGCTTTGAGGTCGTGGCGCATGCGTTCGGCCTGGAAGAGGACCCGGGCATCCGGCGGCTCGGCCAACTCGTGCACTACATCGATGTCGGCGGCATCCCTGTCGACGAGGCGGCCGGCATTGAAACCATCGTGAGAGGCCTTCAGGCACAGCACGACAAGGACGATGCGCTGCTCGCGGCGTCCCTGCCCCTGTTCGACACCCTCTACGCCGCCATGAAGGTACGCCAGTGATCACGACCACAACCACCGCGGCGCCTGACCGCCTCAGCTTTGGCGAGGCCTTCGTCTATTGGCTCAAGCTCGGCTTCATCAGCTTCGGAGGGCCGGCCGGGCAGATTGCCATCATGCATGAGGACCTTGTCGAGCGACGTCGCTGGATCTCCGAGGGCCGGTTCCTGCATGCGCTGAACTACTGCATGCTGCTGCCCGGGCCCGAGGCGCAGCAACTCGCCACGTACATCGGATGGCTGATGCACCGCACCTGGGGCGGCATCGTCGCGGGCGTCCTGTTCGTGCTGCCGTCGCTGTTCATCCTGATCGGCCTGTCGTGGGTCTACATGGCGTACGGCAATGTGCCCGTCATCGCCGGCCTGTTCCATGGCATCAAGCCCGCCGTCACCGCGCTGGTGGTGCATGCGGCCTATCGGGTGGGATCCCGGGCCCTGAAGAACGCGTGGCTGTGGGGTATCGCGGTGGCGGCCTTCCTGGCCATCTTCGCGCTGCAATTGCCTTTTCCTCTCATCGTGCTGGCCGCCGGCGTCATCGGTTACTTCGGTGGACGCTGGGCACCGGCCAAGTTCACCGCCGGAGGCGGCCATGGCACGGCCGCCAAGTCGTTCGGCCCGGCACTCATCGACGACCTCACGCCGACGCCGGCGCATGCGTTGTTCAGCTGGCGGCGCTTCGGCCGCGTGCTGGCCGTGTGCCTGGCGCTCTGGCTCGCCGGCATCGGGACCTTGACGGCGCTCTATGGATGGGACGCGGTCCTGACGCAGATGGGCTGGTTCTTCACCAAGGCGGCCCTGATGACGTTCGGCGGGGCCTATGCCGTGCTGCCCTATGTGTTCCAGGGGGCGGTCGAGAACCACCAGTGGCTCACGGCGCCGCAGATGATCGATGGCTTGGCGCTCGGCGAAACGACACCGGGCCCGCTCATCATGGTGGTGTCCTTCGTCGGATTCGTCGGCGGCTGGACCCAGGCCATCTTCGGCCCGGACGCGCTCTTCCTGGCGGGTGCGGTGGCTGCCACGGTGGTGACCTTCTTCACCTTCCTGCCTTCGTTCCTCTTCATCCTGCTGGGCGCACCCTTCATCGAATCGACCCACGGCAATCTCAAGTTCACGGCGCCGCTGACCGGCATCACGGCCGCGGTGGTGGGCGTGATCGTGAACCTGGCCGTCTTCTTCGCGTACCACGTGCTCTGGCCGGAGGGGCTCGCCGGTCGATTCGAGTGGCCATCCGCGCTCATCGGCGTGGCGGCGGCCGTGGCCCTGTTCCGATTCAAGGTCGGCGTCATTCCCGTGGTCCTGGGCTCCGGGCTGGCGGGACTGGCGCTGACGTTTCTGCGGCCCCTGCTTGCGTGAGAGGTTCCCCATGGAAAACCGAATCCAGGACTTGCCCTTCGAGGCTGCAGCACTGCACGGTCTGTCCGAGAAGTTGATTCGCAGTCATCACCAGAACAATTACGGCGGCGCGGTCAAGCGCCTGAACGCCATCCGCTCGAAGCTGACCGCGCGGTCGCCCGCGACCCTGCCGGGCTTCGAGCTCAACGGCTTGAAGCGCGAAGAGCTCGTCGCGAACAACTCCATGCTCTTGCACGAGATGTACTTCGGCAGCCTGGGTGGAGACGGGCAGACGATGACTCCGGCCATGGAACTCGCGCTGCAAGCCAGCTTCGGGAGCCTCGCTCGCTGGCGAGAGGAGTTCGTCGCCATGGGCACGGCGCTGGGTGGTGGGTCAGGCTGGGTTCTGCTCGTGTTCCAGCCGCGGGACGGGACACTCGTGAACCAATGGTCCGCCGACCATACGCATGCCATGGCCGGCGGCGTGCCCATCCTTGCACTGGACATGTACGAGCACGCGTACCACATGGATTTCGGCGCGGCCGCGGGCAACTACGTTCATGCGTTCATGGAGAACATCGACTGGGCCAACGTGTACGGGCGCTACCAGCTCGCCGTGCACGGCGCCACCGAACCGTTCGGGGCCACGCAGGATGAGGTCGCTGGCGCCCTGGTCGTCGATGTGCGTCGCTCCGGGGTCTTCGAGGATGCGCAGACTCGGCTGCCAGGTGCCACCTGGCGGGACCCTGCCACCGTGGACCGTTGGGCTAGCGACTTGCCAGCCGACCGCGACCTGGTCGTCTACTGTGTCTACGGACACGAGGTCGGACGTGCCACTGCATTGCGCCTTCGGGCGGCCGGTCTGCGGGCCCGCTTTCTGCGCGGCGGTCTCGATGGCTGGCAGGCTGCAGGCAAGCCCCTGGAACCCAAAGGAGGTCCATCATGAAGTGGGTGACCCGTGAGCGGCCGAAGATCGACCGCATCGCATGTCCATGGCTCATCGCGCGCTTCATCGACGATGCGCCGGAGTTCCTGTACGTTCCCGCCGACCAGGTTCTCGCGACGGCGGCGAGGACCGGCGCGGTGCCCTACGACATCCCCGGCGTCGAGATGACGCATGTCGCAGAGCTGTGCAGCTTCGATGCCTTCCTGTCGAAGTACGAGCTTGGCGACCCGGCCCTGCGGCAGCTGGCCGCCATCATCCGAGGCGCAGACACTTCCCGTCTGGACCTCACGCCGCAGTCTGCCGGGCTGTACGCGCTGTCGCTGGGGTTGTCCCAGGTGTTCGCCGACGACCACGAGATGCTCGCGCACGGCATGGTGATGTATGACGCGTTCTATGCCTGGTGCAAGAGCTGCCAGGCAGAGACGCACAGCTGGCCGCCGAAGATGTGACGGCAGGCGGTGCTCCCGCTTCCTGGCACGCGCGCCCTTCAATGGGTTGCCGACAGAGCCTGCGAAAGCTGGCGCAGCAGCGATGCGCCGTCGCCCTGCCATGCGCTGCCGTGCATGCAGGCGAGCGTGCGGGGCGCCTGTTGCGCGAGCCGGTCCAGCAATGCGGCGGTCTGCGGTGCATGCGCGTAGTAGTCCATCTGGTGCCGGAACGCTTCGCTGGGGCCCAGGATGTCGGTGTCGGTCAGTGCCTTCTCGCTGTTGCCGGGCTGCGTGAAGAGGTCGCCGCAGAAGAACGTGCGCGTGTGCGTGTCCATCATCAGCCCGCATTCCCAGCCGTGCGGCAGATGGGGCGTGTCGAACCAGCGCATCGTGTGGCTGCCGAGCGCGAGTTCCTCGCCATCGGCCAGAGCGCGCGGCGGGCGGTCGGCCAGGTCGGCCATCGAGACCATGGCCGCGATCCCGCCGCACAGGGGCACGGCCTGCGGCGCTGCAGCCAGGAACAGGTTCAACGCACCGCACTCGTCGGCCTCGACATGAGACAGGCCGATGTAGCGCAGGCGATCGACCGGCATCACGCGGGCGATGGCTTCGCTCACCAGCGGAAAGAGCTGGCGCGGCCCGGAGTGGAACAGCAGCGGCTGGTCGTCGACCACGAGGTACTGGTTGAAGCTGAACAGGTTGCCGTCAGGCAGCGGCACCGGCGTGTTGATGCGGAAGATGCCCGTGGCGATTTCCTGAATGTTGGTGCCGGACTGCGGATTCGTGGAGGTCATGTGGGGCTCCTGTGGCTTGAATGACGGCAAGAGGTGTCGCCAGGGCGTCCGACATTACTCCGATCTTCGACTTGTCGATGATCCGAACAGAACCGGCCCACTGGCCTCAGGCGACCTTGCGGGCCTTCTTCGCGGGATTCTTGCGCGCTGCCTTTGTCGCCGGGCGCCTGGCCGGCTTGAGGCTGCGTGCCAGGAGTTCGGTCAGGTCGATGATCCTGGCGCCTTCGGGCGCCTTTTCCTCGGGCTGGGTCACGGTCTCGGTGTCGCCGGCCTTCACTTTCCTGTCGACCAGTTTCATGATCTGGCGCTTGAACTCGTCCTTGAACGCCGCGGGTTCCCAGGGGCCGCTCATGTCCTTCACCAGCTGCTCGGCCATCTTCATCTCGGCGGCGCTGATCTTTGCGGCTTTGCTGCCCTCGGGCGGCAGGTCGAGGCCTTCGAGGGTCTTGATCTCGTCGCCCCAGCGCATCAGGTTCAGCACCAGCACCCGGCCCGAAGGAACGAGCACCGCCAGATGCTGCTTGGTGGCGATCACGACCTTGGCCAGCCCGATCTTTCCGGTTTTCGCCAGCGCCTCGCGCAGCAAGGCATAGACCTTCTGACCCCGGTTGATCGGCCCCAGGTAATAGGGGCGTTCGAGGTAGACGAATGGAATCTCGCCGGCCTCGACGAAGCGCAGGATCTCGATCGTCTGGGTGGTGCGCGGATACGCGGCCTCGATGTCCTCGTTCGACAGGACCACGTACTTGCCGTCTTCGTACTCGACGCCCTTGACGATGTCGTCGCGGTCGATTTCCTTGCCGGTCTTCTTGTTGATGCGCCGGTAGCCGACCGGATCCATGCTGCGCCGGTCGAGCCAATCGAAGTGGACGCCCTGTTCGATGCTCGCGGTGTGCAAGCCCACCGGGATGTGGACCAGGCCGAAGGTGATTGCACCCTTCCAGAGCGTGCGGCTGCCGGAAGCCACGGAGCCGCTCACTGCGCGCCGTGGCGCTCGAACCTGCACGGCGCCTCGCCGGCCTTGTGGGCATCGACCATCGAACTGTGCGCATCGTGGGCAGGAGGATCGTCGGGCATTGCAGCTCTCCATCGGATGCGCAGCAGTGTGGCGGCCGGCGGGCGCCTGCGATGGCGGAAAGGCGTCCGTTTTCATGCAGGACGACGCCGATGCATTCGCCTGCGGCGCGGGACCCGTGCGGGGAGTGATGATCGGGAACGACGCCGCCGCCTACAGGCGCTCAGCCCGTAGCCTGATGGCACGAATGCTGCATCCGCTGCATACCCTCCACGGTGGTCAGCGGATCCAGGGCGGACGCTCCAGCCTCGCCGCCAGGCGGGAGCATTCGACGACGGGTCCGACAGAAACTGCGTGAACTCCGGTCACCGCCGGTCACGCCGGCTCGAGTTCCATGGCGCTACAGGAAGGAGACCGATCATGAAATGCGAAGCGATTCATTGCTTCGACAAGGCGAGCGTTCGGTTCGCCATCTATCCCGACGGGCTCGACGGCCCGCGCATCCTTGCCGAAATATCCGAGGACGCGTTGCGCGACCTGTTCGGCGGACGCGGGCGCGGCGACAGCCTGGTGCACGCTTGCCAGCTTCATTTCGATGTGATCGAGGCCAAGGCTTTGCTGCGCCATCGCGTCGAACCGTCCAAGCCCGTCAAGCTGGATACGCGTGATTTCGCCATCTCCTCCCTGTCCGCTGGGAGTGTGCTATCCGATGGGAATGAACCTCGTGACGACCACCAGCGAAATGATCACGAGCCAAAAGAACGCGAAATCCAATGACCACGCCCACTCTGACCCGACGCGCGGCTGCTTGGCGGATGGCATGGGTTCGCTGGGACTCTCGTTTGCATAGAACGCCGGCAGCTTGTGCGAACAGCCTTTGCACAGACGTGCGGAGCCCAGGTTGATGGTGCTGCAGGCCTCACAGATCTCGGCTGCGGTCGTGCCCGTTTGCATTCTTGCAAGATCGATGAGGCTCCCAAAAGCGACCCCCGAAGGGGAATCCGCAGGCTCGACGAAGGTCACTGAAACGGTGCTCATGAATGCTCTCCTCGGCGAAGGTTGGATGCTTGGCCATCGAAGCGCGCACGTCGGAAGTACCACTCCACCTTGGCCTGTGCGAGGCTGCGTCCCAATCGCTGCTCTGCCACAGCGAGCCTTGCGAACATCAGCAGTTCTGCATCCGCGGGTCCAGGGCCCGAACCGTCAAGCTGTTTTCGGAAGGCGCATACGATGCGATCTTGCACCGCTTTCCTGACGCGCCCCGCGGCGGCCCAGGCCCTTTGCGCGCTCGTTTTTCGAAGACCGAGCAGGGCTCGCGTCGGCGCGCCCTTGCATCGCCGCAAGGCACTTGCCGGGCGCTTGTTTCTCCGCGGCGCTGACTTCCTTCTGCGAGTGACAGGCTTTGACATCTTTTTCCCTTTCAAAGCAAGGCAGATGTGAAAACGTCACATCCATAGTACTCTTGTCTTATAGCGATGTGCACTTGCTGTGTAAGACAGCGGCCAATGTTGCTGTCCAGTTGGTAACGGAGCGTTGCGACCCGCCTCTTCCCTTCCGAGGATCCATGGGTCAGGCTCGACGGCGCGGGCAGCATCATCGTCAGCGGGCTGCGCTACAGGCTGGTCAACGCGGACTTCACGAGCGGCATTGCCCGGCAGGTCGATTCGGCCGCGAATATTCGCGGGCCGCTTTTCTCCGTCAATCCGGCACAAGGCAGTTTCGTCATCCTGGGCACGACAGTGGCCACGAACGAGGCCACCGTCTGGGCCGATGTGACCGGGCTCGCCGCGGCCTTGGTGGGTGATGTCCCTGTGTCAAGGCGAGTGACGTAAGCCATTGATTCCTAATGAGAAAATTCGGGTATGCGGGAGGGTCATTTCGTTGGAAAGGTACGATCACCCCTGATGGGAAATTTCGCGTAAGCGTGTCAACGCATCGAAGAGTGCGGCCACCCCTTGGCGGACGGGGCCGAATTGCACGGGGCGGCCGACTGATTGCGCACAATCCCAGTTCACTGACCAAAGAACAGAAACGAATGAATTCAAAGCCAGTGTGGAGACGGTTTCCGGCCATGTTCAACCTGAACGACGGCCGCTGGGGCCGGGGCGA
>NZ_JBFUFO010000039.1:0-59192 GCF_056403395.1 Variovorax sp. P2_H12 | reverse complement strand
GGGCGGTATGCCCCGGGCCGGCCGTTGAGGCACCGCCGAGCAGCGCAGCGGTGCGCGGATCAGGGCTCGCGACTGTTTGAGTGGAGCGCAGCGGAGCGAGTTTGAGCGAGACCCCGCGCACCGCGAGCAGCGCAGGGCAGCCGCGAAGCGGCCGGTGACGTCGGCCGGCCCGGGGCATACCGTCCACCGCCGCACCCCGGCACCTGCCCGCCCGCCCCCAACAGAAGAAAGCTAGAACACCCTCTCGGCGATCAGCACCGCGAAGAACCCGAACGCCGCCAGCAGCGTCCACTTGAGCAGGATCCAGCCGAAGCGCCGGTACTTGAGCTGCCCGGTCGCCGCATAGAAGGCGAACGAAACGCCCGCCACCAGAAGCAGCAGCAGGATGGCCGAGCGGAACAGCAGCATCGCAACCGTGCAGCGCGCCTACCAGGCGCGAGCGACTTCGGCAAAGCCCGCCGGCGCCCGCTTCTCGTCGTCGAAGGTGACGATCTCGTACGAGTCCTCGTGCGCGAGCAATTCGCGCAGCAGCTTGTTGTTGAGCGCATGGCCGGAACGGAAGGCACTGTAGGCCGCCAGCAGCGGCCTGCCGATCACGTAGAGGTCGCCCATGGCGTCGAGGATCTTGTGCTTCACGAACTCGTCGTCGTAGCGCAGTCCGCCCGCATTGAGCACCTTGGTGTCGTCCATCACGATCGCGTTGTCCAGCCCGCCGCCCAGCGCCAGGCCCCGCGACCGCATGTACTCGACGTCCTTGGTGAAACCGAAGGTGCGCGCGCGCGCGATGTCGCGGCTGTACGAGCCGCTGCCAAGGTCGAACTCCACCCGCTGGCCGGTCGAGTTGAGCACGCGGTGGTCGAAATCGATCTCGAAGCGGAGCTTGAAGCCGTGGTAGGGCTCCAGCCGCGCCCACTTGGTATCGGCCCCCTCGCCTTCGCGCACCTCGACCGCCTTCGTCACCCGGATGAAGCGCCGCGGTGCCGCCTGCGGCTGGATGCCCGCGCTTTGCAGCAGGAAGACGAAGGACGAGGCCGAGCCGTCGAGGATCGGCACCTCGTCGGCCGTGATGTCGATCAGCAGATTGTCGATGCCCAGACCCGCGCAGGCCGACATCAGGTGCTCCACGGTCTGGACCTTGGCGCCGCCCGACGAGACGGTGGATGCCAGCCGGGTGTCGGTGACCGACTCCGCCGTCATCGCGATCTCGACCGGCTCCGGCAGGTCGACGCGGCGGAACACGATCCCGTGGTCCACCGGCCCCCCCCCCCCCCCCCCGCCTCGCTATGTCCCCGATAGCCGTCATATGGGCCTATACGGATTGATTGATGGTTCGAAAAGCGTAGCGAGCGCCCTGATGTTGCGCCGAGAAGCGCAGCCGTACTTGCGTACGGCGAGCATCGCAGGCGCAAGATCGGGGCGCGCAGTAGCTTTGCGAGCCATCAATCAGCTTGGCGGCGCAGGAAGGCGGGGATCTCGAAATCGTCCATGCCGCCCGACGACAGAGCATCCACCTTGGCCGCGGCCATCGTGCGGTTGGTACGCCACACGCTGGGCACCGCCATGCCGTCGTAGTTGGGCTGGCTGCCGGCGTGACCCACGCCGCCGCCGAGCGTCGGCACGGTGAACGGGATGTTGTCGGTGCCGGTGCGGATCACTTCGAGCGTCGGCGCCTGGCGGCGTGCGTCCTGGCGCGACAGGCCGGTCGCGACCACCGTCACGCGCATCTCGTCGCCGAGGGCGTCGTCGTAGGCGGCGCCGTAGATCACGTGCGCATCGGGCGAGGCGTAGGCGCGGATGGTGTTCATCGCGAGCTTCGATTCGCTCAGCTTGAGCGAGGACTTCGAAGCCGTCACCAGCACCAGCACGCCCTTGGCGCCCGACAGGTCGATGCCTTCGAGCAGCGGGCAGGCCACGGCCTGCTCGGCGGCAATGCGGGCGCGATCCGGGCCGCTCGCGGCCGCGGTGCCCATCATGGCCTTGCCAGGCTCGCCCATCACGGTGCGAACGTCTTCGAAGTCGACGTTCACGCCGCCGTACTCGTTGATGATTTCCGAGATACCGCCGACCGCGTTCTTGAGCACGTCGTTGGCGTGCGCAAAGGCTTCGTCCTGCGTCACGTCCTCGCCCAGCACGTCGAGCAGCTTCTCGTTCAGCACCACGATCAGCGAGTCGACATTCGCTTCGAGCTCGGCCAGGCCGGCATCGGCATTGGTCATGCGGCGGCCGCCTTCCCAGTCGAAGGGCTTGGTCACCACGCCCACGGTCAGGATGCCCATCTCCTTGGCGACGCGTGCGATCACCGGCGCCGCGCCGGTGCCGGTGCCGCCACCCATGCCGGCCGTGATGAACAGCATGTGCGCGCCCGCGATCGATTCGCGGATATCGTCGATCGCGGCTTCGGCGGCGTCGCGGCCCTTCTCGGGCTTGCTGCCGGCGCCCAGGCCGTTGGTGCCGAGCTGGATCGTCTTGTGGGCGTTGCTGCGCGACAGCGCCTGCGCGTCGGTGTTGGCGCAGACGAACTGCACGCCCTGCACGCCGCGTTCCATCATGTGCGCGACCGCGTTGCCGCCGCCGCCGCCGACGCCGATCACCTTGATCTGGGTGCCCTGGTTGAACTCTTCGATCTCGATCATTTCGATGGCCATTTTTCTGACTCCTTGAATTTGCAGTTGCCGTTTATTGATGAATGAACTTGTTGTTGTGAACCGTTGAGCGCTTCAGGGCGGAGGTCCGGTCCGCCGCCATCGCTCGTTGAAATGCAGCGGGGGGCTGCCACGCGCCAGCCAGAGTCGGTCTGTGGTCATGATCAGAAGTTCCCCACGATGAAGTCCTTGAAGCGCCCGAACGCGGTTTTCACCGAGCCGTTCTTCTGCGCCACCTTGAAGCCGCGCAGTCGTGCATAGCGTGCTTCCTCGAGCAGCCCCATCACGGTCGCGGCACGCGGTTGCGCAACCATGTCGGACAGCGCGCTCGAGTACTTCGGAATGCCGCGCCGCACCGGCTTCAGGAAGATGTCCTCGCCGAGCTCGACCATGCCGGGCATCACGGCGCTGCCGCCGGTCAGCACCACGCCGGACGACAGCACCTCCTCGTAGCCCGACTCGCGCACCACCTGCTGCACCAGCGAAAAGATCTCCTCGATGCGCGGCTCGATCACGCCGGCCAGCGCCTGCTTGCTCAGCATGCGCGGGCCGCGGTCGCCAAGCCCCGGCACCTCGACCTGCGTGTCGGGATCGGCCAGCAGCTGCTTGGCATAGCCGTGCTCGACCTTGATGTCCTCGGCATCCTTGGTCGGCGTGCGCAGCGCCATCGCGATGTCGCTGGTGATCAGGTCGCCGGCGATCGGGATCACGGCCGTGTGGCGGATCGCACCGTTGGTGAAGATCGCCACGTCGGTGGTGCCGGCACCGATGTCGACCAGCACCACGCCGAGCTCGCGCTCGTCCTCGGTCAGCACCGCCAGGCTGGAGGCCAGCGGGTTCAGCATCAGCTGGTCGACCTCGAGGCCGCAGCGGCGCACGCACTTGATGATGTTCTCGGCCGCGCTCTGGGCGCCGGTCACGATGTGCACCTTGGCCTCGAGCCGCATGCCGCTCATCCCGATCGGCTCCTTGACGTCCTGGCCGTCGATCACGAACTCCTGCGGCTCGACCAGCAAGAGGCGCTGGTCGCTCGAGATGTTGATCGCGCGCGCGGTTTCCACCACGCGGGCGACGTCGGCCGGCGTGACTTCCTTGTCCTTGACCGCCACCATGCCGCTCGAATTGATGCCGCGGATGTGGCTGCCGGTGATACCGGTGTAGACGCGGCTGATCTTGCAGTCGGCCATCAGCTCGGCCTCCTTGAGCGCCTGCTGGATGCTCTGGACCGTGGCGTCGATGTTGACCACCACGCCGCGCTTGAGCCCGTTGCTCGGCGCAATGCCCAGGCCGGCCAGCTTGAGCTCGCCGTTGGGCAGCACCTCGGCCACCACCGCCATCACCTTGGCGGTGCCGATGTCGAGACCGACAACGAGATCTTTGTACTCTTTGGACATGAAGCTTCCTCTGTTCGCTCGCTCTATTTTTTCTTCGGGTCGGCAACGACCGTCGTCACGCCACGCAGCCGCAGCGCGTAGCCCTCGTTGTGCCGCAGGTCGGCACCCTCCACCGACGCGACCGTGCGCCCGTACTGACCCGCCACCGGCGTCACGGTGCGCAGGAATCGCTGCGTGCGGATCACCACCTCCTCGCCCTGCCCGCGCCCGAGTTCCAGCACGGCGCCGGTGTCAAGCAGCGCGCGCCAGCTGCCGCGGCTGGTCAGCGTGAGCTGGTCGATGCCGAGGTCGTAGGGCTGGAACAGCGGC
Source organism: Variovorax sp. P2_H12 (assembly GCF_056403395.1). NCBI lineage: Bacteria > Pseudomonadati > Pseudomonadota > Betaproteobacteria > Burkholderiales > Comamonadaceae > Variovorax > Variovorax sp. P2_H12. Next base: position 54,847 of record NZ_JBFUFO010000039.1, on the reverse strand, counting down.
GCCAGCACGCGGTACATGCCCAGCACCTGGCCGGCCTGCTCGGCCGGGCCGTCCAGCCGCGGCAGGTTGTCGTCGACCTCGGCCACGTTGGCCTCGAAGACCTCGCCGAAGCCGTTGATCAGCTTCGAGCCGGCCTCGTCGCCCCAGTGCGCCACCGGCACGTGCTCGGTCAGCGTGGCGCGCAGCTTGTTCGGGAACTCGCGCCTCACCACGGCCTTGCGCACCCAGGGCACCGACTCGAAGGCGGTGCGCGCGCGGGCCAGGTCGACCGTGAAGAAGTTGCCCGCCAATTGCGGCGCCACGTTGGCGCGCAGCGTGACCGCGTTGTTGTGCGTGACCTCGCCGTCGACCTTGATGCCGGCCAGCGGGAAGAAAGGCTGACGCAGTACCCACCAGGCGCCCGCCGCCAGCAGCATGACCGCGAACAGCGCGAACACGAGGGTCGCGAGCACGTTCATGAGCTTGACGTCGAAGGGCACGGGGAGGCTGCGTGTCATGGCGTGGCGGCGCCTCCAGGCGTTCCGGAATCCAGCGTGGCGGTCGCCAGCACACGCAGGCACAGATCCTCGTAGGCGATGCCGGCGGCCCGGGCCGACATCGGCACCAGCGAGTGGCTGGTCATGCCCGGCGAGGTGTTCATCTCGAGCAGGAAGGGCTTGCGGTCGCTGGCGCGGATCATCAGGTCGGCGCGGCCCCAGCCGCGGCAGCCGAGCTGGTGGTAGGCGGCCAGCGAGATGCGGCGGATCTCGTGCTCCTCGGCTTCCGGCAGGCCGCTCGGGCAGTGGTACTTCACGTCGTCGGTGAAGTACTTGTTCTGGTAGTCGTAGGCGCCTTCGGGCGCGGCGATGCGCACCACCGGCAGCGCCACGGCATCGAGGCCGCTGCCCAGCACGGCGCAGGTGACTTCCTCTCCCTCGATGAATTCCTCGCACAGCACGTCGGCGTCGTAGCGCACCGCGAGGGCGACCGCATCCTGCATCTGCGAGTAGCCCTGCACCTTGGTGACGCCGATGGAAGAACCTTCGCGCGGAGGCTTCACGATCAGTGGCAGGCCCAGCACGTCGGGCACGGCGTTGATCTGCTCGCGGCTCTGCTGGTCGAAGGCCAGCCGTACGTAGCGCGGCGTGGGCAGGTCGTCGGCCTGCCAGATGCGCTTGGTCATGACCTTGTCCATCGCCACGCTCGAGGCCATCACCCCGGAGCCGGTGTAGGGAATGCCGAGCAGCTCGAGCGCGCCCTGCACCGTGCCGTCCTCGCCGTGGCGGCCATGCAGCACCACGAAGCAGCGCGCGAAGCCCTCGCGCTTGAGTTCGGCCAGATCGCGCTCGGCCGGGTCGAAGGCATGCGCATCGACGCCGCGCGAACGCAGCGCCTCGAGCACGCCGCGGCCCGACATCAGCGAGATCTCGCGCTCGGCCGAACTGCCGCCGAACAGCACCGCCACCTTGCCGAAGGCCTTCGGATCCACGACGCTCACAGCGCCCTCCCTTCGCGCGTGAAGCGCTCTGTTGTCTGCGGCGCCTGGGCGCCGATCTCTACCACCTTGGCGGGCACGGCACCGATCGAGCCCGCGCCCATGCAGATCACGACATCGCCCTCGCGCGCGTTGTCCAGGATCGCCTGCGGCATGGCCGCGATCTCGTCGACGAACACCGGTTCGACCTTGCCCGCGACGCGCAGCGCGCGCGCCAGCGAACGGCCGTCGGCGGCCACGATCGGCGCCTCGCCGGCGGCATAGACCTCGCCCAGCAGCACCGCATCGGCCTGGCCGATCACCTTGACGAAATCCTCGAAGCAGTCGCGGGTGCGTGTGAAGCGGTGCGGCTGGAAGGCCAGCACCAGGCGCCGGCCCGGAAAGGCGCCGCGCGCCGCGGCGATGGTGGCCGCCATCTCGACCGGGTGGTGCCCATAGTCGTCGATCAGCGTGAAATGTCCCGTGCGGGCGCCGGCCAGCGGCACCTCGCCATAGCGCTGGAAGCGCCGACCCACGCCCTTGAAGTCCGCCAGGCCGCGCTGCACCGCCTCGTCGGGCACGTTGAGTTCGACCGCCACCGCGATCACCGACAACGCATTGCGCACGTTGTGCTCGCCCGGCAGGTTCAGCACGATGTCCAGGTCGGGCAGCGTGACGCCGTTGCGGCGCTGCGCCGTGAAATGCATCTGCGAACCGACCGCGCGCACGTTGACCGCGCGCACCTGCGCGCCTTCGTCGAAGCCGTAGCTCGTGACCGGGCAGGACACCTCGGTCACGATCTCGCGCACCGCGGCGTCGTCGGTGCACAGGATCGCGACGCCATAGAAAGGCATGCGGTGCAGGAAGTCGACGAAGGCCTTCTTGAGCTTCGCGAAGTCGTGCCCGTAGGTCTCCATGTGGTCGGCGTCGATGTTCGTCACCACCGCCATCACCGGCAGCAGGTTCAGGAACGAGGCGTCGGATTCGTCGGCCTCCACCACGATGTAGTCGCCGCTGCCGAGCTGCGCGTTGGCGCCGGCGCTGTTGAGCCGGCCGCCGATCACGAAGGTCGGGTCGAGCCCGGCGGCCGCGAGCACGCTCGCCACCAGGCTGGTGGTGGTGGTCTTGCCGTGCGTGCCGGCGATCGCGATGCCCTGCTTGAGCCGCATCAACTCGGCCAGCATCATCGCCCGCGGCACCACCGGGATGCGCTTCTCGCGCGCCGCCACCACCTCGGGGTTCTCGGCGTTGACCGCGGTCGAGGTGACGACCGCGTCGGCACCCGCGATGTGGGCCGCATCGTGGCCGACGAAGGTCGCGATGCCGAGGCTGGCCAGGCGCTTCAGTGTCGCGCTGTCGGACAGGTCGGAACCCGAGATCGTGTAGCCGAGATTGAGCAGGACTTCGGCGATGCCGCTCATGCCCGAGCCGCCGACGCCGACGAAATGGATGTGACGAATGGCATGCTTCATACGCGACCTCCATCCATCGACGCTTGCAGCACAACGGCAAGCGCAGCGAAGCCTGTTCGGGAGATGCCGCGGAACCGGCTTTGCCGGGCCGCTGGCGTCGCCCCCTTGAGGGGGGAGGCGGCTACACGAAGTGAGCAAGCAACGAGGGTGGGCATCACTTCGCAAGCTCCTCGCAAGCGCGGACGACATGGTCGACCGCTTCGGTTTTCTGCATCATCTTGGCCTTCACGGCGCGTTCCATGAGCGCAGCGCGCCCGGTCTTCTGTAGCAAATCAGCCAGCAATTCAGGTGTCAGTTCGGTTTGTTGAACGAGCCAGCCGCCGCCCGCGTCGACAAGGAAGCGGGCATTGGTGGTCTGGTGGTCGTCCACGGCGGAAGGAAAAGGCACGAACAGCGCTGCTGCGCCGACGGCCGCGATTTCGGTGACGGTGCTGGCACCGGCGCGCGCGACGATCAGGTCGGCGTCGGCGTAGGCCTGCGCCGTGTCCTCGATGAAGGGCGTGAGCACGCCTTCGACCCCGGCGGCCGCGTAGTTGGCGCGCAGTTCGTCGATCTGCTTGGCGCCGCTCTGGTGGGTGACCTGCGGGCGCTGCGCCGGTGCGATCAGGGCCAGCGCCTTCGGCACCACGGCGTTGAGCGCCCGCGCGCCGAGGCTGCCGCCCACCACCAGCAGCCTGAGCGGGCCGCCGCGGCCGGCGAAGCGCGTGGCCGGGTCGAGCTGCGACAGGAAGGCGGCGCGCAGCGGATTGCCGACCCATTGCGCCTTCTTGAGGACGTCGGGGAAGGCCGTGAAGACGCGGTCCGCGACGCGCGCGAGCACCTTGTTGGCAAGCCCGGCCACCGAGTTCTGCTCGTGCAGCACCAGCGGCTTGCCCAGCAGCACGCTCATCATGCCGCCCGGGAAGGTGATGTAGCCGCCGAGGCCGACGACCACGTCGGGTCGCACGCGGCGCACCACGGCGATGCTCTGCAGGAAGGCGCGCAAGAGGCGCATCGGCAGCAGCACCAGCGTGAGCGGGCCCTTGCCACGCACGCCGCCGAACTGAACCGGCTCGAACGCGAAGCCGCGCGGCGGCACCAGCTTTTCTTCCATGCTGCCGGGCGCGCCCAGCCAGTGGACGCGCCAGCCGCGCTCGCGCAGGGCTTCGGCCACTGCCAGCCCCGGGAAGATGTGGCCGCCGGTACCGCCGGCCATGACCAGTGCTGTCCTGCTCATTGGGAACCTCCGTGCATCCGCACTTCGGTATTCGCCTTGGGAGCGGCCCGGCGGCTCATACGCGGCCTCCGCGCATGAGAACGCGGTTCTCGTAGTCGATGCGCAGCACCACCGCCAGCGCCACCACGTTCATCAGGATCGCCGAGCCGCCGAAGCTCATCAGCGGCAAGGTCAGGCCCTTGGTCGGCAGCGCGCCCAGGTTCACGCCCATGTTGATGAAGGTCTGGAAGCCGATCCAGATGCCGATGCCCTGCGCCACCAGGCCCGCGAACACGCGGTCGAGCGCGATCGCCTGGCGGCCGATGTGCATGATCCGGCGCGTAAGCCAGAGGAACAGGCCGATGGCGAGCAGCACGCCGACCAGGCCGAACTCCTCGCCGATCACGGCCAGCAGGAAGTCGGTGTGGGCTTCGGGCAGCCAGTGCAGTTTCTCGACGCTGCCGCCGAGCCCAACGCCGAAGACCTCGCCGCGGCCGATCGCGATCAGCGAATGCGAGAGCTGGTAGCCCTTGCCGAGCGCATGCTCCTCGCTCCACGGATCGAGGTAGGCGAAGATCCGCTCGCGCCGCCACGGGCTGGTGGCCACGATGGTGCCGAAGGCCGCCACCACCAGCGCCGCGATGACGAAGAACATGCGCGCGTTGACGCCGCCCAGGAAGAGGATGCCCATCGCGATCACCGCGATCACCATGAAGGCGCCCATGTCGGGCTCGGCCATCACCAGCATGCCGACCACCACCACCGCGATGCCCATCGGCAGCACGGCGCGGAAGAAGCGCTCCTTGATCTCCATCTTGCGCACCATGTAGCTGGCGGCGTAGAGCACCATCGCGAGCTTGGCCAGCTCCGAGGGCTGGAAGCGCATGAAGCCCAGCGGCAGCCAGCGGCGGGCGCCGTTGACGTTGATGCCGATGTGCGGGATCAGCACCGCGACCAGCAGCAGCAGCGAGGCGACGAAAAGCCAGGGCGCGGCGCGCTCCCAGGTCTTCATCGGCACCTGGAAGGCCAGCAGACCGGCGATCGCCGCGATCACCAGCGAGGCCGCATGGCGCGTGAGGAAGAAGGTCGAGCTGTAGCCGGCGCGCGCGAAGCGCGGGCTGTCCGACAGCGCGATCGAGGCCGAATAGACCATCACCAGGCCCCAGGCCAGCAACGCCACCGTGACCCAGACCAACGCCTGATCGAAGCCCAGCACGCGCACCGGCGCCGCCTTGGTCTGCGTCATGCCGGCGTTGCCGAGCCGCACCGGCAGATGCATGGGCAAGGCGTCGATGCCGCTCTTGGCGCGACTGAACCAGCCGCCGAAGCGGCCGGCCTTGTTGGGCGTGGCGGCGGTCGCGGTGGTCATGCCGCCCCCTCCCCGGAGTCCGCCGGCCCATCGGCGAGCGCCTGCACGGCCTCGCAGAACACCTCGGCGCGATGCGCGTAATCCTTGAACATGTCGAAGCTGGCACAGGCGGGCGACAGCAGCACCGCATCGCCCGGATGGGCGCGTCCGGCCGCCACCGTCACGGCCTCGGGCAGCGAGGCCGCCGCCAGCAGCGGGATGCCGGTGGCGGCCAGCGCGGCTTCGATCAAAGGCGCGTCGCGGCCGATCAGCACCACCGCACGGGCGTACTGGCGCACCGGTGCGGCCAACGGCCCGAAGTCCTGGCCCTTGCCCTCGCCGCCGAGGATCACGACGACCCGGCGCTCCTCGCCCAGGCCGACGAGCGCCGCAACGGTCGCGCCGACGTTGGTCCCCTTGCTGTCGTCGAAGTATTCGACATCGCCGACGATCGACACCGGTTCGACGCGGTGCGGCTCACCGCGGTACTCGCGCAGGCCGTAGAGCATCGGCGCCAGCTGGCAGCCCGCCGCGGTGGCCAGCGCCAGCGCGGCCAGCGCATTGAGCGCGTTGTGGCGGCCGCGGATGCGCAGCGCATCGGCGGGCATCAGGCGCTGGATGTGGATCTCTTCTTCCTCGATCGCGGCGCCGCGCTTGCGCTTCTGGGTCTCGTCGGCTTCCAGCGCGCGAACCAGCCAGGCCATGCCGTTGAGCCGCTCGAGGCCGTAGTCGCCCGGGCGCAGCGGCATCGCGGCGCCGAACGTGACGACGCTGCGCGCCACCTGGCCCTTGGCCAGCTTGACCGGCGCCGGCCGCATCGCCATGACGGCGTCGTCCTCGCGGTTGAGAACCATCGCACCCCGCGTGCCGAAAATGCGCGCCTTGGCTGCCGCGTAGGCCGCCATGTCGCCGTGCCAGTCGAGGTGGTCCTGCGACAGGTTCAGCACCGTGGCGGCGGTCGGCTCGAAGCCCTGCACGCCGTCGAGCTGGAAGCTCGACAGCTCGAGCACCCAGACCTGGGGCAGGTCGTCCGCGTCCATGCGGGCCGCCAGCGTGTCGAGCAGCGTCGGACCGATGTTGCCGGCCACGGCCACCGTCTTGCCCGCGCGCTCGACCAGCTGGCCGGTCAGCGCAGTCACGGTCGTCTTGCCGTTGGTGCCGGTGATGGCGAGCACGGCCGGCGTGTAGCCCCGGGGCGGCGGCGGTGCGACCACGACTTGCGGCAGCGGCGTGAAGGAATCGTCGTCGTCGTCGGGCAGCGAAGCGGCAACCGCCGCCGGCGGCTCGGCTTCGTCGAGCGGGGATGCTTCGGCGATCGGCGCGTGCGGTTCGAACGCACGCGCCGGGTCTTCCGATTCCGGCAGCGGCTCATCGACCGGCTCCGGCGGCGGCGCCTCGACGGCATCGGCCGCCGGCGCGGGTTCTGCCGCCTCGGCCTCCTCGACCGCATCGGCGACCTCGACCGTGCGCAGGTCCGCCAGCGCACGCGCGAACAGGTCCAGCTCGCCACCGACCGGCAGGCCCATCGCCCGCGCCGCATCGAGCACCACCGCCACCGATGCCGGCGACAGCCCCGGCGAGCGATAGACCGCGCGCACCGGCGTGCCTTCGACCAGCGAGGCCGACAGGGGGCCGCCGACGAACACCGCATCGGGCAGCTCCGCGCGCAGCGTCGCCAGCTGCGGCGGCGCCTCGCGGGTATCGGCCACCGTGAGCACCGCGCCATGGCGCGCGCACCAGCGCGCCATGGCCAGGCCGGACGCGCCGAGGCCCAGGATCAGGACGTGGAGGTCTTTCAGATGCCGCATGGTGTCAACGCAGCTTCAGGGTGGAAAGACCCACGAGGCACAGCAGCATCGTGATGATCCAGAAGCGGACCACGACCTGCGTCTCGCGCCAGCCGCTCTTTTCGAAATGATGGTGCAGCGGCGCCATCTTGAGCACGCGCCGGCCTTCGCCGAAGCGCTTCTTGGTGTACTTGAAGTAGCTGACCTGCGCCATCACCGAGATCGCCTCGACCACGAAGATGCCGCCCATGATGAAGAACACGATCTCCTGCCGCACGATGACCGCGATGGTGCCCAGCGCGCCGCCGAGCGCGAGCGCGCCCACGTCGCCCATGAAGACTTGCGCCGGATGGGTGTTGAACCACAGGAACGCGAGCCCCGCGCCGGCCATCGCCGAGCAGAACACCAGCAGTTCGCCCGAGCCCGGGATGTGGGGAAAGAGCAGGTAGCGCGAATACACCGCGCTGCCCGTGACGTAGGCGAACACCCCCAGCGCCGAGCCCACCATCACGACCGGCATGATCGCCAGGCCGTCGAGCCCGTCGGTGAGGTTCACCGCATTGCTCGCGCCGACGATCACCAGGTAGGTCAGGATCACGAAGCCGATGCCGCCGAGCGGATAGCTCACTTCCTTGAAGAAGGGCACCAGCAGGTTGATCTTGGGCGGGAAGTCGAGATCGAAGCCCGAGCGCACCCAGGCGTAGAACAGCTCGAGCACCCGCCAGTTGGAGCTCTCGGAAATGCTGAACAGCAGGTAGAAGCCAGCCACCAGGCCGACCACCGATTGCCAGAAGTACTTCTCGCGCGAGCGCATGCCTTCGGGGTCCTTGCGCACCACCTTGCGCCAGTCGTCGACCCAGCCGATGGCGCCGAAGCCCAGCGTGACCCACAGCACGATCCAGACGAAGCGGTTCGAGAGGTCGAACCACAGCAGCGTCGAGAACGCGATCGAGAACAGCACCAGCACGCCGCCCATGGTCGGCGTGCCGCTCTTGGTCAGGTGCGTGTCCATGCCGTAGCCGCGCACCGGCTGGCCGATCTTGAGCGCGCTCAGGCGCCGGATCACGTAGGGTCCCGCCGCCAGGCCGAGCAGCAATGCGGTCAGCGCCGCCATCAGCGCACGGAAGGTCAGGTACTGGAAGACGCGCAGGAATCCGAACTCCGGCGACAGGCCTTGCAGCCACGTGGCGAGGCTCAGCAGCATGGGCTGAACCTCGACGGGAAATGATTCATCTGCGAACAGGCCTCGATGCGCAACTCATGCGGCATGACCGGCCTCCTTGTCTTGTGGTTGTGATTCGGCCCAGCCGGCGACGGCCTGGACCACGCGCTCCATCTGCATGAAGCGCGAGCCCTTCACCAGCACGCTGGCGGCCCGGGGCAGCTGCGCGCGGACGGCGGCGTTGAGCGAATCGATGTCCTCGAAATGCCGGCCCTCGCCCATGCCGGGGCCGGCGCCGCCCTGGAAGGCAGCGATGCTGTGCGCCGATTCGCGGCCGAGCGCGAACACGGTCTCGATGCCGCGCTCGCGCGCCCGGGCGCCGACCTCGGCATGGAAGCGCGGGCCCTGGTCGCCGACCTCGCCCATGTCGCCGAGCACCAGCAGGCGCGGGCCGGGCAGACCGGCGAGGACGTCGATCGCAGCCAGCATCGAATCGGGATTGGCGTTGTAGGTGTCGTCGACCAGCGTGATCGAGCGCGGGCCCGCCAACCGCAGCTCGCTGGCCTTGGAACGGCCCTTGACCGGCTCGAAGGCGGTCAGCCCGTCGGTGATGCGGTCCAGCGAAACCCCGCTGGCGAGGCCGCTGGCGATCGCCGCCAGCGCGTTGACGACGTTGTGGCGGCCGGCGATGCGCAGCGCAAAGCCCAGATCGCCCAGCGGCGTGCGGGCCTGGACCTGCCAGGCACCGTGACCCCATTCGGCGGACACCAGCGAGATGTCCGCGCCGGGCTGCTCGCCGAAGGTCAGGCAGCGGCGCGAGGCGCCGCGGCGCGCGATCTCGTTCCACAGCGGCGTGAATTCGTCCGCATAGGGGAAGACGGCCGTGCCCTGAGGCGGCAGCGCCTCGAAGACCGCCGCGTTCTCGCGCGCCACCGCCTCGACCGTGGCCATGAATTCCTGATGCTCGCGCTGCGCGTTGTTGACCAGCGCGATGGTGGGCCGCGCGATCCGCGCCAGGCGCGCGATCTCGCCCGGATGATTCATGCCGAGCTCGACCACCGCGCGCTGGTGCCGCGCGCGCAAGCGCAGCAGTGTCAGCGGCACACCGATCTCGTTGTTGAAATTGCCGGCCGTGGCCAGCCCGCCGTCGCCGCAGGCGGCACGCAGGATCGAGGCAATCATCTGCGTCACGGTGGTCTTGCCGTTGCTGCCGGTGACCGCGATCAGCGGCAGCTCGAACTGCGCGCGCCAGCCCGCCGCCAGCGCGCCGAGGGCGGCCAGGCTGTCGGGCACCTCGAGTCCGGGCAGGCCGGCCTCGGCCAGGCCGCCGTGCGCGATCGCCGCCACCGCGCCGCGCGCCCGGGCGTCGGCCAGGAAAGCGTTGGCGTCGAAGCGTTCGCCCTTCAAGGCGACGAACAGATCGCCGGCCGCGAGCGTGCGCGTGTCGGTATGCACCCGCTGGATCGGCGTGGCGAGGTCGCCGACCGGCCGGGCGCCGGGCACCCAGGCCAGGGCCTGGGCCAGCGTCATCATCGGCACCGGGACGGGCATCCCGGACACTTCGCTCATGCTGCGCTCCTTCGCGTCAGCGCATCGATCGCATGCGTCCGGTCCGAGAACGCGATGCGCTCGCCCCCGATCTCCTGCCAGGCCTCGTGGCCGCGGCCCGCGAGCAGCACCACGTCCTCAGGCCGCGCCTGGGCCAGCGTCTCGGCAATCGCGCGGGCGCGGTCGGGCTCGACATGGGCCGCTTCAGGGCGCGCCAGCCCCCGCAGGATCTGGCTGATGATCGCCGCGGGCTTTTCGCTGCGCGGGTTGTCGCTGGTCACGACCACGCGGTCGGCCTGCGTCTCGGCCACCGCGGCCATCATGGGCCGCTTGGCGCTGTCGCGGTCGCCGCCGCAGCCGAACAGGCACCACAGCGCGCCGCCGCGCTGACGGGCCAGCGGGCGCAGGCCGGCCAGCGCCTTGTCGAGCGCATCCGGCGTGTGGGCATAGTCGACCACCGCGAGCGGCTGGCCGGGCAGGGTCAGGCGCTCCATGCGGCCCGGCACGCTGTCCAGGCCGGCGCAGGCCGCCACCGCCTCTTCGAGCGACAGGCCCAGGGCGCGCAGCGCGCCCAGCACGCCCAGCAGGTTGGCGACGTTGTACTGCCCGATCAGCGAGGTCGCGAGTCGCTGCACCGGCGCGCCCCGCTCCACCACCGTGAAATGCAGCCCCTGGTCGTCGTAGCCGATGTCCCGTGCCACCAGCCTGGCCGGCGCGCCGTCCGCCGACACCGTCCAGACGTCGAGCGCGCCGACACCGGTCTCGACCATGTTGGCGAGCAGCGAGGCGCCATGCACGTCGTCGATGTTGATCACCGCGGCGCGCAGCCCGGGCCAGCGGAACAGCTCGACCTTGGCCTGCCAGTAGGCGTCCATGCTGCCGTGGTAGTCCAGGTGGTCCTGGGTGAAATTGGTGAACACCGCGACGCCGATCCGGGTGCCGTCGAGCCGCCGCTCGGCGATGCCGATCGACGAGGCCTCGATCGCGCAGGCGCCGAAGCCGCGGTCGGCGAAGCCGCGCAGCTCGCGCTGCAGCAGCACCGGGTCGGGCGTGGTGAGCCCGGTGTAGGTGAGTTCGGGCGGCACGCCGACTCCCAGCGTGCCGACCACGGCGCAAGGCGAGCGCAGAGCCTGCGCGGCCCGCGACGACAGCGCCTGGGCCAGCCACCAGGCGGTCGAGGTCTTGCCGTTGGTGCCCGTGACCGCCAGCACCTCCAGCGCCTCCGAGGGCGCGTCGTAGAAGGCCGCGGCGATCGGACCGGTCGCGGCCTTCAGGCCGGCGTAGGTGGCGATCGCCTCGCTGTCGAAGCCGAAGGCCTCGCTGCCCTCGCGCTCCACCAGGCAGGCGGCGGCGCCCTGCGCCAGAGCGGCGGCGACGAAACGCCGGCCATCGGTGGCCGCACCGGGCCAGGCGATGAAACCGTCGCCCGCGCCCACCGGACGGCTGTCGGCGTGCAGCACGCCGCGCACGCGGGACTTCAGCCAGGCGGCGGCTTCGGCGGGGCTGTGCAGCTTCGCGATCATCAGAAACTCTCTTCCACACCCTTGGTCACGACCAGGGGTTTGACTGCCAGATCGGGCGCCACGTTCATCATGCGCAGGGTCTGCTGCACGACTTCGCTGAACACCGGCGCCGCCACCAGGCCGCCGAAGTACTGGCCGTTGCTCGGCTCGTCGATCATCACGGCGACGATGATGCGCGGCTTGTCGATCGGCGCCATGCCGGTGAACCAGGCGCGGTACTGCCTGCTGGCATAGCCCTTGCCGACCTGCTTGTGCGCGGTGCCGGACTTGCCGCCCACCGAGTAGCCGATGGTTTGCGCCAGCGGACCGGTGCCTCCCGGGCCGGCGGCCATCTGGAGCATCTTGCGCACCGCGAGCGCGTTCTGGGCCGAAAACACCTTGACGCCGACCGCCGGCTCGGGGCTCTTGAGGATGGTCGCCGGGATGATGTCGCCGTCGTGCGCGAAGGCGGTATACGAATGCGCCATCTGGAACAGCGAGGCCGACAGGCCGTAACCGTAGGCCATCGTGGCCTGCTCGACCGGCTTCCACGACTTCCAGGGCCGCAGGCGGCCGGTGACCGCGCCGGGGAACTGGATCTGCGGCTTCTGGCCGTAGCCGAGTGCGGTGTAGGTGTCCCACATCTCGCGCGGCGTCATCTTCTGGGCGATCTTGAGGGCGCCGATGTTGCTCGACTTCTGGATCACGCCCTCGACCGTCAGCGAGCCGTAGTTGTGGGTGTCGCTGATCGTGAAGCCGCCGATGCTCATGCGCCCGGGCGCGGTGGTGATCACGGTCTGCGGCGTCACGCGGCCGGCCTCCAGCGCCATGCCGACCGTCACCGGCTTCATGGTCGAGCCGGGCTCGAAGGTGTCGGTCAGGGCGCGATTGCGCAGCTGCTCGCCGGTCAGGTTCTGCCGCTTGTCGGGCACGTAGCTCGGGTAGTTGGCCAGCGCCAGCACCTCGCCGGTGATGGCGTCGAGCACCACCACGCTGCCGGCCTTGGCCTTGTGCATGGTCACCGCGTCGCGCAGCTTCTGGTAGGCGAAGAACTGCACCTTGCTGTCGACGCTGAGCTGGATGTCCTTGCCGTCCACCGGCGGCACCTGCTCGCCGACGCCCTCGACCACGCGGCCGAGCCGGTCCTTGATCACGCGGCGCGAGCCGATCTTGCCGGCCAGGTCCTTGTTGAACGCGAGTTCGATGCCTTCCTGGCCGTGATCCTCCACATTGGTGAAGCCGACCACGTGCGCGGCCGACTCGCCCTCGGGGTACTGGCGCTTGTATTCCTTGCGCTGGTAGATGCCCTTGATGTTGAGCGCGGCGATCTGCTTGGCGATGGGCTCGTCGACCTGGCGCTTGATCCAGACGAAGGTCTTGTCCTCGTCTTCGAGCTTCTTGTCGAAATCCTTCAGCGGCATCTCGAGCAGCCTGGCGACCTGCTTCAGCTTGGCCCTGACCTCGGGATCGTCGCGCTCGATGTCTTCCGGAATGGCCCAGATGCTCGGCGCCACCACGCTGGAGGCCAGCAGCAGCCCGTTGCGGTCGAGGATCCGGCCCCGGTTGGCCGGCAGCTCCAGCGTGCGCGTGAAGCGCACCTCGCCCTGGCGCTGGAAGAAATCGTTGTCGAGCACCTGAACATAGGCCGCGCGGGCCGCCAGCAGCAGAAAGCCGCCGGCGATGGCCGCGACGATGAACTTGCTGCGCCAGACCGGCGTCTTGCTCGCAAGCAAGGGGCTGGTCGTGTACTGGACGCTGCGGCTGCGGCGCGCCATCAGTGCGCTCCCTTGGAAGGCGCGGCGCGCCCCGCCGGCGCGGTGGGCGCGGGCGCCACCACCGCCGGGATCACGGTCCCGTCCTGGCGCACGTACTGCGTGATGGCCGGCGTGGTGGTGCGCATCTTGAGCTGCTCCTTGGCCAGCTTCTCGACCCGCAGCGGCGTCGCCTGGGCGCGCTTTTCGACCTGCAGCCGGTCGCGGTCCAGCTCCAGGCGCCGGCCCTCGAGCTCGATGCGGTGCAGTTCGGTGAAGAGCTGGCGCGACAGGTACTGGGTGTGGACGAGGTAGACGGCCGAGCCGAGAACGGCGATCAGCAGCAGCAGGTTGAGCCGAGCCATATCAATGGCCCTCGCTCGTGCGCTCGGCCACGCGCAGGATCGCGCTGCGCGAACGCGGATTGCCGGCCACCTCGGCCTTCGAGGGCTTGATGCGCGCCAGGGCCTTGAGCTTCATCGCCTTCGGCGCGGCAAAGGGCGCGCGGCGGTCGTAGACCTCCTTCGAATGCTGGGCGATGAACTGCTTCACGATGCGGTCTTCCAGCGAATGGAAGCTGATCACCGCGAGGCGGCCCTGGGGCTGCAGCACGGTCAGGCTGGCCTCTAGCGCCTGTTGCAGCTCTTCAAGCTCGGCGTTGATGAAAATCCGAAAAGCCTGAAATGTGCGCGTTGCAGGGTTCTGGCCCGGCTCGCGGGTTTTGACCGTGCCAGCCACGAGCTCGGCCAGCTCGGCGGTGGTTGAAATTGGGCCCCGTTCTTGTCGGCGAGCAACAATCGCCTTTGCAATCTGAACAGCAAACCGTTCTTCGCCATAGTCACGAATCACCTCCGCAATCTGTTGCTGCTCGGCTGTCGCCAGCCATTCGGAAACGCTCTCGCCGCGCGTGGTGTCCATGCGCATGTCGAGCGGTCCGTCGAAACGAAAAGAAAAACCCCGTGCGGGGTTGTCGATCTGGGGAGAGCTGATGCCGAGGTCCATCAGCAGGCCGGCCACACTGGACGGCGGCAGTTCCCCCAGATCCCTGAAACCCTGGTGCCGAATGGAAAAACGCGCATCCTCGATGCGCGCTGCTTCGGCCACCGCTTCCGCGTCCTTGTCGAACGCGATCAGCCGGCCCGTCGGCCCCAGCCTGGCCAGGATGGCGCGGGCATGGCCGCCGCGCCCGAAAGTCGCGTCCACGTACGTTCCCGTGGTGTGCGACGCATCCGGAAAGAGCGCGTCCACTGCTTCCTGCAGCAGGACGGTCGTATGGGTCCATGGTTGTTCCACAGTGCGCCTCAGAACGAAAAGTCCTGGAAAACGTCGGGCATCTGCCCTTGCGTGGCCTCGGCTTCCTTGGCGTCGTAGGTCGCCTTGTCCCAGAGTTCGAAGTGGTTGCCCATGCCGAGCAGCAGCGCATCGCGCGTGATGCCGGCAGCGGCGCGCAGTTCGGGCGAGATCAGCACGCGGCCGGTGCCGTCCATCTCGACGTCCATCGCGTTGCCGAGGAAAACGCGCTTCCACCATTGTGCCGACATCGGCAGCGCGGCGATGCGCTCACGGAACTTCTCCCATTCGGGACGCGGGAACACCATCAGGCAGCCGTGCGGGTGTTTGGTGATGGTGAGATGGCCCTCGGCGGTCGCGCTCAGGACGTCACGATGCCGGGTCGGCACGGAGAGCCGCCCCTTGGCATCCAGACTGAGCGATGAAGCGCCTTGAAACACGACCACGAGACCCCGGTGATGGGAGCTGCCGCGAGGCCCGAATCAGGCCTCACTCGACACTTTTTCCCACTTAACTGCACTTTTTTGCACTGTAGCAGGAAACAACTACTGCGCAACCGGACGTCACGGGTATTTTTTGTAATGGAATCAACGACTTAGCGGTGTTTTTGCAACCGCGGAAACCCCGAATTCCGTTGCAAATGAAGCACTTAGCTCACGCAATGAAAGTAATGCAAGAGATAGCTCGCCCCCAGGTTGGGCTCACTTCGTGTAGCCCGCCCACCCCCTTCCGGGGGCGCAGTCAGCGGCCCGGCGAAGCCGGTTCCGCGACTGCCCACCAACAGGCGCGCTGCGCGCAGCCGTAGAAAAAACCCAGCGCCGATGGCTTTGGCCGGCGCAGCCAGGCCCGTTGGTGAAACACCGCGGAACCGGCTTCGCCGGGCCGCTGGTGTTGCCCCCGGCAGGGGGTGGGCGCCCGGACACGAAGTGCCGGGCAACCTGGGGGCGAGCCACATCTCAGAGGATGAATCGAGAAAGGTCTTCGTCGTGACTGAGTGCCTGGAGTCGCTGGTCGACGTAGGCGGCATCGATGCACACCGCCTGGCCATCCAGCTTGGCGGCATCGAAGCTCACTTCGTCCAGCAGCCGCTCCATCACGGTCGACAGGCGGCGCGCGCCGATGTTCTCGGTGCGCTCGTTGACGTCGAAGGCGATGCTCGCGAGCCGGGTGACGCCGTCCGGAGTGAATTCGAGCGTGACGCCCTCGGTCGCGAGCAAGGCCTGGTACTGCTTGACCAGCGATGCCTGGGTCTGCGTCAGGATACTCTCGAAGTCCGCCACCGATAGCGACTGCAGCTCGACCCGGATCGGGAAGCGCCCCTGCAGTTCCGGGATCAGGTCGCTCGGCTTGCTCAGGTGGAAAGCGCCGCTGGCAATGAACAGGATGTGGTCGGTGCGCACCACGCCGTACTTGGTGCTGACGGCCGTGCCCTCGACCAGCGGCAGCAGGTCGCGCTGGACGCCCTGACGCGAGACGTCGGCGCCCTGCGAATCGCTGCGGCTCGCGACCTTGTCGATCTCATCGATGAAGACGATGCCGTTCTGCTCGGCGTTGTGGATCGCCTGGGTGCGGATCTCGTCCTCGTTGACCAGCTTGGCGGCCTCCTCGTCGATCAGGAGCCGCATCGCCTCGGCGATCTTGAGCTTGCGGGTCTTGCGCTTGGCCTGGCCCAGCTGGCCGAACATGCCGCGCAGCTGTTCGGTCATCTCCTCCATGCCGGCCGGACCCATGATCTCGAGCGGCGTGCGCGCTTCGGCCAGGTCGATCTCGATCTCCTTGTCGTCCAGCTCGTGCTGGCGCAGCTTCTTGCGGAAGGCCTGGCGGGTCGCGTTGCCGGCATCGGCGCTCGCGCCCTCGGCACCGCGGGCCGGCGGCAGCAGCACGTCGAGGATGCGCTCCTCGGCGCCGTCCTCGGCCCGCATCCGGACCTTGGCGCTCTCGGCGACGCGGGTCTGCTTGATCGCGATCTCGGCCAGGTCGCGGATGATCGAATCGACATCCTTGCCGACATAGCCGACCTCGGTGAACTTGGTGGCTTCCACCTTGATGAAGGGCGCGTCGGCCAGCCGCGCCAGCCGGCGGGCGATCTCGGTCTTGCCGACCCCGGTGGGGCCGATCATGAGGATGTTCTTGGGCGTGATCTCGGCGCGCAGCGTCTCCTCGACCTGCTGGCGGCGCCAGCGGTTGCGCAGCGCGATCGCGACCGCGCGCTTGGCCTGGGGCTGCCCGACGATGTGGTGGTCGAGCTCGGAGACGATTTCCTGGGGGGTCATGGACATGGAGTGGCTCGCGGTTCTCAGAGGGTCTCGACCGTGTGGTGCATGTTGGTGTAGATGCAGAGCTCGCCGGCGATCTCGAGCGACTTCTTGACGATCTGCTCGGCCGGCAGCTCGGAGTTGTCGAGCAGCGCCTTGGCGGCGGCCTGCGCGTAGGCACCGCCGGAGCCGATCGCGATGATGCCGTTCTCGGGCTCCAGCACGTCGCCGTTGCCGGTGATGATCAGCGAAGTGGTGGCGTCGGCCACCGCCAGCATGGCCTCGAGGCGGCGCAGCACGCGGTCGGTGCGCCATTCCTTGGTCAGGTCGATCGCGGCCCGCGCCAGGTGGCCCTGGTGCTTCTCGAGCTTGGCCTCGAAGCGCTCGAACAGGGTGAAGGCATCGGCGGTCGCGCCCGCGAAGCCGGCCAGCACCTTGCCGTGGTAGAGCCGGCGGACCTTGCGCGCAGTGCCCTTGATGACGATGTTGCCCAGCGTGACCTGGCCGTCGCCGCCGATGGCGACCTGGTCGGCGCCGCCGGCGATCTTGCGGCGGACGCTGATGATGGTGGTTCCGTGAAATTGTTCCATCGAAGCAATCTCAGGGCAAAGGCCCGGATCTCAACCCCCGGCGGGCGCCGCGGCTAGTCTTTTCTGATGGCGACCGAGGCGTGGTCGGCGATGCCGATGACGTCGAAGAAGGCCGCGACCAGGCGGTGGGCATCGACGAACTGGACCTTCTGGCCGCGGCCATGATGGTCGGTGACCCAGTTGAGCAAGGTTCCGGCGGCGGCGAAGTCGATCCGGACCAGCGCCGCGCAGGACACCGTCGGACTTGCCGAATCGCCCAGCTCGGTGTCGAGCCGCTGCCAGGTCGACAGCGATTCGCCGACCAGCTCCCCGACCAGCATGCTGCTGCCGATGTCCGCGGTGGCCGGCGCGGCGGCGGGCTGGCCGGCCGCGGAGGCGATCGAGAAAGCGCCCGCGGCCGGCCTGGCCGCCGGGACCCCGTCGAGGGACACGTAGTCGCCCTTGGGATCCTCCCAGGGCGGAGGCGACACTTCGTAGGTGATGCAGTAGTTGAGCGCCAGCAGCTCGAACTCGTCCGCCCGGTGCATCACGCGCAACGCGGCCATGTGCAGCTGCCACCAGACCGCGTCCACGCCGCGGTCGTTGGCCGGCGTGGCCTCGGCCAGCGCGAGCAGCAGGCGATCGCTGCCGCGAAAACGCAGTTGCACGGTCGAATCGGCCCAATGGGTGAACAGGGCCCGCAGCGGCCCGGCGGCATCAGGCTCGATGGCGTCAAGCAGGCTCCAGTCGAGCCGCCAGGACGGGCCCGCGGCGCCGAGCGCACGCGTCAGGCCCAGCAGACCCTCGCGAGAGAGCCGCGGCGGGCTCGCCCAGTCGGCGTCACCGGCCGGCACCGGCCCTGTCGGGGTTTGCGTCGTGATCGAGGCCCGAAGGGTGTTGGCCAGGGTGCGGAAAGAGATCCAATCGGGCGCCGGCTGCTTCAGGCGCTGCGCATAACGGGTGCTGGCGGCCACGAACTTCTCGGCATCGCCGATGGCGCGATAGAGATCGAACAACGTCCGCCAGGTGTCGTCATGCTCGCCGGACGGGCTGTCGGGCGCGAGCGCCTGCAGCAGGATGGCCTCGGCGCCCGCGTCGTCGCCGTGGGCGTAGCGGATCGCGGCCTCCTCGATGCTGCCGTCGTGGGCCGGCAGCTGCACCTGCAGCCCCTGGACGCCGCCCTGCGGCACGCCGGGCACGGTGTCGGCATAGGCGCGCGCGTGCTGCTCGGCCATGGGCGCGCCATCGGCGGCCGCGCCCTCGCTGTCCGGCGCGCCGCGGGGGCTGCGGCCCTTCCACCATTGCTGAGACATCTGCTCTTCGATCTCATCGATCTTCTTGAGCGTGAGCGCCCTGCCCTCCGTCTTGCCGGAGGTGCTGCTGACATTGAAGGAGGACGGCGTGGCGGCGGGGTCGCGCTCGCCGGCCGCTTCGCGCTGGCGCAGTTTGCGCAGCATGTCGAACTCGCGGCGGCGCACGAAATCGTTGCGCTGCCGCCGCTCGATCATCTCCTTGAGCATCTCGCGGCTGTAGCCGTTTTCGAGCGTCGATGACTCGTCGGCATCGAGCTCGGACCAATCCTTCAAGGGATTGCGAACGAACTTCGCCACCTTGGACAGCAAGCGACCGGAATCTTCCTTGGCCATGCGCAGCGTCTCCGTCCGGCTCCCCGAGCGATCAGTCGCCGAACATCTTCTGCTTGAGCTCGCGGCGCTGCTGCGCTTCGAGCGACAGGGTGGCCGTCGGTCGGGCCAGCAGGCGGCCGACGCCGATCGGCTCGCCGGTCTCGTCGCAGTAGCCGTAGTCGCCGGCATCGATGCGCTGGATCGATTGCTCGATCTTCTTCAGGAGCTTGCGTTCGCGATCCCGCGTGCGCAGCTCGAGCGCATGCTCTTCCTCGATGGTGGCGCGATCGGCCGGGTCGGGCACGACCACCGTGTCCTCGCGCAGGTGCTCGGTCGTCTCGCCGGCATTCTCGAGGATGCCGCGCTTGAGTTCCTGCAGCTTCAGGCGGAAGAAGGCCATCTGCTTGTCGTTCATGTACTCGGTGTCCGGCATCGCGATCACTTCGGCGTCGGTGAGTTCCTCGGCGGACTTGGTCTTCCAGTTGTTGACCAGCTTCGGATCCTTCTTGACCGCGATCGGCGGCGGCGGCACCAGCGCGTTCGAGGTGATCTGCACGAAGCTCGATTTGGCTGCGGTGGACGCCACCGATTGCGGCATGGAGGGGACCGTCAGCTGCGACAGCCGCGACACGCGGCCCCCGCGTGCGGGCGCGGGTGCGGCGGTCGTTGCGGGCGTCGCCGGGGCGGAAGTGGAGGAGGCGGCAGCCGTTTTTTTCATGGGAGTCGATGGTGCAGGTGGCGCGGCACGGGGGCCGGCCGGTTTGGATGAGGGGGCGCTCGCGGTGGCGGCAGAGGTCTTGCTCTTGGCAGGGGCCTTTGGCGGCGCGGCGGGCTTGGCGGAAACCTTCTTCGCCGCGGGTACAGCCTGCTTCGCAGCCGCCGTCGTCTTGACGGCCGGCTTCGGCGCGGGCTTGGGCTTTGCGGCGGGTTTCTTCACGGTGACTGGCTCCTTCGATGAACTCGAACGCGCATTCAAATCATGGGTGCTCGCCGATGGCGAACCCCGGGGTTATACCCCCGAATTCAGCCTGGAAACGCGCCCGGCCCTATGCCGGAAGTCACACTTGGTCAAAGAAGGTCAATCGCAGCCTCCGGAACAGGCGCGCGATTGTATAGAGAGATCGGTGCCGGAACGCCCCAGCCGCCAAAACCGGCGCCCGGCAAAGCCAGGGATACCGCGGAACCGGCTTTGCCGGGCCGCTGGTATCGCCCCCCGGAAGGGGGGAGGCGCCGCAGGCGCTTCGGGGGGTCAGCCTATACCAGACACTGGTCCAGGCCCTGCTCCAGGATCTCGCGCGGCAGGTCGATGCCGATGAACACCATGCGGCTGGTGCGCTTTTCGTCGGCGCTCCAGGCCGGGCCGAGGTCGCTGCCCATGAGCTGGTGCACGCCCTGGAAGATCACCTTGCGCTCGGTGCCCTGCATGTGCAGCACGCCCTTGTAGCGCAGCATCCGCGGACCGTAGATGTTGACGATCGCGCCGAGGAAGTCCTCGAGCCGGGCCGGATCGAAGGCCCGGTCCGAGCGGTAGACGAAACTCTTGACATCGTCGTCGTGGTGATGGTGGTGGCCATGGCCTTCGCCCGCATGCGAGGGGTGGTCGCATTCCTCGCCATGCGCGTGGTCATGGTGGTCGTGGGCCTCTTCCTCCTTCAGGAAGTCGGGGTCGATGTCCAGCTTGGCATTGAGGTTGAAGCCGCGCAGGTCGAACACGTCCTTGAGCGGCACCTCGCCGAAATGGACCTTCTGCTGCGGCGCGCGCGGGTTCATGTGCTTCAGGCGGTGGATCAGCGCATCGGTTTCCTCGGCGGCGACCAGGTCGCTCTTGCTGATGAAGATCTGGTCGGCGAAGCCGACCTGGCGGCGCGCTTCCTGGCGGTCATTGAGCTGCTGGGGCGCATGCTTGGCATCGACCAGGGTCAGGATCGAGTCCAGCAGGTAGCTCTCGGCGATCTCGTCGTCCATGAAGAAGGTCTGGGCCACCGGGCCCGGATCGGCCAGGCCGGTGGTCTCGATCACCACGCGGTCGAAGTCGAGCAGCCCCTTGCGCTTCTTGGCCGCCAGCAGCTGCAAGGCCTCGCGCAGGTCCTCGCGGATCGTGCAGCAGATGCAGCCGTTGCTCATCTGGACGATCTGCTCCTTGGACTCGGTGACCAGGATGTCGTTGTCGATGTTCTCCTCGCCGAACTCGTTCTCGATCACCGCGATCTTCTGGCCGTGCGCCTCGCTCAGGATGCGCTTGAGCAAGGTCGTCTTGCCTGAGCCGAGGAAGCCGGTGAGGATGGTGGCGGGAATAAGGGCCATTGAGGGTGCTCCGGGGAAACGAGGGGGGGTCGGGGAAGGCGGAAAGTTTAGCGAGCGGCGCCCGGCCGCGCTGCGGCAGGGGCAAAGCCTACTTGCGCACCACCACCAGCCCCTTCAAGTACTCGCCCTCGGGAAACTCGATCGTCATCGGATGGTCGGGCGCGGCGCCCAGGCGCGCGGTGATGTAGCCATCCACCCCGGCATCGATGCCGGCCGAGGCCACGATCTTGTGGAACAGGTCGGCCCCGATGCCGCCCGAACACGAGAAAGTCAGCAGATGCCCTCCGGGCGCCAGCAGCTTGAAGGCCTGCCGGTTGATGTCCTTGTAGGCGCGCGCGGCACGCTCGGCGTGGGCCACGGTCGGCGCGAACTTCGGCGGGTCGAGCACGATGGCGTCGAACTGGCGGCCCTCGTCGACGAAGCGGCGCAGGCTGGCGTTGACGTCGGCATCGAGGAACTCGGTACGGGCGCCCTCGAAGCCGTTCAGCGCCACATGGGCCCGGGCACGCTCCAGCGCCGGCAAGGAGGAATCGATCGAGATCAGTTCGGCCCCCTCGACCGCGCCCGCCGCCTTCAGGCCGGCCAGCGCGGCGACCGTGAAGCCGCCGGTGTAGCAGAAGCAGTTCAGTACCCGGCGGAAGCGGCGCTGCCCGGCCAGCTCGGCGAAGCGCTTGCGGCTGTCGCGCTGGTCGAGGTAGAAGCCGGTCTTGTGACCGGTGGCGATGTCCAGGCCCAGTCGCCAGTCGTGCTCGCGGATCTGGAGCTCGGTCGGGCCGCTGCCACGCAGCCAGCCGGTCACCGGCTTCAGGCCCTCGCGCTCGCGGCCGCTGGCGTCGGAGCGTTCATACAGCTTGCCGAGGCCGGTGGCGGCGAGCAGCGCGTCGGCGAGCGGCGCCTTCCAGCGCTCGACGCCGGCCGAGAGGAACTGCGCCACCAGCGTGTCGCCGTAGCGGTCGACGATCAGTCCGGGCAGGCCGTCGGCCTCGCCGTGGACCAGCCGCATGCCGTCGCTCTGCAGGTCGAACAGCTCGCGCGCCCGGACCGCTTGCGCGACCCGCGCCGCCAGGAAAGCCGCATCGATGCGCTGCGTCTCGTCGAAGCTCCAGGCCCGGGCGCGGATCTTCGAATGCGGGCTGTAGGCGGCCCAGGCCAGGAAGCGGCCGTCGTCCGACTCGATGCGGACCGTTTCGCCGGCATCGCCGCCGCCTTTCGCGATCGCGGACTCGAATACCCAGGGGTGTCGGCGCAGCAGCGAACGCTCTTTGCCGGGCCGCAGACGGAGAACTTTCATGGATTCCTACCCTTGTTCTTTTGCAATGATTCGCCGATCGGCGGCGGGCCCTCGTCGCGGGCCTGGGCCCGCGGATGCGCGGCGTCGTAGGCGCGGGCCAGATGCTGGAAATCGAGCCGCGTATAGACCTGGGTGGTCGAGATGTTGGCGTGGCCCAGCAGTTCCTGCACCGCGCGCAGGTCGCTGCTGGACTGCAGCAGATGGCTGGCGAACGAATGGCGCAGCATGTGCGGGTGCACCGGCGCCGGCAGGCCCGCCTTGAGGCTGCGCTGGCGCAGCTGCTTCCACACCGATTGAGCGGAGAAGCGGGTGCCATTGCGGCCGATGAAGAGCGCCGCGGCGCTCCCGGGGTCGCGCAGCCGCGCGGCCCCGAGCGCCGCGCAGCCGTCGCGCACCGCCAGCCAGGCCTGCAGGGCCTCGATCGCCTTGCTGCCCACCGGCACGAGGCGGCGCTTGCTGCCCTTTCCCAGCACATTGGCTTCGGCGGCGTCGAGGTCGATCCAGCCGCGCGCCGTGCCGCTTGCGCGCACATCCAGGCCG
This sequence comes from Variovorax sp. P2_H12, assembly GCF_056403395.1. Taxonomy (NCBI): domain Bacteria; kingdom Pseudomonadati; phylum Pseudomonadota; class Betaproteobacteria; order Burkholderiales; family Comamonadaceae; genus Variovorax; species Variovorax sp. P2_H12. Next base: position 31,755 of record NZ_JBFUFO010000039.1, on the reverse strand, counting down.
GTCAGTTCGCCGACACGCAGGCCGCAGCCGTAGAGCAATTCGACGATCGCGCGATCGCGCGCCTCGCCCCAGGGGTCGGCCTCGGCGTCGCGCAGCTCGGCCAGCCGCACCGCATCGTCGACCGCGAGCGCCTTCGGCAGCGGCCGGGCGGCCTTGGGCGCATGGACGTCCTGCACCGGGTTCGATCCGACCAACCCCTCGTGGCCAAGCCAGCGGTAGAAGCTGCGCCAGCACGAGAGCACCAGCGCGATGCCGCGCGGCTCGCGCCCGGCGCCGTGCAGCTGGGCCATCCAGCGCCGCACATGCGCCGTCTGCACCTGGTCCAGCGCCAGGCCGGCCACGGCGGCGTTCTGCGCCAGCACCGCCAGGTGGAGGGCATAGAGCTCGACCGTGCGCGCCGCCAGCCGGCGCTCCACCCGCACATGCTCCAGATACTTTTCGATCCAACCCGAGTTCAAGATCCGGCTCCTGCCAGAAATCCGGAAACCGGCGCCTTCCGGCCGGCGCAGCCAGGCCCCTTCGTGAAACACCGCGGAACCGGCTTCGCCGGGCCGCTGGTGTTGCCCCCGGAAGGGGGTGGGCGGCTACACGAAGTGAGCCAACCTGGGGGTGAGCTAGAAGTACCCATTCACTGCATTGTTGACGATGGCCAGCGGCTCGCGCAACGCGCCCTTGAAGGCCATGCTCCAGCGCTGCCAGCAGCTGGTCGGCGCGGCGGCGAACTGGACATCGAACAGGCGGTCGAATCCGGAGGCGCGCGCCAGCCGCTCGGCCCGCCACAGGTGGTAGGGCTCGGTCACGATGATCACGCTGCGCACGCCCGCGGCCTGCAGCACGGCGCGCGACATCGACAGGTTTTCGCGGGTCGACTGCGACACCGGCTCCAGCAGCAGCCGTCCGGGGTAGCCTGCATTGCGCGCATGCTGCGCCATCACCTCGGCCTCGATGCGGCCGTCCTCGCTGTCGACGCCGCCGGAGAACACCAGCTGGCGGACCGTGCCGGCCTTCGCCAGCGCGATGCCGGCGTCGACCCGTCCGGTCAGGCAGGGGTTCGGCTTGCCGTCCTTGTAAGCCCGGTTGCCCAGGATCAGCGCCGCATCGGCCGGGCGCTGAGGTGGCTCTGCGAGGCGCGCGAGCGCATGCCGCCAGACTATCGCGTGGATCGACACATAGCCCAGCAGCAGAACCGCCACCGCGCCCAGCAGGCCGCGCCGCAGGCTCGGGCTCAAGGACGCAGGCGCGACAGCGCGCCCGAGGCCAGCTCGGCGATGCGCTCCAGGAAGTCGGTGCCCATCTCGGCGTTGTAGCGCTGGGCATCAGGCGAGGCCAGCACCAGCAGGCCGAAAGCCGGCGCCTCGGGCTCGGGCCGCAGCGGGATCAGCGCGATCGAGACCGCCGCCTGCGGCTCGGCGAGCCAACCGGCGGCCTCGAAGCCGGAGTTCAGGCCGCAGTAGGGCGCGGTCAGCGAGGTGGCGAGCGCCTTGACGTCGTCGCTGACCCATTGGGCGTAGGCCTCGTCCTGGTAGGCACTGTCGAAGTCCCAGATCTTGATCGCGGTCTGCGGCACCATGAACAGGGCCTGCAGCTGAGCGGCGATCTGCGCCGGCAGCGCGCGCGGGTCGCGGGTGGTCAGCAGGCCGCGGGTCCAGCGCTGCAGACGGTCGGCCGTGACCGCGTTCTCGGTACCGTGGCGCACCATGTCCATCACGCGGTGCTCCAGCGCCTTGATCTTCTCGCGCAGCATCTCGGCCTGGCGCTCCTGCAGGCTCACGGCCCGATTGCCGTGCGGGCTGGTGAGCTGCACCTGGCCAAGCAGCTGGGCATGGCGCTCGAAGAAGTCGGGCGTGTTCGACAGGTAGTTGGCGATATCGTCTTCGGTGATCGGGTTCATGGCGTTGGAGTTGAAATTGTTCATGACGGGTCCGGCACCTCGATGCTGCCTTCGAACACGGTAACCGCGGGGCCGGTCATCAGCACCGGTGCGCCGTCGCCGGCCCATTCGATGGTGAGCAGTCCGCCCCGGGTCTGGACGTCGACCTGGCGCTCGAGCAGGCCGAGCCGGATGCCCGCGACCACCGCCGCGCAGGCGCCGGTGCCGCAGGCGAGGGTCTCGCCGGCGCCGCGCTCGAAGACGCGCAGGCGCACGTGGGCGCGGTCGACCACCTGCATGAAGCCGGCGTTGACGCGCTGCGGAAAGCGCGGATGGTGCTCGATCAGCGGGCCCTGGGTGGCGACCGGTGCGCTGTCGACGTCGGCGACGATCTGCACCGCGTGCGGATTGCCCATCGACAGCACGGCCACCGCCACGATGGCGCTGCCGGCATGGGTGTCGAGCGCCAGGTGCCAGGTGTGCCAGCCGCCTTCGGGCTGCGGATCGAGGCCCGCGGTGTCGAAGGGCACCCGGGCCGGCTCGAAGACCGGGGCCCCCATGTCGACCGTCACGCGGCCGTCGGCGCCCATGCGCGGCTCGATCACGCCGGCGAGCGTCTGCACGCGCACCACATCCTTGGCCGTGAGGCTGTGCTCGCGCACGAAGCGCATGAAGCAGCGCGCACCGTTGCCGCACTGCTCGACCTCGCCGCCGTCGGCGTTGTGGATCACGTACTGGAAATCGATGCCCTCGGCCGGCGAGGGCCGCACCGAGAGGATCTGGTCGGCGCCGACGCCGAAGTGGCGGTCGGCCAGGAAGCGGTATTGCGCTCCGCGGAGGCCGAGCGGGCCGCGGGTTTCGTCCAGCACGACGAAGTCGTTGCCGGCACCCTGCATCTTGGTGAAGCGGATTCGCATCGGGGGATTATCTGCTGCCCCATCTGGATTATCTTCAGGCCATGGCTTCCGACGCTTCCTCTTCCGACGCACTGCCCCCGGTGCCGTTGCAATTCATTGCCAGCCCGCGCAACGCCGCGGCGCTGGCCCGGCTCGCGGCCCAGGCCCGCGACGATCTCGAACGCATCAACCTGCCGCCGCCCGCCTGGGTGCTGCCGGCCGAATCGGCGACCGCCGAAGCGCCGGTGCTCGACGTGCTGATCGCCGGTGCCGGCATGTGCGGCCAGACGGCGGCCTATGCCTTGCGCCGCGAAGGCGTCACCAACATCCGCGTCGTCGATCAGGCCGCGCGCGGCGAAGAGGGGCCCTGGGGCACCTACGCACGCATGCTGACGCTGCGCAGCCCCAAGCACGTGGGCGGGCCCGAACTCGGCGTGCCTTCGCTGAGCTTTCGCGCCTGGTACGAGGCACAGCACGGCGCCGACGATGCCTCCGCGGACGGCGCCACGCCGGGCTGGCAGGCGCTGCACAAGATCGGCCGGGTCGACTGGCGCGACTACCTGCTGTGGGTGCGCGACACGGTCGGCCTGCCGGTGGAAAACCGCGTCGCGCTGCGCTCGGTGTCTCAGGCCGAAGACGGCCGCCTGCTGGCGATCGAGCTCGAACACCCGCAGGGACGGCGCGAGACGGTGCGCACGCGCCAGCTCGTGCTCGCGCTCGGCCGCGACGGCAGCGGCGCACCGCGCTGGCCCGCCTTCCCGTCGCTGCGCCGCGACGATCCGCAGGCGGCTGCCCGCGTGTTCCATTCCGCCGACGCGATCGATTTCGCGGCCTGGGAGGGGCAGCGCATCGCCGTGCTGGGCGCCGGCGCCTCGGCCTTCGACAACGCGGCCTGCGCGCTGGAAGCCGGGGCCGCGGGCGTCACCCTGTTCGCGCGCCGCACCGAGCTGCCGCAGGTCAACAAGAGCAAGGCGGCCTCGAGCCACGGCTTCCTGCGCGGCTTCGAAGGGCTCGACGACGCCCGCAAGTGGCGGGTCTACACCTACATCTTCGACGAGCAGGTGCCGCCGCCCTGGGAAACCGTCCGCCGCTGCGACGCCCACGACGCCTTCGAGCTGCGTCTGGGCTCGCCCTGGGAGGACGTGGCAGCCGACGCCGATGGCGTGACGGTCACCCTGCCGGACGGCGGCAGCGAGCGCTTCGACGCGGTGATCTTCGGCACCGGTTTCGACGTCGACCTGATCGACCGGCCCGAGATCGCAGGCTTCACCGCGCAGATCGACACCTGGGCCCGCCACGTCTCGGCGACGGAGGCACAGCACCATCCCGAACCGGCGCGCTTTCCTTACCTGGGACCGGGCTTCGAGCTGCGCAGCGCCGAGCCGGCGGGTCCGAAGGCCCCGGCGCTGGCCCGCATGCGCCTCTTCAACTGGGGTGCGACCATGAGCCATGGCGCGCTGGCCGGCGACATTCCCGGCCTCGCGATCGGCGCCACGCGGCTGGCCCAGGCGATCGCGCGCGACCTGTTCGTCGAGGACGCCGACCGCCACTGGGAACTGCTGCAGGCCCACGACGAGCCCGAGCTGGCCGCGACCCGCTGGTACGTGCCGCCCGGCGGCGCGGATTGAGTCAGAAGCGCCGGTTGTCGGTGAAGATCAACCTCGAACGCCTGGCGGCGGACGGGATCCGATCGGTCTACGGCGTCGGCCTTGCGTTCGAGGAAGCGGGCGCCTGAGCGCCGTCGGACCCGGCGAGCCGCTACCCCCCCGGCGCGTCGCCCTGCGTCTCGACCCACCTCTTCAGCAGAGGTCCGATGAGATCCACCGGCAGCGGAAACACGATGGTCGAATTCTTGTCGGCGGCGATCACCGTGAGGGTTTCCAGGTAGCGCAGCTGCAGCGCCTGCGGATGGCGGCCCAGGATCTCGGCCGCCTCGGCCAGCTTGGCCGAGGCCTGCAACTCGCCTTCGGCATGGATCACCTTGGCGCGCCGCTCGCGTTCGGCCTCGGCCTGCCGCGCAATCGCGCGCACCATGTTCTCGTTGAGGTCGACGTGCTTGATCTCGACGTTGGTCACCTTGATGCCCCAGAGGTCGGTCTGGGCCGCGAGGATCTTCTGGATGTCGAGGTTGAGGCGCTCGCGCTCGGACAGCAGATCGTCCAGCTCGTGCTTGCCCAGCACCGCGCGCAAGGTGGTCTGAGCCAGCTGGCTGGTGGCCTCGAGGTAGCGCTCGACCTGGATGATGGCCTTCTCGGGATCGATGACGCGGAAGTACAGCACCGCGTTCACCTTGACCGACACGTTGTCGCGCGTGATCACGTCCTGGCTCGGGATGTCGAGCACCATCACGCGCAATCCCACGCGCACCATCTGCTGCACGCCCGGGATCAGGATCACCAGCCCCGGCCCCTTGACCTTCCAGAAGCGCCCCAGCTGGAACACCACGCCGCGCTCGTACTCGCGCAGGATGCGCAGCGAGGCCGCCGCGATCATCGCCAGCAGCAGGATGAGGAGCGCCACCAGGACGACACTGAAGTTGAAGAACATGGTTCAAGCCCTTGCCGGGCCCTCCGGGTTGTCTTCGGCCACCTGCAGGGCCAGCCCCTGCACGCGGGTCACGCGGATGCGCCGCCCCGGACGCAGGCCGTCCGCGCCGCTCACCTTCCAGTAGTCGCCCTGGATCTGGGCCCAGCCTTCGCCGTTGGCGAACTCGACCAGTTCGCCGGTGGCGCCCACCAGCGTCGCGACGCCGACCACCTGCGGCCGCCGCCGGCTCTTCGCGGCGATGCCGGCCACCACGAGGATGAAGACCGCCGAGGCCGCGGCCAGCACGGCGATCAGCCACAGCGGCACGCCGAAGCCCGGGGCGTCGTTGTCGATCAGCAGCACGGCGCCGATCGAGAAGGCCGCGATGCCGCCAATCCCCAGCACACCGAAGGTCGGCAGGAAGGCCTCGGCGATCAGGAAGGCCACGCCGAGGAAGATCAGCCCCAGGCCGGCATAGTTGACCGGCAGCATCTGCAGCCCGTACAGCGCCAGCAACAGGCAGATCGCGCCCACCACGCCGGGCAGCACGAAGCCCGGATTGGAGAACTCGAACAGCAGGCCGTAGATGCCCACCATCAGCAACACCAGCGCAAGGCTGGGCTCGGTGACCACCGACAGCAGGCGGCTGCGCCAGTCGGCGTCGAACACCAGCACCTGGGCGTGCCGCGTCTCCAGCCGCACATCGCCCAGCGGGGTGCGCACCTCGCGGCCGTCGACCTGCCGCAGCAGGTCGGCGACGTCGAGCGCGATCAGCGTGATGACGTTCTTCTCCAGCGCCTCCGAAGCCGACAGGCTGACGGATTCGCGCACCGCCTGCTCGCCCCAGTCGGCGTTGCGCCCGCGCAGCTGCGCCAGGCTGCGGATGTAGGCCGAGGCGTCGGCCAGGCGCTTGGCCGCCATGGCATCCGGCGCCGCCCCGGCGCCCTGGCCGTCAGGCTTGGCCGTCGGGGCCGTCGGTGTCGGCATGCCGATCTCGACCGGCGTCGCGGCACCGAGGTTGGTGGCGGGCGCCATGGCCGCGATCTGGCTGGCATAGAGGATGTAGGTGCCTGCGCTGGCGGCGCGGGCTCCGTCCGGCGCCACGAAGGTCGCCACCGGAACCGGGGAAGCGAGGATGTCCTTGATGATGCGGCGCATCGAGCTGTCGAGACCGCCGGGGGTGTCGAGCAGGATCACCGCGAGCCGGGCATGCTCGTGGTCGGCCAGCCTGAGTCCGCGGTGCAGGTAGTCGACGGCGGCGGGGCCGATCGCGCCGTCGACCTCCATCAGGACGACCGTGCCGGCTTGCCCGGCGGAAGAGGCGTCGGCCGAGGCGGCGGTGGCAGGCACGGCTTGGGCATGGGCCGCTCCCACCGCGCAGGCAAGGAGGACCAGTCCCACCAACCATGTTCTGGCGTACGCCATTGCTCATTCTAGGGATCGGGCCGAGCGCTGTCACATCGCGGGCATTCAGGAAACCAGGAGACAACCGGGGCGGCCAAACACCATGGACGCGAGTTGTCTATGCGGCTGCGTGTTGACACCCGCGCGCCGCGGAGATCGAATTCAGCCGGGGCGAACTGGCGGACTACTCACAAGGCGAGGGCTGGGAAGCAACGATCTAGGAGCACTCATCATGCGAAAGAGAGCATTGGCGGCAGCCGCGTGCCTCGTCTTCCTGAGCTTTCCGGCATGGCCTGCGGGCGGCGGAGGCGGCGGAGGCGGCGGAGGCGGCGGAGGCGGCGGAGGCGGCGGAGGCGGCGGGGGCGGCGGTACCGAAGTGAAGAACGTCGACCCGAACTACCGCGCCGGAGAAGCCGCCATCAAGGCGGAGCAGTGGACCGACGCCGTCGGGCGGCTGACCCTGGTGATCCAGACCGATCCGAACAACGCGGACGCCTGGAACCTGCTGGGTTTCGCCTACCGGCACATGGGCGACATGGACAACTCCTTCAAGCACTACGAAAGAGCCCTGCAGATCAATCCCCGCCATCGGGACGCCCACGAATACATGGGCGAAGCCTATCTCCAGGTGGGACGTCTCGAAGATGCCGAAGTGCATCTGAAGGCGCTCAACAAGCTCTGCTGGCTGCCTTGCGAGCAGTACACGGAGCTGAAGGAGAAGATCGAGACCTACAAGCGAAACAAGACTTAGCTCGCCCCTGTCATTGGGCTCGCCCCCAGGTTGCCCGGCACTTCGTGTCCGGGCGCCCACCCCCTACCGGGGGCAACACCAGCGGCCCGGCGAAGCCGGTTCCGCGGTGTTCCACCAACGGGCCTGGCTGCGCCGGCCAAGGCAATCGGCGCTGGGGTTTTCTACGGCTGCGCGCAGCGCGCCTGTTCGTGGGCAGTCGCGGAACCGGCTTCGCCGGGCCGCTGACTGCGCCCCCGGTAGGGGGTGGGCGGCTACACGAAGTGAGCCAACCTGGGGGCGAGCTCAATCTATCTGGATGTTCGCCGCCCTGGCGACCTCGGCCCACTTCACGCGGTTGGCGTGGACGGTCTGCTTGAACTGCGCCGGCGACTCGATGCGCACCGTGTTGCCCTGGCTTTCGAAGCGTTCGCGCAATTCGGGCTGCTCGAGCACCGACGCGATGGCGGCGTTGAGCTTTTCGACGACGCGCGGGTCGGTGCCCTTGGGCGCGAAGATGCCGAACCAGATCGAGCTGTCGAAGCCCTGGGCGCCCGGGATCCCGCTCGAGGCGATGGTCGGCACCTCCTTGATGGCGGCCACCGGCTTGGCGGTGGTGACGGCCAGCAGCCGCACCTTGCCGGCCTTGTACTGCGGCAGCACGGTCTGCACTTGGTTCATGATGCAGCAGGTCTCGCCGCGCACCACCGACGTGATGGCCTCCGGCCCGCCCTTGTAGGGCACATGCACCATGTCCAGGCCCAGGCGCGAGTTGAACTCCGCGAACGCCATGTGGGTGCCGGCGCCGTTGCCGGTGGAGGCGTAGTTGTACTTGCCCGGATGGGCCTTCACGAGCTCGACGAATTCCTTCAGGGTCTTCACGTTGATCACGTCCGGGTTGATCGTGAGCACGTTCGAGACATCGAGCACCGGCGCCACCGGGATGAAGTCGGCCTCGACATCGAAGGGCAGCTTCTTGTAGAGCGCCGCATTGCTGCCGTGCGTGGCCGCGGTGCCGAAGGCCAGCGTATAGCCATCCGGCCGGGCGCGCGCCACGTATTCGCTCGCGATGTTGCCGGCGGCGCCGGACTTGTAGTCGATCACCACCGGCTGGCCGAGCTTCTGCTGCAGCGGCTCCTGGATCGCCCGCGCCACCACGTCGACGCCCGAGCCGGCCGGGAAGCCCATGATCATCGTGATCGGCTGGTGCGGCCAGTCCGGCTGGGCGGAAGCGACCGGCGCGAGGGCCCAGAGGGCGAGCGCCGACCACGCGGCAAGATGGCGCAGGGGGCCTGAAGAAGAGCTGGGCATGGCGATCTCTGGTGACGAAATGGGCAGGTCCGGATTGTGGCGCTTTGCTCATGGGGATTCGTGTAGAAGCTTATGCGCCGCCGCCTTTGCACGCGGGTTCGCCGATCTCCCGATAATCTCGACCCATGGTACGCCCCACCCAACTGCTCCACCCCCAACGCGAAGCGGCGCCCGTGCGCGCCGCCGCGACCGTGCTTCTGCTGCGCGACACGCCCGAAGGCATCGAAGTGCTGATGACCCGGCGCTCCGCCAGCGCCAGCTTCGCGCCCAGCGCCTACGTGTTCCCGGGCGGACGCATCGACGAAGGCGACGCCACCGCGCGCGCCATCGCAACGCGCCGCCCCACCCAGGGCGAGGCTCAGCTCACCCAGGCGATCGCCGCGATCCGCGAGAGCTTCGAGGAACTCGGCGTGCTGCTGGCCCACTTTCCGGACGGCCGCCCGGTGAGCGCCGAGGAAGTCGCCGCCATGGACCGCAGCACCGCCAGCACCACCGTCGCCTTCGCCGACCAGTGCGCGGCGCGCGGCCTGCTGCTGTCGACCGACAAGGTGTTCACCTTCGCGCACTGGATCACCGACCGCGACCTGCCCAAGCGCTTCGACGTGCCCTTCCTGGTCGCCCCCATGCCCGAAGGCCAGACGCCGACGGCCGACGAGACCGAGCAGTTCGAACCCTGCTGGGTCCGGCCGGCCGATGCGCTGGCGCGCCATGCGGCGGGCAGCTTCTTCATGATCTTCCCGACCGTGCGCACGCTCGAGCGGCTGGCCGCCTACCCGACGGTCGCCGCCGTGCTCGACGCCTGCGGCCACCGCGATGCGGGCGAAGGTCCGCTGTGGACCAGTTGTCCGCGCGCAGGCTGGCTGGCCGGACAGGAAGCCCGCTACATGGAAACCGAGTCGCCGTTCGGCGAGCTCGCTCTGGTCAGCCCCGACGGCCAGATCGTCCACGCGCTCGACTGGCAGAGCGAGCGCGCGGTGCCGCTGCTGAAGAACGTGCAGCGCCTGACCGCGCCCAACCCGAGCGCGATGACCGGCCCCGGCACCAACAGCTACATCGTGGGCGATGCGGCCACCGGCTACATCGTGATCGACCCGGGGCCGAACGACGTCGACCACATCGGCCGGCTGTGGCAAGCGACCGGCGGCGACATCCGTCTGATCGTCTGCACCCATTCGCACCCGGACCACTCGCCCGGCGCCCTGCCGCTGCAGCAGCTGTGCAAGAACCTGCCGCCGATCCTCGGCATGCCGTCGGCGCCGACCGCACGCGCCAGCGCCCGCTTCACGCCCGACCGGGTGCTGCAGGACGGCGAGCGCCTGGTGCTGGACGTTCACACGCTGCGCGTGATCCACACGCCCGGCCACGCGGCCAATCACCTGTGCCTGCTGCTCGAGGAAGACGGACTGCTGTTCTCGGGCGATCACATCCTGAACGGCAGCACCACCGTGGTCGATCCGCCGGACGGCAACATGAACGCCTACCTCGACTCGCTCGACAAGCTCGACGCCGCCTGTGCCGAAGGCGGCGTCGGCTTCATCCTGCCCGCGCACGGCTATGTGCTGGGCGACGCCCGCGCGGCCATCGCCCACCTGAAGGCGCACCGCCTGCGGCGCGAGGCCAAGATCGCCGCCGCGATGCGCCAGCGGCCCGAGGGCACGCCCGAGGAATGGCTGCCGCTGGCCTACGACGACGTCCCCGAACGCATGTGGCCGGTGGCCGCGCGTTCGCTGGCGGCACACGTCGAGCGCATACGCCAGACGACCCAGCCATGAAAGATGCGGACGAGGGCATCCGCCTGGCCAAGCGGGTGGCGGCGCTGGCAGGCTGTTCGCGGCGCGAGGCCGAACTCCTGATCGAGAACGGCGCGGTGCGCGTCGATGGCGAGCCGGCATTGTTGCCGCAGGCGCGCGTGCTGCCGCACCAGCAGGTCGAGATCGAGGCCGGCGCCCGGCCCGAACCGGTGGTGCCGGTCACGCTGCTGCTGCACAAGCCCGCCGGCACGCCGACCGACCACGCGCACCGGTTGCTGCTGGCCGCCAACCATCACGAGCCCGAGCGCGCCGGCCTGCGCTTCCTGCCGCGCCACGTGGCGGCGCAGCGCTGCATGACGCCGCTCGAGACCGGCGCCAGCGGCCTGGTGGTGTTCACGCAGGAGTGGCGCATCGAGCGCAAGCTGCAGGAGGACGCCGGCGTCCTCGAGCACGAGGTCATGGTCGACGTCGCCGGCCCGGTCGGCCCCGAGACGCTGGCGCGCTTCGAGCGCGGCCCGGCCCGCGTCAGCATCGGCCAGCAGGCCGAAGGCCACACCGGCCTGCGCTTCGCCCTCAAGGGCCCCCGCCCGGGCCAGATCGCCCACCTCTGCGACGACGCCGGCCTGCAGATCCTGGCCATGAAGCGCATCCGAATCGGCCGCGTGCCGCTGTCGGGCCTGCTGGCCGGCCAGTGGCGCTACCTGACGCCCAACGAACGCTTCTGACCCGTCGAGGCACGCTCCCTTCGTGGGGCCCGCCGCGCCGGGCCGCCTCCGGTCGGGGGTGGGCGGCTACACGAAGTGAGCCAACCTGGGGGCGAGCGAAAAAAGTGTGAAGCGCGCCTGTAAGCCGGATTCTGTGCACTGAAGCCTCTTGCGAGACCCCAGCGTGACCGCCATTACTCTGGGCCGTTTGTCGCCAAACGGCTCGATGCCACCTACCCGCCAGCTCTGCGGAACCACATCGACGCTGGCCTACTTGGTGTTGCTGCGCGCAGAGATTGCCCGTTTCACCCGACCGGGGTTGCCCCCGGCCGACTCGTCTCTGTTGCTCTGATCCTCACCTCGCGGTGGGGAGCCGTTAGCTCCTGCGCTGTCCTGTGCAGTCCGGACGTTCCTCCAGTGCGCTCTTTCGAGACTTGCACCAGCGGCGGTCCGGCGCGCTTCACCCGTCGATTATCGCCACAATGGCGCTCCCTTTTCGTTCAGCCGGGGCCAGCCCCAAGGAGACCGCATGAAAGCAGACACCATCCTCCAAACCATTGGCAACACGCCGCATGTGCGCATCCAGCGCCTCTTCGGCCACGCGACGCAGCAAGTCTGGATCAAGTCGGAGCGCGCCAACCCGGGCGGCTCGATCAAGGACCGCATCGCCCTGTCGATGGTCGAGGATGCCGAACGCTCGGGCGCGCTGAAGCCCGGCGGCACCATCGTCGAGCCCACCTCCGGCAACACCGGCATCGGCCTGGCGATGGTGGCGGCGGTCAAGGGCTACAAGCTGGTGCTGGTGATGCCCGACAGCATGTCGGTCGAGCGCCGCCGCCTGATGCTGGCCTACGGCGCCAGCTTCGACCTGACGCCGCGCGAGAAGGGCATGAAGGGCTCGATCGCACGGGCCGAGGAGATCGTCGCCGGCACGCCCGGCGCCTGGATGCCGCAGCAGTTCGACAATCCGGCCAACGTGGACGTGCACGTGCGCACCACGGCCGAGGAGATCGCGGCCGATTTCCCGGGCGGCATCGACGTGCTGATCACCGGCGTGGGCACCGGCGGCCACATCACCGGCTGCGCCCGCGTGCTCAAGAAGAAGTGGCCGAAGCTCAAGGTCTTCGCGGTCGAGCCGGTGGCCTCGCCGGTGATCTCCGGCGGCCCGCCCGCGCCGCACCCGATCCAGGGCATCGGCGCCGGCTTCATCCCGAAGAACCTCGACACCGACCTGCTCGACGGCGTGCTCCAGGTCGATGCCGAGCCGGCGCGCGAAATGGCGCGCCGCTGTGCGCGCGAGGAAGGCATGCTGGTCGGGATTTCGTCCGGCGCCACCCTGGCCGCGATCGCGCAGAAACTGCCCTCGCTGGCCGCCGACGCGGTGGTCCTGGGCTTCAACTACGACACCGGCGAGCGCTACCTGTCGGTCGACGGTTTCCTGCCCTCGTGAGACATTGCGGGACAGACCAAGAAACCGCGCAGCGGTTCTTGCTCCGCCCACAACTGACTGGAGGACTGGAGGCGCCGCGCCGCGGCCCGGGCGGCGTTGCGATAATCGGCGTCCCTGCTTGATAAACACAAGCCCACGACATGCTGAGAATCTCTGAAATCAAACTGCCGCTCGCCCACGACGACGCGGCGCTGCTCCAGGCCATCGCCGGGATCCTCGGCGTCCCCGCCGCGGCCCTGGCCGAGCACAAGGTCTTCAAGCGCAGCTTCGACGCCCGCAAGGTCGACCTGCTGCAGGTCTACATCGTCGACGTGGCGCTGTCCGACCCCGCGCTGGAGGCCAGCCTGCTGGCCAGGTTCGCGGAGAACCCGCGCATCGGACCGACGCCCGACATGGCGTGGCACGCCCCGGCGCAGGCGCCGGCCGAGCTGCCGCTGCGGCCCGTGGTGGTGGGCTTCGGCCCCTGCGGCATCTTCTGCGCGCTGCTGCTGGCCCAGATGGGCTTCAAGCCGATCGTGATCGAGCGCGGCAAGACCGTGCGCCAGCGCACCAGGGACACCTGGGGCCTGTGGCGCAAGAGCGTGCTGAACCCGGAGTCGAACGTGCAGTTCGGCGAAGGCGGCGCCGGCACCTTCTCCGACGGCAAGCTCTACAGCCAGATCAAGGACCCGCGCTTCCTCGGCCGCAAGGTCATGGAAGAGTTCGTCAAGGCCGGCGCGCCGCCCGAGATCCTCTACGTGGCGCACCCGCACATCGGCACCTTCAAGCTGGTGAAGGTGGTGGAGCACATGCGCGAGCAGATCACGGCGCTGGGCGGCGAGATCCGCTTCGAGCAGCGCGTGAGTGACGTGCTGATCGAGGACGGACCGGAAGGCAGACACCTGCGCGGCCTGGTCGTGCTCGACCAGCGCACCGGCCAGACCAGCGAGCTGCGCGCCGACCATGTCGTGATGGCGCTGGGCCACAGCTCGCGCGACAGCTTCGAGATGCTGCACGCGCGCGGCGTGCACATCGAGGCCAAGCCCTTCTCGATCGGCTTCCGGGTCGAGCATCCGCAAGGCCTGATCGACCGCGCGCGCTGGGGCCGCCATGCCGGCCACCCGCTCCTGGGCGCGGCCGACTACAAGCTGGTGCACCACGCGAGCAACGGCCGCTCGGTCTACAGCTTCTGCATGTGCCCGGGCGGCACCGTGGTGGCCGCGACCAGCGAACCGGGCCGGGTCGTGACCAACGGCATGAGCCAGTATTCGCGCAACGAGCGCAACGCCAATGCGGGCATCGTGGTGGGCATCGAACCCGGCGACTTCCCGGGCTGGGGCGAGGGCCGCGCCGGATCGCCGCTGGCCGGCATCGAGCTGCAGCGCACGCTGGAATCGAACGCCTTCGTGCTCGGCGGTGGCGACTACCGTGCGCCGGCCCAGCTGGTGGGCGACTTCATCGCCGGCCGGCCCTCCACGGCGCTCGGCAGCGTGCTGCCCTCGTACAAGCCGGGCGTGACGCCGGGCGACCTGCACGGCGCGCTGCCCGGCTACGCGATCGAGGCCATGCGCGAGGCCTTTCCGGCCTTCGGCCGCAAGATCAAGGGTTTCGACCTGCACGACGCGGTGCTGACCGGCGTCGAGACCCGCACCTCGTCGCCGATCCGGATCACGCGCGGCGAGGATTTCCAGAGCCTCAACGTGCGCGGCCTGTACCCGGCCGGCGAAGGCGCGAGCTATGCCGGCGGGATCCTGTCGGCGGGTGTGGACGGTATCAAGGTCGCGGAGGCCGTGGCCCGCGCCGTCGTGTCGCGGTAGAAGCACCAGTACACCGCGGAAAGCAGGAGCAGGAAGGGGACCCCTGTCCACAGCGTGGCCCTGAATTCGGCCGTGAACAGCGTCGTCGCCATGACGGCCAGCATCAGCGCCGCGCCGAGCAGGGTCAACCACGGGAAAGCCCACATCCGGAACGCCAGGCGCGGATTGCCGTCGCGCACCCAGCGGCGGCGGAAGAAGAAATGCGTGATGAAGATCATCATCCAGGTGAACAGCGCACCGAACATCGAGACCGCCATCATCAGCATGAACGACGCTTCCTTGTAGACCACGCTGAGCGCTCCCGCGACTGCGATGCCGATGCACGACAGGCCCAGCGCATTCACCGGCACGCCCTGCGCGTTGAGGGCGCCCAGCACCGGCGAGGCATAGCCGCCGCGCGACAGGCTGAACATCATCCGGGTCGTGATGTAGAGCTGGCTGTTCATGGCCGACAGGGCCGCGATCAGCACCACGAAATTGATGATGTGGGCGGCGCCCGGGATGCGCACCGCCTCCATGGCCTGCACGAAGGGGCTTTTGGCGCTGCCGGCCTCGGTCCATGGCACGATGGCCAGCATCAGCGTCAGGGTCAACAGGTAGAACACGACCAGCCGCACCATCGCGCCGCGGAAGGCGCTGGTGACGGCCTTCTCGGGCTCCCGGGCCTCGCCGGCGGCAACCGCGATCATCTCGATGCTGAGGTAGCTGAAGATCGCGACGATCACGGCCACCCAGGTGCCCCAGATCCCCTTGGGAAAGAAGCCGCCGTGGACCACGTAGTTCCGGAAGCCGATGTCGCCGCCGATCGGCGCGCCGTACACCACATAGGCCCCGACCAGGATGAAGGCCGCGATGGCGGCGATCTTGATCATGCAGAACCAGTATTCGACAAAGCCGAACACGTTCACGCTGAGTGCGTTCACGAACACCAGGCTGCCCGCGAAGGCCAGGATCCAGACCCAGGCCGGCGAGCTTGGAAACCAGTACTGCATGTAGATCGCCACCGCCGTGACCTCGGCACCGATGGCCAGCACGATCGAGGCCCAGTAGGCGTAGCGGACCAGGAAACCGGCCCACGGACTCACGTAGTAGTCGGCGAAGGCGCCGAAGGAGCCGGGCGTGGGATGGGCCACGGTCATCTCGGCCAGGCAGCCCATCAGCAGCAGCGCGATCACCGCCCCGATCGCGTAGCTGAGGATCACGCTGGGGCCAGCGAAGCCGATGGCGAATCCGCTGCCCATGAAAAGCCCGGTGCCGATGGCGCCACCGATGGCGATCATGGCCATCTGCGCGCCGGTCAAGGTGCGCCGCAGGCCTTCTTCTTGCGCGACGACGCGCTGGAAATGCTCGGTCGAATCCATGGGTTGTCTCTCTCCGTTCTTTCTCTGCCGCGCAACCCGAGGCGGGATGGCGTAGGTGCGACCCTAAGAGCTATCGCCGCGCCTGGATCAGGCAAACGTCGGAATCAGCCAAGACAGAAGAAGATGCGGAATCGTCCGACGCAAAAAAGCCGCCCGAAGGCGGCTTCCTGGCGGGCGTGAGCGTCTCAGACCTGAGAGTTCTGCAGCGCCGCAATGCGTTGCTCGATCGGCGGGTGCGTCGCGAACAGGCTGCCGAGCTTGCCCGTGATGCCCATGGCCTCGACCGACTTCGGCAGCTCGCCGGGCGTCAGGCCGCCCAGGCGCGCCAGCGCGTTCATCATCGGCTGCTTGCGGCCCATGAGCTGGGCGGCGCCGGCATCGGCACGGTATTCGCGCTGGCGCGAGAACCAGGCCACCACGATGGCGGCGGCGAAGCCGAGCACGATGTCGAGCACGATGGTGGTCACGAAGTAGCCGATGCCGGGGCCCGACGAACGCTCGTCGCGGCGCAGGAAGCTGTCGACCGCATAGCCGATCACGCGCGACAGGAACACGACGAAGGTGTTCATCACGCCCTGGATCAGGGTCATGGTGACCATGTCGCCGTTGGCCACGTGCGCCACTTCGTGGCCGATCACGGCCTCGACCTCTTCGCGCGTCATGTTCTGCAGCAGGCCGGTCGAGACGGCGACCAGCGAGGAGTTCTTGAACGCGCCGGTGGCGAAGGCATTCGGGTCGCCTTCGAAGATGCCGACCTCGGGCATGCCGATGCCGGCCTTGTCGGCGAAGTTGCGCACGGTCTGCACGATCCAGGCCTCGTCGGGCGACTGCGGGACGTTGATGATCCGCACGCCGGCCGACCACTTGGCCATCGGCTTGCTGATGAGCAGCGAGATGATCGCGCCGCCGAAGCCCATGATCAGCGCGAAGCCGAGCAGCGCGCCGAGGTTGAGCCCGTTGGCCGTGAGGAAGCGGTTGACGCCCAGCAGGCTGGCGACCACGCCCAGAACAGCGACCACCATGACGTTGGTCAGGACAAACAGAAGGATGCGTTTCAAGTTGGATTCTCCGTGGGGAAACGACGTGTACAGATGGGACGGGGCGGCCCGCTTCAAGCGGAGCCAGGCTGCAGGGCCGGTTTGGTTGGCTTTGGTTGTGGAACCCTGCGAGGTCGGAAAACCTCCGAGTCATCATAGAAGGAAAAGTTCTCGTTGGGCGGCCACCAGCCGGGCACGCCGAGCACCGGAAGCGGCACGAAGGGCTTGGTGGCGAGGTGCCCGGCGTCCAGGGCGGCCGCGATCGAAGCGTCGCTGATCGCGAGCGAGGGGTTCGCGCCCGACGGCACCAGCACATGCGCCGTGACCGCCTTGCGGGGCGTGTGCAGTTTTTCGAGCAGCGCGTGGCCGAACACCAGCAGCCGCGCTTCGCGCCACAGGCTGCGCCGCGTGACGAAGAGCTGCTGCCAGTCGCGGGCGACCAGTGCCTCCCACAGGGCCGGCGGCGCGTCGAGCACGGCGCCGTTCTCGTCGAAGAGGGTCAGCGCATCGCGCAGCGGGCCCCGCGTGCCGCCGATGCCGGTGCGCGCGATCTCGGCGGCCTGCAGTTCGTTCAGGCGGCGCTTGGCGCGCGGGAAGTGCAGCCAGACCAGGCCATTGAGAAGATCGTGCAGGTTGTCGCGCGTCGGCACGCAGGCGGTGCGAAAGATGAAGGCCTCGTAGGCTTCGCCCGGCGCCGCGCTGTCGCCGGGCACGAAGCTCAGCGGCCCGGCGGGCAGTTCGATGGCCACCGGCTCGGCCGACAGCGCACGGGCCACGCTGTCGCCGGCTGCGGTCTTCGCGGCCACCCGTTGCGCGCACGGCGCCAGGGGCGCCAGCCAGGGCGGCGAGGCATCGACGATCACGCCGCCGGCCACCGGATTCACGCCGGCATCGGGCCGACGTACTGCACCTTGTTCGGCGTCTTCTCGGGTGTCAGCAGGAACAGCTCGGGGTGCTTCTTGAACAGCTTGGGCGAGCTCGCGCTCTTGCCGAGCAGCTTCGCGGCGCGCAGTCGCTCGGCCGCGACATTGAGTTCGACCTTGTTGCCCATGCCGAGCTCGACCACCGCGTCGAGGATGCGCAGCACGTCGTCGGGCAGCACCGGTGCGCGAGGGGCTGGTGCGGGCGCCTCGGCCTTGGTGCGCCGGGGGGCGCGCGCGGCGCGCTTGGCGGCCGGCTTGGCCACCGCCGCCGCGCGGGCCTTGGTCGCCTTGGGTGCCGGATGGTGCTGCAGGTCGACGAAGCTGTCGTAGACGGCCACGGTCTCGTCGCCGGTCTTGCCCTGCTGGCCGATGCCGCAGACGCGGCAGCCCTTTTCGCGCAGCCGGATCACCAGCGGCGCGAAGTCGGAATCGGAGGACACCAGCACGACGATGTCCGGCCGTTCCGCGATCACCAGGTCGATGGCATCGACCGCGAGCGCGATGTCGGTGCTGTTCTTGCCGGCCGACAGATTGACCATCGGCCGCATCGACAGCCGCTTGAAGAGCGCCTGCTGCTTGAGCGCGGTCTCGGCATTGCAGTAGGCGCGGCGCACGTGCACGGCGCCGTGCTCGGACAGGGTGCGCTCCACCGCCTGTTCGATGACGTCGGACGACACGTTGTCGGCGTCGACCAGCAAGATCACGCGCGGAGCGGCCGTACGGCTCATTGGAGTACCTCCGTGCTGCGCACTGCGGTGCGAGCTTGCTTGGGGCGGCCCGGCGCGGCGCTCATGCGAGCCTCCAGGCCACGGTCTCGCCGCCACGCAGGGGCTTCAAGGTCGCATCGCCGTAAGGCACGGTCTCGGGCACGGTCCAGCTTTCGCGCCGCAGCGTCACGCGGTCGGTGTTGCGCGGGAGGCCGTAGAAATCCGCGCCGTGGAAGCTGGCGAAGCCCTCGAGCTTGTCGAGCGCGCCGGCGTTGTCGAAGGCCTCGGCATACAGCTCGAGCGCCGTCAGCGCGGTGTAGCAGCCGGCGCAGCCCAGCGCATGCTCCTTCAGGTGCGCAGGATGCGGCGCGCTGTCGGTGCCGAGGAAGAAGCGGTCGCTGCCGCTGGTGGCCGCTTCGACCAGCGCGATGCGGTGGCTCTCGCGCTTGAGCACCGGCAGGCAGTAGTAGTGTGGCCGGATGCCGCCGGTGAAGATCGCATTGCGGTTGTAGAGCAGATGGTGCGGCGTGATGGTGGCGGCCGTGAAGCGGCTCGCGTCGCGCACGTAGTGGGCGCCCTCCTTCGTGGTCAGGTGCTCGAACACCACCTTCAGCTCGGGGAAGTCGCGCCGCAGCGGGATCATCACGCGGTCGATGAACACCGCCTCGCGGTCGAACAGGTCGACCGCCGGGTCGGTGACCTCGCCGTGCACCAGCAGCAGCAGGCCGTGCTTTTGCATCGCCTCGAGCGTGGCGTAGGTCTTCTTGATGTCGGTCACGCCGGCATCGCTGTTGGTGGTGGCGCCGGCGGGGTAGAGCTTGAGGGCTCGAACCCCGGCCGCCGCGGCGCGCTCGATCTCCTCGGGCGGCAGCTTGTCGGTCAGGTAGAGCGACATCACGGGCTCGAAGCGCAGGCCGGCCGGCACCGCTTCGAGGATCCGGGCGCGGTAGTCCAGCGCCTGCTGCGCGGTGGTCACCGGCGGGCGCAGGTTGGGCATGATCAACGCGCGGCCGAACTGGCGTGCCGAGTGCGGCACCACGGCCTGGAGCGCGGCGCCATCGCGCACGTGGAGATGCCAGTCGTCGGGGCGGGTGATCGTGAGGGTGTCGGCAGGGGTGGTCATGGCGCCGATTGTCCCATCGTGGTCGCCGCGCCCCGCACCCGCTCCAGAATGAAATCGATGAAGGTCCGCGCCACCCGCGTGTGCTGCCGGTTCGGCATGTAGAGCATGTACATCCCGGTGCCGAAGATGCTGAGCCGCCAGTCGTCCAGCGTGGTCACGACCTCCCCGCGCTGCAGGTCGTCCTGCACCACGTAGTCGGGCACCAGCCCGATGCCCAGGCCGGCGAGCACGGCCTGGCGCAGGAACAGGAAGTTCTCCGAGATCAGCGTCGGCTCGAGGATTACCTCGCGCCGCTCCTCGCCCTGGTAGGCCGACACGCGCAGCTGCCGGCCGATCACCGCCGAGGTCACGACCGGCGCCCCCTGCAACTGGTCGAGCTGGGTCGGCAGCCCATGCGCCTCGGCGTAGCCGCGCGATGCGCAGGCCACGTAGCGCACCGGGCCGAGCTCGCGCGCCACCAGGTTCTGCGGCGGCTCGGCCATGACGCGGATCGCGATGTCGACCTCGTCGCGCAGCAGGTCCTCGATGCGGTTCTCGAACAGCACGTCGAGCACGATGCCCGGGTACAGGCGCTTGAAGGCAATCAGCCAGCCGGACATCACGAGCTGGCCGTAGCCGCTCGGAACGCTGAGCCGCACGCGGCCCTGCAGCCCCTGGCCCAGCGTGGTCACCGATTCCTTCGCCGCCAGCAGCTCGCCCTGGATGGCCAGGCCGTGCTGGTACAGCCGCAGGCCGATCTCGGTCGCCTCGGCCCGCCGCGTGGTCCGCCGCACCAGCTGCGCGCCGACCGAGCGCTCGAGCTGGTTCAGGTGGTAGCTGACGTTGGCGCGGCTCATGTTGAGGCGGCGCGCGGCGGCACTCAGGTTGCCGGCGTCGAGGATTTCGACAAGGAGGGTCAGCGATTGCAGGTCCATGAGGCCATTTTGTCAAAACTTCTTTGACAGTCTGTCAATCGGCAATGCAATTGTCAAAGCGGCGGCCCGGATCAAGAATGCCGGGCTCACCCTCAAGGAACCGTTCCGGTTCGCTCACGGAGACAATCACCATGGCCATCTCTCCCACCCTTCCTGCGTCCGCGACCGTGCGCTTCGAGCGTCAAGCCAACGTGCTGGTCGTCACGATCGACAACCCCCCGGTGAATGCGCTCGGCGTCGACGTCCGGCGCGGGCTGGCCGCGGCGATCGCCGCCGCCGAAGCCGACGACGGCGCCAAGGCGGTGCTGATCGTGGGCGCGGGGCGCAATTTCATCGCCGGCGCCGACATCCGCGAGTTCGGCCAGACGCCGCAGCCGCCCTCGCTGCCCGAGGTGTGCGCGGCCATCGAGAACTGCAGCAAGCCCGTGGTGGCCGCGATCCAGGGCGCGGCCCTCGGCGGCGGACTGGAGATCGCGCTGTCGGCGCACTACCGCCTGGCGGTGGGCTCGGCCAAGCTCGGCCTGCCCGAAGTCGCGCTCGGCCTGCTGCCCGGCTCGGGCGGCACCCAGCGTGCGCCGCGCCTGATCGGCGCCAAGGCTGCGCTCGACCTGATCCTGAGCGGCCGCCACGCCAGCGCCAAGGAAGCGCTGGCGCTGGGCCTGATCGACCGGCTGGCCGAAGGCAGCGAGGCCCTGGCCCCGGGCCTGGCCTACGCGCAGGAGCTGGTGGCCGCCAAGGCGCCCGTGCGCCGCACGCGCGATGCCGGGGCCCTGGCCGACACCGAAGCCAGCCGCGCCGCGCTCGATGCCGCGCGCGCCGAGACCGCGAAGAAGAGCCGCGGCCTGTTCTCGCCGATGAAGATCATCGAAGCCGTGGAAGCCGCGCTCACGCAACCCTTCGCCGACGGCATGGCGCTGGAGCGCAAGCTCTTCCTGCAGTGCATCGACAGCCCGCAGCGCGCCGGCCTGATCCACGCCTTCTTCGCCGAGCGCGAGGTGCTGAAGGCGCCCGAGACCAGGGCCGCCAGGCCGCGCGCCCTGGATTCGGCCGGCATCGTCGGCGGCGGCACCATGGGCGCCGGCATCGCGGTGGCGATGCTCGACGCCGGCATGCCGGTCACGATGATCGAGCGCGACGAAGCGCAGCTCGCGCGCGGGCGCGCCAACGTCGAGAAGGTCTACGACGGCCTGATCCAGAAGGGCCGCATGACGGCCGAGGCCAAGGCCGCGGTCATGGCGCGCTTCTCGGGCTCGACCGCCTACGACGCCCTGGCGCAGGTCGACATCGTGGTCGAGGCCGTGTTCGAGGACATGGGCGTCAAGAAGGCCGTCTTCGCCGAACTCGACCGGGTCTGCAAGCCCGGCGCCGTGCTGGCCACCAACACCTCCTACCTCGACATCGACGAGATCGCGGCCAGCGTCTCGCGCCCGGGCGACGTGGTGGGCCTGCACTTCTTCTCGCCGGCCAACATCATGAAGCTGCTCGAGATCGTGGTGCCCGCCAAGGTCAGCGCCGACGTGGTCGCGACCGGCTTCGAACTGGCGAAGAAGCTCAAGAAGGTGCCGGTGCGCGCCGGCGTCTGCGACGGCTTCATCGGCAACCGCATCCTCGCGGTCTATCGCCAGGCGGCCGACCACATGATGGAAGACGGCGCCTCGCCTTACCAGATCGACCAGGCGGTGCGCGACTTCGGCTACCCGATGGGCCCGTTCCAGGTGGCCGACCTGGCCGGCGGCGACATCGGCTGGGCCACGCGCAAGCGCAAGGCCGCCACGCGCGACCCGAAGGCGCGCTACGTGCAGGTGGCCGACCGCATCTGCGAGCGCGGCTGGTTCGGCCAGAAGACCCAGCGCGGCTACTACCTCTACCCGGAGGGCGCCCGCACCGGCTCGCCCGACCCCGAGGTGCTGGCGATCATCGACGCCGAGCGCCAGCGCGCCGGCGTCACGCCGCGCAGCTTCACGGACGACGAGATCATGCGCCGCTACATGGCCGCGATGATCAACGAGGGCGCCAACGTGGTGCACCAGCGCATCGCGCTGCGGCCGCTCGACGTCGACGTCACCTTCCTCTACGGCTACGGCTTCCCGCGCTTTCGCGGCGGGCCCATGAAGTACGCCGACATGGTGGGCCTGCCGAAGGTGCTGGCCGACATCCGCGAATTCGCCCAGCAGGACCCGGTGTTCTGGAAGCCCTCGCCGCTCTTGGTCGAGCTGGTCGAACGCGGCGCCGATTTCGCCAGCCTGAATCAATCCGAGTAAACGCCCAAACCCGTCCCAGGAGACACCCCATGCGCGAAGCCGTCATCGTTTCCACCGCCCGCACCCCGCTCACCAAGGCGCACCGCGGCGAATTCAACATCACCTCCGGCGCCACGCTGGCCGCCTTCGCGGTGCGCGCCGCGGTCGAGCGCTCGGGGCTCGATCCGGCGCTGATCGAGGACGCGATCCTCGGCTGCGGCTACCCCGAAGGCACCACCGGCCGCAACATCGCGCGCCAGAGCATCATCCGCGCCGGCCTGCCGATCTCGATCGCCGGCACCACGGTCAACCGCTTCTGCGCCTCGGGCCTGCAGGCGATCGCGATGGCCGCGGGCCGCATCGTGGTCGACGGCGCCCCGGCGATGATCGCCGGCGGCGTCGAGAGCATCTCGCAGATCCGCAGCCGCAGCGCCACCGACGCCGGCGACAGCGGCATCGACCCGTGGATCCAGGAACACAAGCCCGCGCTCTACATGGCGATGATCGAGACCGCCGACATCGTGGCCCAGCGCTACGGCATCGGCCGCGAGACGCAGGACCGCTTCTCGGCCGAGAGCCAGCGCAAGACCGAAGAGGCGCAACTCGCCGGCCGCTACAAGGAAGAGATCGTGGCCTGCACCACCACGATGGCCGTGACCGACAAGGAGACCAAGGCCGTCACGCACGCCCAAGTCACTGCCACGGAAGACAACTGCAACCGCCGCGGCACCACCTACGAGGCGCTCGCCAAGCTGCAGCCCGTGATGGGCGCGGACAAGTTCGTCACCGCGGGCAATGCCTCGCAACTCTCGGACGGCGCCTCGGCCTGCGTGCTGATGGAAGCCAAGGACGCCGAACGCGCCAACCTCAAGCCGCTCGGCGCTTTCCGCGGCCTCGCCGTGGCCGGTTGCGAGCCCGACGAGATGGGCATCGGCCCGGTGTTCGCGGTGCCCAAGCTGCTGGCGCGCCACGGCCTCAAGGTCGACGACATCGACCTGTGGGAACTCAACGAGGCTTTCGCCTCGCAGTCGATCTACTGCCAGGAGAAGCTGGGCATTCCGTCCGAGCGGCTCAACGTCGACGGCGGCGCGATCTCCATCGGCCACCCGTTCGGCATGACCGGCGCGCGGCTCGCGGGCCACGTGCTGATCGAAGGCAAGCGGCGCGGCGCGAAGTACGCCGTGGTCACGATGTGCATCGCCGGCGGCATGGGCGCGGCAGGCCTGTTCGAAATCTACTGAGACTCGTCATGGACTTGAACTTCACCCCCGAAGAAGAGGCCTTCCGCAGTGAAGTGCGCGCCTTCCTGGCCGACAAGCTGCCCGTACGCCTTTCGGCCAAGGTCGCGACCGGCAAGCATCTTTCCAAGGCCGACATGCAGGAATGGCACGCCATCCTGAACACGCGCGGCTGGCTCGCCAACCACTGGCCCGAACAGTACGGCGGCCCGGGCTGGACCGCGGTCGAGAAGTTCATCTTCGAGAACGAATGCGCGCTGGCCCATGCGCCGCGCATCGTGCCCTTCGGCGTCAACATGCTCGGCCCGGTACTGATCAAGTACGGCAACGAGGCGCAGAAGCGCCACTGGCTGCCCCGCATCCTCGACGGCTCCGACTGGTGGTGCCAGGGCTACTCGGAGCCCGGCGCGGGTTCCGACCTGGCCTCGGTCAAGACCTCGGCCGTGCGCGGCATCGACGCCCAGGGCGATCACTACCTCGTCAACGGCCAGAAGACCTGGACCACGCTGGGCCAGCACGCCGACATGATCTTCTGCCTGGTGCGCACCAACCGCGAAGCCAAGAAGCAGGAGGGCATCAGCTTCCTCTTGATCGACATGAAGTCGCCCGGCGTCGAGGTGCGCCCGATCATCACCCTCGACGGCGAGCACGAGGTCAACGAGGTGTTCTTCTCCGACGTCCGCGTGCCGGCCGGGAACCTGGTCGGCGAGGAGGACAAGGGCTGGACCTGCGCCAAGTTCCTGCTGACCTACGAGCGCACCAACATCGCCGGCGTCGGCTTCTCGGTGGCCGCGATGGAGCAGCTTAAGGCGATCGCCGCGAAGCAGATGAAGAACGGCCGGCCGCTCGCCGAAGACCCGAGCTTCGCCGCCCGCATGGCGCGCGTCGAGATCGACCTCGAGAACATGAAGACGACCAACCTGCGCGTGATCGCGGCCGTGGCCGGCGGCGGCGTGCCGGGCGCCGAGAGCTCGATGCTCAAGATCCGCGGCACCGAGATCCGCCAGGAGATCTCCTCGCTGGCGCGCCGTGCGATGGGCCCGTACGCCCGGCCCTTCGTGGCCGAGGCGCTGGAAGAAGGCCACGACGGCGTTCCGTTCGGCCCCGCCTATGCGGCCCCTGCGGCGGCCCGCTACTTCAACAACCGCAAGCTGTCGATCTTCGGCGGCTCCAATGAAATCCAGAAGAACATCATCAGCAAGATGATTCTGGGTCTGTAAAGGAAACGGCATGAACTTCGAACACACCGAAGACCGGCGCATGCTCGCCGACAGCCTGAACCGCTTCATCGCCGAGCAGTACGCCTTCGAGACGCGCGACCGCATCGCCAGGTCGCCCGAGGGTTTCAGCACCGACATCTGGCGGCAGTTCGCCGAGCTCGGCGTGATCGGCGCGCTGTTCAGCGAGGCCGATGGCGGCTTCGGCGGCGCCGGCTTCGACATCGCCGTGGTCTTCGAGGCGCTGGGCCGCGGCCTGGTGGTCGAGCCGCTGCTGGGCGCCGTGATGGCCGGCGAGGCGATCTCGACCGCGGGCAACGCGGCGCAGAAGGGCCTGCTGGCCGAGATCATCGGCGGCACCACCATCGCGGCGCTCGCGCATGACGAGCCCGAGGGTCACTATGAACTCGCCCGCGTGCAGACGCGCGCCGAACGCAGCGGCGACGGCTGGGTGCTGAACGGCGCCAAGTCGGTCGTCCCGCAAGGCGCGCGGGCGCAGCTGTTCGTGGTCTCGGCCCGCACCTCGGGCGCGGTCGACGACGAGGCCGGCATCTCGCTGTTCCTGGTGCCGGCGACAACGCCGGGCCTTGTGCTGCGCGACTGCCCGGCCATCGACGGCGGCCGCGTGGCCGAGCTCTCCTTCGACCAGCTCAGGCTCGGCGCCGACGCACTGCTCGGCTCCGAAGGCCAGGGCCACGCGACGCTCGAGCGCGCCATCGGCCGCGGTCTGCTGGCCCTCAGCGCGGAATCGCTGGGCGCCATGGAAGCGGCCAAGACGGCCACGCTCGAGTACCTGCGCACGCGCAAGCAGTTCGGCCTGCTGATCGGCAGCTTCCAGGCGCTGCAGCACCGCATGGCCGACCTGCTGCTGGAGATCGAGCAGGCGCGCTCGGCCGTGATCAATGCGGCAGCGGCGATCGATGCCGACCGCGTCACGCGCGAACGCGCGCTGTCGGCGGCCAAATTCAGCGTCGGCCGCATCGGCACGCTGGTCGCCGAGGAGAGCATCCAGCTGCACGGTGGCATCGGCATGACCTGGGAGCTGCCGCTGGCCCACTACGCCAAGCGGCTCGTGATGATCGACCATGAACTGGGCGACGAGGACCATCACCTGCAGCGCTACATCGCACTCGGCAGGGAGGTCCCCCTATGAACGGCACCCTTCCGCTCGCGGGCGTCCGCGTGCTCGATCTCTCGCGCATCCTCGCCGGCCCCTGGTGCGGCATGGTGCTCGCGGACCTCGGCGCCGAAGTGATCAAGGTCGAGCATCCGGCCCGCGGCGACGACACGCGCGACTGGGGCCTGCGCATCGGCAACACCGAGACCGCCTACTTCAACAGCGTCAACCGCAACAAGCGTTCGATCGGCATCGACCTGCAGACGCCGGAAGGCCAGGAGATCGTGCGCGAACTGGCGAAGAAAAGCGACGTGCTGATCCAGAACTTCAAGTTCGGCGGCATCGACAAGCTCGGCCTCGGCTACGAGGCGCTGCGCGAGCTCAATCCGGGGCTGGTCTATTGCTCGATCTCGGGCTACGACCGCACCGGCCCCGAAGCCGCGCGCCCCGGCTACGACCTGGTCGTGCAGGGCGAGGCCGGCCTGATGGCGCTCAACGGCGAGGCCGACCAGCCGCCGCTGAAGTTCGGCGTCGCCGCGGTCGACCTGTTCACCGGCATGTACTCGGCGCAGGCGATCCTCGCAGCCCTGTTCGAGCGCCAGAAGACCGGCCGTGGCCGCCACGTCGAGATGGCGCTGTTCGACTGCGGCCTGATGATCACCGCCTACTACGGCCTCGAGGCGCTGCTGATGGGCGAGGACCCGCCGCGTTACGGCAATGCCCATCCGTCGATCGTGCCCTATGGCGTGTTCGACGCCGAAGACGGCCCGCTGGTGATCACGGTCGGCAACAACAGCCAGTTCGCGCGCTTCTGCACCGACGTCATCGAGCGGCCCGACCTGGCGGCCGACGAGCGCTTCAAGACCAATATCCTGCGCGCGGCGAACCGCGAGGCGCTGATGCCCGAGATCCACCGCGAGCTCGGCAAGCGCAAGCGCCGCGCGCTGCTCGACCAGCTGACCCGCTCGGGCATTCCCTGCGGCGAGGTGCTCGGCCTGCTCGAGGCGCTCAATTCGAAGCGCGCGACCGATGGCGGCCTGGTGACCACGCAGCCGCATCCGGTGGCCGGCAGCGTCAACGTGCTGGCGCCGCCCTATCGCTTCGACGGCGAACGGCTGCCGGTGCGCAACGCGCCGCCGCAGCTCGGCGAAGGCACGCACGAGGTGCTGCAGTCGCTGCTGGGGCTGTCCGACGACAAGCTCTCCCAACTGAAATCCAACGGCGTCCTCTGACGCCATCGAACCGATCCCGATGTCCTCTCGCCTTGCTTCCTCCGTGCGCAACCCCGCGCGCCGCGCCCTGCTCGCCCTGGCACTGCCGCTCATCGCGGGCACTGCTTTCGCCCAGGCCTTTCCGGCCAAGCCGATCACCATCATCGTGCCTTTCCCGGCCGGCGGCCCGACCGACGTCGCGACCCGCATCATCGGCCAGAAGATGGCGCTCGGGCTCAAGCAGCCGGTGCTGATCGACAACCGCGGCGGCGCCTCGGGCACCATCGGCGCGGCCGCCGCGGCCAAGGCGGCACCCGACGGCTACACGCTCGTGATGCTGGCCACGCCGACGCTGCTGGCGGGCCACCTCTATGGTCCCACCAGCTACGACATCTTCAAGAGCTTCACGCCCGTCGGCACCACCTACGACCTGCCGATCGTGATGGTCGTGAACCCCAAGGCGATGCCCGAGGTCACGGGGCTGCCGCAGCTGATCGCCAGGGCCAAGGCCGACGGCGGCAAGCTGAACTACACGACCGCCGGCAACGGCAGCTTCGGCCACCTGACGACCGAGATGCTCAAGACCGCCGGCGGCTTCGACATGCAGCACGTGCCCTACCGCGGCAGCGCGCCGGCCGTGACCGACCTGATCGGCGGCCAGGTGCCGATGATGTTCTCGGACCTGATCGCGGTGCTGCCGCACATCCGCTCGGGTACGCTGCGCGCCATCGCGGTCGGCTCGTCCAAGCGGCTGAGCCTGCTGCCCGACGTGAAGACCGTGGCCGAGCAGGGCTTCCCCGGTTTCGACGCCACCTCGTGGGGCGGCATGCTGGCCCCGGCCGGAACCCCCAAGGACGTGATCGTCCGCCTGAATGCCGAGCTCCAGAAGGCGCTGGCCGACAAGGAAGTGCAGCAGAAGCTCGAAGGCGTCGGCACCTTCGCCGCCTTCCAGACGCCCGAGCAGATGGCCGCGCGCATGCGCCAGGACTACGAGCGCTGGGGCAAGGTGATCCGCGACAACAACATCAAGAACCAGTAGCCGGCGGTATGCGCCGCGGCCCGCCCGGCGCATGATCGCGGGACGACATTTGCAGGAGACAGGACCATGAGTGCAGCGCCCTTCAGCGCATCGTTTCCGATTCGCGGCCTCGATGACATCCGACGGCTCGAGGCCACGCCGCTGGCCGAGGCGCTCACGGTGCGCAGCACCTACGAGATCTTCCGCAACTCCGGCGCGGCCTTCGGCGACAAGCCGGCGCTGACCTTCCTGCGCACCGGCGACCCGGCCGACGAGCCGATCCGCTGGTCCTACGCCCAACTGCTGGCCGGCATCCACCAGACCGCGAACCTGCTGCACCGTCTCGGCGTCGGCCCCGACGACGCGGTGGCCGTGCTGCTGCCGGGTTGCCTCGACTACCACCTGGCGCTGTGGGGCGGCGAGGCGGCCGGCATCGTGCAGCCGCTGAACCCGCTCCTGACCGACGACAAGCTGGTCGCGCTGATGACCGCGGGCCGCGCCAAGGTACTGATCGCCTATGG
Source organism: Variovorax sp. P2_H12 (assembly GCF_056403395.1). Lineage (NCBI taxonomy): Bacteria > Pseudomonadati > Pseudomonadota > Betaproteobacteria > Burkholderiales > Comamonadaceae > Variovorax > Variovorax sp. P2_H12. The sequence goes on along the minus strand of NZ_JBFUFO010000039.1, from coordinate 2,693 downwards.
CAGCGATGCCGACTCGGGCATGTGGGCCAAGGCCATGCGGCTGCGCGGCCAGGTGCCGACGCTGACCACCGTGCTGCGCGTGGCGCCGCACGACGAGGCGCCCGGCAGCGCCGGCGACCTGCCCGATGGCGTGGCCGACTTCGCCGCCTTGCGCGCCGCCGAGCCCGACGACCGGCTGGTGAGCGGCCGCGACATCGCGCCGGACGACATCGCCGCCTACTTTCACACCGGCGGCACCACCGGCGCGCCGAAGCTCGCGCGCCACAGCCATGGCGCCCAGGTGTTCACGGCCTGGGCCAGCGTCAACATGACCGGCCAGGGCCCGAAGGACGCGTCGATCAACGGCTACCCGTTGTTCCACGTGGCCGGCGTGCTGCCGGCGTCGCTGGCCTCGCTGTCGGCCGGCGTCGAGGTGATCGTTCCGACCACCGCGCTGCTGCGCAACAAGCAGGTGCTGGCCAACTACTGGCGGCTGGTCGAGAAATACCGTCCGACCTCGCTGTCGGCGGTGCCCACGGTGCTGGCTGCGCTGGCCAACGTGCCGCTGGCGGGCGCCGACATCTCCTCGATCAACTACTGCCGCACCGGCGCCGCGGTGCTGGCGCCGGAACTCGCCGCGCGCTTCGAGCGCCTGTTCGGCCTGCACGTGCACGAAAGCCTGGGCATGACCGAGATGGCCGGCATCTCGACCATCACGCCGCCCGGCGTGGTCGGCCCGGCGGGCTGCGTCGGCTTCCGGCTGCCCTACTCGCAGCTGCGCATCGTGGCGCTCGACGAGAACGGCAACGCCAGCGAGCGCGACCTGCCGGCCGGCGAGCAGGGCATGGTGCTGTTCAAGTCGCCCAACCTGTTCTCGGGCTTCGTCGATCCGGCCGACAACGCGAAGGCCTTCACGGCCGACGGCTGGCTCGCCACCGGCGACCTCGGATGGATCGACGGTGAGGGCCGGCTCAACCTCAGCGGCCGCTCGAAGGACCTGATCATCCGCAGCGGCCACAACATCGACCCGAAGACGATCGAAGACGCGCTCGGCGCCCATCCGGCGGTGCAGCTCTGCGCCGCGGTCGGTGCGCCGGACGCCTACGCCGGCGAGCTCCCGGTGGTGTTCGCGACGCTGGTGCCGGGCGCGTCGGCGACCGAGTCCGAGCTGCTGGCCTTCACGGCCGAACGGGTCGACGAAGCACCGGCCAAGCCGCGCTCGGTGACCCTGATCGAGAGCATGCCGATGACCAATGTCGGCAAGATCTACAAGCCCGAACTGCGCGCGCTGGCCGCACGCCAGGTGGCCGCGGCGCTGGTCGAGGAGGCCTGCGCCGCCATGGGCATCGCCGCTGCGGCCCGGCCGCAGGTGCAGGCCGACGGCGACAGCGCGCTCAAGGTAATCGTCGACGCCTCGGCCGCCGGGCCGCAGGCCGAGCCGCTGCGGCAGCAATTGCAGCAGGCGCTGGGACGGCTGCCCTTCAAGACACAGGTCGTCCTGCAATAGACCCCTTTTTTCTCAAGCCATGAATCGGAGACACCCCATGAGCCCCCAACCCTCGAACCGCCGCGCATGGCTCTGCGCAGCCGCCTCGGCGGCCGCGCTGTGCGCCCTCGTGCCCGCCCAGGCGCAGACCTATCCGACCAAGCCGATCAAGATGGTCGTGCCCTTCGCGGCCGGCGGCGCCACCGACGTGCTGGCGCGCGTGATCGGCGAGAAGATGGCGGCCGGCCTGGGCCAGCCCGTGATCATCGACAACAAGCCCGGCGCGGCCGGCATCATCGGCACCGATGCGGTCGCCAAGGCGGCGCCGGACGGCTACACCATCGTGCTGTCGCTGAGCAATTCGCTCATGACCAACCAGTTCCTGTACGAGAAGCTGCCCTACGACGCACAGCGCGACCTCACGCTGGTCTACCAGATCGCGATGGCGCCGCTGGTGCTGGTGGTGCACCCGAGCGTGCCGGCCAAGACCGGCCCCGAGCTGCTCAAGTACGTGAGCGCGAACAAGGGCAAGGTGGCCTACGGCTCCTACGGCGTGGGCGCCTACCCGCACCTGGCCGGCGCCCACATGAGCCTGACCCAGCAAGCCGACATGAACCACGTGGCCTACAAGGGCGAGGCGCCGATGCTGCAGGACCTCATCGGCGGCCAGATCCAGATGGCCTATGCCAGCGCGCTGGTGGCCAAGCCGCACATCGAGGCCGGCAAGCTCAAGGCGATCGGCGTGACCGGCGAGCGCCGCATGAGCACGCTGCCCAATGTGCCGACCCTGGCCGAGCAGGGCCTCAAGGACGAGGCTTACCGCGTCACCGGCTGGCTCGCCATCGCGGCGCCGGCCCACACGCCCAAGCCCGTTGTGCAGCGCCTCGCGGACGAGGTGCGCAAGGCGACGCAGCAACCCGACGTGCAGGCGAAAGTCGCGGCGATGGGCTTCGAGCTCAAGGACAGCTCGCCCGAGGCCTTCGCTGCCGCCTACAAGCAGGAGCGCCCGGTCTGGGAGCGCCTGATCAAGCAATCGGGCGCCAAGCTCGAATAATTTCAGAACCGAAGGAGCAACCCCCATGAAGATTCTTGTCCCCGTCAAGCGGGTCGTCGACTACAACGTCAAGGTGCGCGTGAAGAGCGACGGCACCGGTGTGGACATTGCCAACGTGAAGATGAGCATGAACCCCTTCGACGAGATCGCGGTCGAAGAGGCGGTGCGCCTGAA